>NZ_CAXBOD010000031.1:0-55384 GCF_963977235.1 uncultured Albimonas sp.
CGGCGCGTCACTGAGGATCGCGCCTCGCGGCGCGTCGCCTGAAGCCGCGCCCCGGCCGGCTTCGGGGTCCAGGGGCGCGTCCTCGAGCGAGAAGCTGCCGCCATGTTCCTCGGCGATCTTCTTGACGATTGCGAGGCCGAGCCCGGTGCCCTTCTCGCGCGTGGTCACGTAGGGCTCGAGCAGGCGGGCGCGGCCGGTGTCGGGGAGGCCCACGCCGTTGTCGATCACCCGGATCTCGGCCGCCTCGGCGTCGCGGCGCAGCTCCAGGATCACGCGGCCCGGGGGCTCGGGGCTGGTCGCGAGGCGGGCCTCGACCGCCTCGCCCGCGTTCTTGAGCAGGTTGGTCAGCGCCTGGGACAGCATGGTGCGGTCGCAGCGCAGCGGCAGGGGCGTGTCGGCGCCCTCGGCCGCGAAGGCGACCGGGCCGCCGGCCTCGGCCTGCAGCAGCACCGCGTCGGTGACGATGGCCGAGAGGTCGTCGGAGGCGAGCTCGGGCGCCGGCATCCGGGCGAAGCGCGAGAACTCGTCGACCATGCGGCGGATGTCGCCGGCCTGGCGCACGATCATGTCGGCGTAGCTGTCGAAGCGCTCGCGGTCGCGCCCGGTCAGCCCGTCGGCGAACTTGCGCTTGAGGCGTTCGGCCGAGAGCTGGATCGGGGTCAGCGGGTTCTTGATCTCATGGGCGATGCGCCGCGCGATGTCGCCCCAGGCGGCCATGCGCTGGGCGGTCACCAGCTCGGTCAGGTCGTCGAAGGTCAGCACGAAGATCTCGGCGTCGCCCTCGGGCGCGACCCGGGTGACGCGGGCGAGGAAGTCGCGGTCGGCGCCGTCGACGCGGGCGTGGATGCGCTCGGTCGTCTGGCCGCCGCGACGCTCGCGCGCCTGGGCGAGCAGGGTCGGGAACATCGGGGCGACGTCGGCGATGGGACGGCCCGCGGCCTCGGCCGGCGTGACCCCCAGCATCCGGGCGCCGGCCTCGTTGAGCAGCTCCACCCGGCCCTCGGCGTCGAGGCGCGCGACGCCCGCGGTGACGCCCGAGAGCACGGTGGTCGAGAAGCGGCGGCGGCGCTCGGTCTCCTGGTTGACGGCGACGAGGGCGTCGCGCTGGGCCTTCACCTGCTCGGTCATCCGGTTGAAGATGCGGGCGAGGACGGCAATCTCGTCGTCGCCCCGCTCCTCGCGCACGCGCACGTCGAGGTCCCCCGCCCCGACCCGTTCGGCGGCGCCGGCGAGCCGTCCGATGGGCCGCGCCAGACGCTCGGCGAAATAGAGGCCGGCCCAGATCGCGGCCAGCGTGACCACCAGCGCAAAGCCCACGTAGAGGATCGCGAACTCCAGCAGGATGGTGTTGCGCTGGCCCTCGAGCGCTTCGTAAAGGCGCACCGTGTCCTGGGTTTCGTCCAGCAATCGCAGCACGTTGCCGTCCACGTTTCGCCCGACGTAGAGGTAGTAGTCGACAAAGCCCTTCAGCGCCACCAGCGCCCGGACCTCGGATTCGTTCTCGTCGGAGATCACCACCACCTGGCCCTCGCGGGCGCGGGCCATCTGCTCGGGCGTGGGCGGGGTGAAGTTGAACAGGTAGGAGAATTCGCCCCGGGCGCGCAGCTCCATCGAGCCGTCGAAGACATAGGCCTCGGGGATCTCGCGCAGGTAGGCCTGCGCGCGGAGCATGTCGCCGAGCTGGGCGTCGTTGATCATGCCCGCCGCCTCGCCGGCCAGATCGTTGGCCATGGCCAGCGCCTCGCCGCGGATGCGGCGACGGTGCTCCTCCTCATAGCTTTCGGCGACCGAGAGGCTGTTGCGCACGACCGAGCCGATCTGGTTGGAGAACCAGCCCTCGATGCCGAAGCTGACGGTCAGGGTGGCGAAGACCGCGACCAGGATGGTGGGGGCCAGCGCCATCGCCGCGAAGACCCCGGTCAGCCGCAGGTGCAGGCGCGAGCCGGCCGAGCGCGCGCGCCGCGCCGAGATCAGCGCCGCGACCCGCCAGGCCACCAGCCCCGCGATCACCAGGATGTAGACGAGATCGAGCAGGAAGACCCCGCGCAGCACCTCCTGGCGGACGGGGCCGCGGTCGCCGCCGGACAATGCGATGCCGGTCACGACCGCCAGCACCGGGCCGAGCGCCACGATCACCAGGGTGAAGCGCGCCCGGGTGCGTCGCGAGAGCTCGCCGCGCAGGGCGAGCGAGGGGAGCGCCGCCATCGCCTCGACGGCGGATCTGGCGGCGCGGATCGTGCGCTGGGTCACTCGGTCTCCCCGGTTGCGCCACGGTTGCGACGGCGCCGGCGCAGGGCTGCGAGGCCCGCGCGACATCCTCGCGTCGCCCTCGGATCCCCCACCGTCCCGGAGCGCGCGGGCGGCGGGCCCGTGGGCCGCCGCCAGTCACTGTTGCAAACTTACATCAATGTCTTGCCGCGCGTGACCGGAATGTCAAGCTCCCGGATCTTCTTGCGCAGGGTGTTTCGATTGATGCCGAGCAGGTCCGCGGCGCGGAGCTGGTTGCCCCGCGTGGCCGAGAGGGTCAGCGCGATCAGCGGAAGCTCCACCTCGCGCAGGATCCGGTCGTAGAGGCCCGGCGGCGGCAGCGCGTCGCCATGCAGCTGGAAATAGGCCCGCAGGTGGGATTCGACCGAGGCCCCCAGCGAGGCCCCCCGCTCCATCTCCGGCGCGGCGGCCGAGGGGCGGGCGGCCAGCTCCCGCTCGACGTCGGCGAGCGTGATGATCTCGTCGGCGCACAGCGCGGCGAGGCGCTTCATCAGGTTTTCCAGCTCGCGCACGTTGCCGGGCCAGGCCTGGGCCTTCAGCGCCTCGACCGCGTCGTTGGCCACGGCCTTGCGGGGCAGCCCCTCGGACTCGGCCTTGCGCAGGAAGGCGCGGGCGAGGTCGGGGATGTCCTCGGTCCGGTCGCGCAGCGGCGGCAGGCGGATCGGCACCACGTTGAGGCGGTAGAACAGGTCCTCGCGGAAGGCGCCCTCGTTGATCAGGCTCCGCAGGTCCTGGTGGGTGGCCGCGATCACCCGCACGTCGGCCTTGATCGCGGTGCGCCCGCCGATGCGGGTGAACTGCCCGTCCTGGAGCACCCGCAACAGCCGCGTCTGCGCGTCGAGCGGCATGTCCCCGATCTCGTCGAGGAACAGCGTGCCGTTGGCCGCGGCCTCGAACTTGCCGGCCGAGCGTTCGGTGGCGCCGGTGAAGGCGCCCTTCTCGTGCCCGAACAGCTCGGCCTCGATCAGGTCGCGGGGGATGGCGGCCATGTTGACGGCCACGAACGGCCCCTGCTTGCGCCACCCGAACGAATGAAGCGCCCGCGCGACCAGCTCCTTGCCGGTGCCCGACTCGCCGTTGAGCATCACCGTCAGGTCGGTGTTCATCAGGCGCGCCATGATCCGGTAGACCTCCTGCATCGCAGGGGATCGCCCGATGATCGGCAGGCCCTCGTCGCGCGGCCCCTCGGAGGCGGTGGGGGCGGGCTTGCGGACGCCTTCCAGCGCCCGCTCGACATGCTCGAGGACCTGGCGCAGGTCGAAGGGCTTGGGCAGGTATTCGTAGGCCCCGACCTCGGCCGCGCGGATCGCGGTCAGCATGGTGTTCTGCGCCGACATCACGATCACCGGCAGGTCGGGCCGCTTCTTGCGGATCGCCGGCAGCAGATCCAGCGCGTCGCCGTCGGGCATCATCACGTCGGTGACGATCAGGTCGCCCTCGCCGTCCTCGACCCAGCGCCACAGCGTCGAGGCCGAGCCGGTGGAGCGCACCCGCGCGCCGGCGCGCGACAGGGCCTGGCTGAGCACGGTGCGGATTGCGCGGTCGTCGTCGGCGACGAGAATGGTGCCGTTGATGCGGCCGGTCATGCCGTCTTCTCCTTCCGGCGCCGGGGCGCGGGCTTCTTCTTTTTCGCGGCGGGATCGGACCACACCGGCAGCAGCACCCGGAAGGTGGTCCAGCCGGGATCGGATTCGCACTCGATGACGCCGCCGTGGTCGGCGACGAGCTTGGAGACCATCGCCAGCCCCAGCCCCGAGCCGGTGGCCTTCGAGGTCACGAACGGCTCGAAGATGTCGCGTTTCAACTGATCGGGCACGCCCGAGCCGTTGTCGGAGATGGTCACCTGCAGCGGCAGGGATTCGGTCCCCCCGCCCGCCACGGCCATGCGGATGCCCGGGCGGTAGGAGGTGCGGATGGTGATCATCCCGCCCACCTGGGGCGTCGCCTCGGCCGCGTTCTTCAGAAGGTTCTGGAACACCTGCATCAGCAGGTCGGGATCGCCCGCGGTGGGCGGCAGCGAGGGGTCGTATTCCTCGACAAAGCGCACGTGGCGCGCAAAGCCCGCGGCGGCCGAGCGCTTGGCCCGATCGAGCACGTCGTGGATGTTCACCGGCTCGCGCGGGGCGGGGCGGCTGTCGCCGAAGAGCTCGACCTTGTTGAGCAGCGAGGCGATGCGCTCGGCCTCCTCGCGGATCAGGTCGGTCAGTTCGGTCTCCTCGTCGCCGAGCTGCATGGCCAGAAGCTGCGCCGCGCCCGAGATCCCGGCGAGCGGGTTCTTGATCTCATGAGCCAGCATCGCGGCCATGCCGGTGACCGAGCGCGCGGCGGCGCGATGGGAGAGGGAGCGGTCCATCTTCTCGGCGATGGTCTGGGGCTGGATCATCACCAGCACCTGGCCCGCGTCGTCGGAGACGAGGCTCACGTAAAGGTCCACCACCCGCGGCGCCCGGTCGATGGCCGAAAGCTCCATCTGGTGCTCGGCGAGGCTGACCGAGCCGTGGCGCACCTGCTCGACGAGGTCGGCGACGCGCGAGGCGGGGCCGAACATGCCGTGCAGCGAGCGCCCGGTCAGCGAGCGGGCGGAGAGGCCGAAGAACACCTCGGCGGCCGAATTGGCGTCCTCGACCCGGTCCTCGGGGTCGAGGACCAGGGCCGCGAAGGGCACGGCGTTCCAGATGGCGGGGCAGGTCTGGGCTGGGATCTCTGTCATCTCGGAACCGGTTGCGTGTCGAAGGGCGACGCGGGCGGGGACGGATCGGGGCGGGTCACGCGGCCAGATGGGCGGCGTCGGAAGAGGGGTCGCAGACGGCCGCGTGGGCCGCCTCGGCGGCCAGCTCGGGCAGGCGCGAAAGCTGGTCGAGCACGCGATCGGGATCGGTATCGCGCAGCAGCGCGGCGCGCAGGGCGCCGCCGCCGGCCAGCTCGCAAAGCCGCCAGTCGAGGTGTTTTCGCGCGCAGCGCAGGCCGACGTCGCGCCCGTAGAAGGCCAGCATGTCGCGGTAGTGGTCGATCAGGCTGCCGGCCTGCTCGGCAAGGCCGGGGACCTGCGGCGCGGGGCGCCCGGCGAGGTGGGCGGCGATCTGGGCGGGCAGCCACGGCCGGCCGCGCGCCGCCCGGCCCACCATCACCCCCGCCGCGCCCGAGAGGCGCAACGCCTGCGCCGCGGTCTCGCCGTCGAGGATGTCGCCGTTGACCACCACCGGGATCGAGACCGCCTCGACCACCGCGCGCACTGCGGCCCAGTCGGCCGACCCCTTGTAGAACTGACAGCGGGTGCGCCCGTGCACGACGACCATGGCCACGCCCGCGGCCTGCGCCCGGGCCGCGATCGCGGGGGCGTTGAGCGCATCGTGATCCCAGCCGAGCCGCATCTTGACGGTGACCGGAACCGAGACCGCGGCGACCGTCGCCTCGATCAGGCGCAGCGCGTGGTCGGGCTCGCGCATCAGGGCCGAGCCGGACTGGCCGCCGGTGACCTTGCGCGCCGGGCAGCCCATGTTGATGTCGATCACCGGGGCGCCCTGCCCCTGCGCATAGCGGGCGGCCTCGGCGATCCACTCGGGGTCGCGGGCGGCAAGCTGGACCGAGGTCGCGCCGAGCGCGCCGTCAATCTCGGCCTTGGCGCGGGCGCGCGCGTCGCCGAGCGCCGCCTCGCGCGAGGCGATCATCTCGGAGACCATCAGTCCCGGGGCGTTCACGCCGGCTCCGTCTGCGCCCTGGCCGAACCGCGCGACCTGCCGTCGGAAGGGCAAGTCGGTGATTCCTGCCATCGGCGCGAGCAGAACCGGATTTCGCAACGCCAGATTGCCTATCGCGAAGGTCACCTGCCCATTCCTTATGCAGTGCGCGCAAGGGATATCGCCGCCCCTTGCGGGACGCAAGGCCGCGTGCCACCCATCGCCTCCGCCGCGCCGTTATTCCTGCGCGCGGCCTCGTTCCCGCGTCGGAGCGTGGCTTGCCGGCCGCGCCGCCGCCGCTCCCGACCCCAGCCGGAGGCGCCGCCGCCCGTGACCGTTTCGCCCGCTCCCGACCGCTCCGGCCCGGTGCATGTCCTGGTGGTCGCCGCCGGCCGCGGCGTGCGGGCGGGCCCGGGGGGACCCAAACAGTATCGCGCGCTCGCCGGCGAGACGGTGTTGCGCCGCACGCTGGCCGCCGTGCTGAGCTGGCCGGGGGTTTCGCCCGCGCGCGTGCGCGTCGCGATCCATCCCGACGACGCCGACCTTTATGCTGACGCCGCGCAGGGCATAGGCCTCGCCGCTCCGGTGCACGGCGGCGCCACGCGCCAGGAGAGCGTGCGCCTCGGCCTCGAGGCGATCGCTGCGGACGGCGAGGCGGGGGTGGCGCTGATCCACGACGCCGCCCGCCCCTTCGCGGACGCGGCGCTCGCGGGCCGGGTGCTGGCCGCGCTCGAGCGGGCCTCGGGCGCCTGCCCCGCCCTGCCCGTTGTCGACACCCTGCGCCGCGGGACGCCGGGCGGTCCGGCCGGCGAGGGCGTCGCGCGCGCCGGCCTGATGCGCGCCCAGACCCCGCAGGGCTTCCGCCTGCCCGCCATCCTCGCCGCGCATCGCGCCGCCGCGGGGGGGGCCGAGGCGACCGACGACGTGGCCGTGGTCCAGGCCGCGGGAGAGGAGATCGAGATGGTCGAGGGCGACGAGGCCAACCTGAAGCTGACCACGCCGGCAGACTTCGCCCGGGCCGAGACCTGGCTGCGCGGCCTCGCCGAGGAGACCCGCGTGGGGACCGGCTTCGACGTGCACGCCTTCGCGCCGGGCGACAGCCTGTGGCTGTGCGGCATCGAGATCCCGTTCGACCGCAGCCTTGCGGGTCATTCCGACGCCGACGTGGGCATGCATGCGCTGACCGACGCGATCTTCGGGGCGCTGGGCGAGGGGGACATCGGCCGCTGGTTCCCGCCCTCCGACCCGCAGTGGAAGGGCGCAGCCTCCGAGATCTTCCTGCGCAAGGCGGTCGAGCGGGTGGCCGCCCGCGGCGGCCGGCTGATCAACGCCGACATCACGCTGATTTGCGAGGCGCCCAAGATCGGCCCTCATTCCGACCAAATGCGGGCGCGGCTGGCCGCGATCATGGAGATCGAGCCAGAGCGCGTGTCGGTGAAGGCCACCACCACCGAGCGGCTCGGATTTCCAGGACGAGGCGAAGGGATCGCGGCGCAGGCCGCAGCCTCTCTCGCCCTGCCCGCCACCCGCCCCGCCGCGTGACCCCGGGGGCGCGATGAAGGATCCGTGCGCATGATCTCCGCCCGTTTCGCGACGCTGTTCGGCCTGGGCGAGGCGAGCCCCGTGGCGCCGGGGACGGTCGGCTCGCTGGTGGCGCTGCCGGTGTCCTTCGCGCTGCACTGGGCGGGGGGCTTCCCGCTGTTCGCCTTCGGTCTGATCGTGGCGGTGGCGCTGGGCTACACCTCGATCGACCGCTACCTGTCCGCGCGCACCGACGACGAGGACCCCGGCGAGGTGATCGCCGACGAGCTTGCCGGCCAGATGCTGGCGCTGGCGCCGCTGTCGCTGGGCCTGTGGCTGGTGGGCGCGCCGGCCCACGTCTTCCCCTGGCCCGGCTGGGTCGGAGCCTTCGTGTTGTTCCGCCTGTTCGACATCGTCAAGCCGCCCCCGGTCTCGACCGCAGAGCGTCTTCCCGGCGCGCTCGGCGTGATGGCCGACGACCTGGTCGCGGGCCTTCTGGCCGCCATCGTCGTCACCGCCTCGGCCGCCGTCGCCCACGCCTGGTTCGTCTGAGCGCCCCCGGCGCCCCGCCAACCAAGCCCGCCCTCACCCGCCTCCGGCGCGACACCAACCCGCGCGCCTCTGGCGCGACACCAACCCGCGCGCCTCTGGCGCGACACCAACCCGTGCGCCTCTGGCGCGACACCCACCATGGTGCGCCGAGCGCCTGTTCTCCGGAGCCGTCCGTCGCTGATGCCGATCAGAGCGACTCGTCCGCAGGGGTCAGGGATCGCGCAGCGACCGCGCGCAGCGCGGCTTGTCCTTGACCCCTGCGGGCGAGTCGCTCAGGCATCAGAAGCGACGGACGGCTGCGGAGGACAGGCGCGGCCCTGTTCTCAGGTGAGTCAGGAGCCCGCCGGAGGCTCTCGTCCTCCCCACCGGAGGCTCCCGCCCCCAAAGCCCAGGGCGCCCCTCCCCCCAATCGCGACGCAGCCATGCCCGCCCGCAGGGCGCCCCCGCTCCAGGACGCCATTCCTGGCCTCGCAGGCGCCCCCGCGCGACGCGGCGCGGGAGCGCCACGGCGTCGCCTCTCAGGCCGCCTCGTCCGCCTCCTGCTGGCGCCGCCACAGTTGAGCGTAGCGCCCGTTGCGGCCGAGCAGCTCGGCGTGGCGTCCGCTCTCGACCACCTGCCCTTCCTCCAGCACCACGATCCGGTCGGCGTCGGCGATGGTCGAGAGGCGGTGGGCGATCACCAGCACCGTGCGGTCCTGCGACAGGCGCTTCAGGCTCTCCTGGATCTCGCGTTCGGTCTGGGTGTCGAGCGCCGAGGTCGCCTCGTCCAGCACCAGGATCGGCGGATTCTTGAGGATCGCGCGCGCGATCGCCACCCGCTGCTTTTCCCCGCCCGAGAGCTTCAGGCCCCGCTCGCCCACCACCGTGTCGTAGCCCTTGGGCAGCGACTCGATGAAGTCGTGGATGCGGGCGGCGCGGGCGGCCTCGATCACCTCGGCCTGGCTCGCGCCCTCGCGCCCGTAGGCGATGTTGTAGCCGATGGTGTCGTTGAACAGCACCGTGTCCTGGGGCACCACGCCGACCGCCTCGCGCAGCGAGACCTGGGCCACGTCGCGCACGTCCTGCCCGTCCACCGTCAGCCGGCCGGACTGCACGTCGTAGAAGCGGAACAGCAGCCGCCCCAGCGTCGACTTGCCCGAGCCGGTGGCCCCGACCACGGCGACGGTCTCGCCGCCCTCTGCGGTGATGGTCACGCCCTTCAGGATCGGGCGGTCGGGCTCGTAGGCGAAATGCACGTCCTCGAAGGCGATGCGGCCCGCGCCCGCGCGCAGGGGCGGCGCGTCGGGACGATCCACGACCTCGGGCGGCTGGTCGAGCAGGCGGAACATCTCGCCCATGTCCACCAGCGCCTGGCGGATCTCGCGGTAGACGGTGCCGAGGAAGCCCAGCGGCATGGTGATCTGCACGATGTAGGCGTTGACCAGCACGAAGTCGCCCACGGTCAGCTCGCCCGCCTGCACGCCTTGGGCGGCCATCGCCATCACCGCCACCAGGCCCGTGGCGATAATCGCCGCCTGGCCGCCGTTGAGGGCCGCGAGCGAGGTCGCGGTCTTCACCGCCGCGTCCTCGTAGCCGGCCATCGAGCGGTCGTAGCGCGCCGTCTCGCGCGCCTCGGCGCCAAAGTACTTCACCGTCTCGAAGTTCAGCAGGCTGTCGACCGCCTTCTGGGTCGCCTCCTGGTCCTCGTGGTTCATCTTGCGGCGGATGCGGACCCGCCACTCGGTCACCGCGAAGGTGAAGCCGACGTAGGCCACGATCATCGCCACCACCACCGCGAAATATCGCCAGTCGAAGGCCAGCAGGAAGATCACCGCGACCAGCGACAGCTCGATCACCAGCGGCGCCAGGCTGAACAGCAGGAAGCGCAGCAGGAAGTCGACCGCCTTCACCCCCCGGTCGATGATCCGGCTGAGCGAGCCGGTCTGGCGGCCGATGTGGTAGCGCAGGCTCAGCGCGTGGACATGGCGGAAGGTGGTCAGCGCCATCTTGCGCAGGGCCCGCTGGCCGACCCGCGCGAAGACCGCGTCGCGCAGCTGCTGGAAGCCCGCGCCGGCCAGGCGGAACATGCCGTAGGCGATCACCAGCGCGATCGGGCCGGCGGCGAGCAGGAAGCCCACCTCCCCGGCCCCGTCCCCGGCCCCCTGCGCGGGCGCGAGCGCGTCGACCGCCGCCTTGTAGAACCAGGGCGTCGAGACGGTGGCGGCCTTGGCGATGGCCAGCAGCACCAGGGCCGCGACCACCCGGCGCTTGGCCCAGCCCTCGCCCTCGGGCCACAGCCACGGGGCCACGCGCGCGAGGATGCGCAGGTCGCCGTCGGCCCCCTCGAGCGCGTCAGGGGCGCCGCGGGGCGGGGTTCGGATGCGTTTCATGCGGCTCGGGGTCCTGGCGGGCGCGCCTCGCGCAGGGGCGGGCGGCGGCTGGGCGGGAGGCGACGCGGCGGCGCGGGGCGCGCGCGCGGGCGCTCGGAAGCGGGGGCGGGAGGGGGGCGCCGCGCGCCGGCCGCGGTCAGCGGGGGGGCGGCGCCTCTCCCGAGGGCAGGTCGAACACCTGTCCGGGATAGATCAGGTCAGGATCGCGGATGCGGTCCCGGTTCGCCCCATAGATTAGGGCGTGGCGCGTCCCGCTGCCATACCTCGCATGCGCGATCGCCCACAGGCTGTGGCCGGGCTGAACCACCACCCGCTCGGCGCCGGGGGCCAGCGCCTCGGGGGACTCGCGCAGGAACGGGGTCTCGATGCGGCTGGTGACCTGGCCCCGGGGGCCGATCTCGTCGACGCGCAGGGTGTAGCGGCCGGGCCGGGTCAGGCCGGTCAGCACCGCCCGCCAGGCGCCCTGCGCATCGATGGCCGCATCGGCCTGACGGCGGTCGTCGGCATAGATCCGCGCGGCGCGACCGGCCCGGCCGCGGCCCGAGAGATGCACCTCGCCCGCAGCGGTGTAGGTCAGCGCATCGAGGGTGACGCCCCGGGCCGGCCCCAGCGCTTCGGGGTCGAGGACCGACACGGCGCCGGTCGAGGAGGTCTTGAGAAGCACCGGCGGCGAGGGCGCCGCGGCAAGCGCCTGATCTGACGGGGCGCCGGCTGGCGCCTGAACTGTCGGCGCGCCGGCAAGCGCCGTCTCGCGCGGAGAGGCAGGCTCGCTGGCGCCGCCCGGCGCGCCCGCAGCGCCGGCAAGGGCGGCGGTCGCGATCGCGGGGCCGGCCGCGCCCGGCGCGGCCTGCAGCGGCGCGGTCGGCAGCGACGCGGCGGGCAGGATCAGCACATTCTCCGCCGAGCGCGCCTCGGGCCGGTCCGGCAGGCGGGAGGCGAGGCTCAGCTCGCGCGCGGCGCCGCCCGAGGGCAGCTCGGCGAACAGCACGAACTGGCCCGCGGCGTCGGCGGTGGTCTCGCCCACGCTCTGCCCGTCGAGCCGCGCCTCGACCCGCGCGCCGGGGGCCGCGCGCCCGGCGACCAGCGCCGCGCCGTCGGGCTCGACCCGCACCAGGTCGAACCGGGGAAGCTCCGGGTCGGAGGGCCCGGCGCCGGGGGTCTCGGCCCCGGTCGCCACCGCCGGGGTCTCGGCGGCGGGGGCCGCGAGGACCTCCGCGCCCGGCGCGGGAGCGGGTTCGGCCGCCGGTGTGCGCGCCACGGGCGAGGGGGCGGGCGCCAGGCTCGCGCCCCCCTGCCCCGCCGTCGGCGCGCGGGTTGCCGCGACCGGCGCCGCATCCGTGGCGCCGCCGGGCGCGCCGGGCCCCGAGGGCCCCAGCCATCCGGTCATCGCCAGCGCGGCCGCGCCGGCCGCCGCCACGACGACCAGGGCGGCGATGCGCAGGGTCGCCTTCGAGTCGACCATCGGGGGGTTCCTGACCTTTTCCCTTGCCCCGCGGGGCTTTCGCTAGGAATAACATGCGCCCGAACGCGCCGCGGCGCAATTCATGTCCGTTTCATGGCGAATGCGGGCGACCCATCGCCCTCCCCTCGCCCGACGTCCAGGAGGTTCCATGCCCCGCCCCCATCCCTACAGCGTCTGCGTCTACTGCGGCTCGCGCTACGGCGCGCGGGAGGGCTATCGCCTGGCGGCCGAGGCGTTGGGCCGGGGCCTCGCGGCGCGCGGCATGCGGCTGGTCTACGGGGCCGGCGACGTGGGGCTGATGGGCGAGGTGGCGCGCGCGGCCGGCGAGGCCGGGGGCCAGACCTTCGGCGTGATCCCCCGCCACCTGGAGGCGCTGGAGGTCGGGCGGCGGGACCTGACCTCCTACGTGGTCACCGAGACCATGCACGAGCGCAAGAAGGTGATGCTGATGAACTCGGACGCCGTGGTGGCCCTGCCCGGCGGCGCGGGCACGCTCGACGAGCTGTTCGAGGCGCTGACCTGGCGCCAGCTTGGCCTGCACGACAAGCCGGTGCTGCTGCTCAACACCGAGCGCTACTGGGACCCGCTGCTGGCGCTGATCGAGCACGTGGTCGCCCAGGGCATGGCGGGCGAGAGCTTCCTGAGCCTCTACGAGAGCCTCGAGGACGTCACCGACCTGCTCGCGCGGCTGGAGGCGCTGGCCGAAGGCTGAATGCGCGAGGGGCGACCGGATCGCTCCGGTCGCCCCTCAGGTCGGCTCCGCAGGAGCGCGCTCAGCCGCGGGCGCGGCGGCGCGCAACCAGACCCAGGGCGCCGAAGCCCAGGGCCGCCAGCGGCAGGGCTGCGGGCAGCGGCACGGGCGAGGTCTCGCCGAACTCGGTGGCGCTGGCCGAGACCGTGTAGGTCGTCAGCGACGAGTTCGAGGTCGAGCCGAAGCGAACGTCCAGCGACTGGCCGTTGCTGAAGGTCGCGGTCGCCTCGGCGTTGGCGACCCCGATCCCGCCGTTGTTGAAGAAGATGGTGCGGAAATCGGAATTGGTGGCGTTCGTGCCCGGCACGTCGATCTCGGCCCGGAAGCTGAACAGGTCGTTGAGGTCGAAGCCGGTGAACGTGAAGCCCAGCGTCTTCACGCCCTGGCCGTTGTTGACGGCGTCCCCCGCAACCAGCAGGGCCGTGGTCACCGGCGAGGCGGACCCGGTCGGGTTGAGGTTGAAGGTGTCGGCCCGGTCGAAGATCGTGTTCGTGCCGCCGATGTTGAGCGTGAACGCCGTCAGCGTCAGCCCCGAGGTGCTGGTGTTCTGGATCCGGACCAGGGGACGGTCGGTCGTGGCGCCGGTCGAGGTGACCACCATCTCGAATCCGACCGTCAGGGCAGATGCGGTCCCGGCCGAAGCCAGGGTCGCCGCGGCGGCCGCGGCGGCAAGGAGCAACTTCTTCATCGGTAGTCCTTCCAGTGAGAGACGGCTTGGTTCAGGCCCACACACCTGCGCTCCCCAGCGCTCGGCCGCCCTCGTTTCGTTCAGCTTCTACGGGGTTCGTGACGCCATGCAACAATTTTTTAGTCAACATCGGTTCACTTCCTCAATTGCGACGTCGGATGTCGGAGAACGACGCCAGCTTCCGACAGGTGAAAGCCGTTCGTTCTTCTTGGAGACGCTTTGCTTCCATTTTTGCGATATCCGCGCTCCAAAATGGAAGGCCGGGCGAGTCTGGCGGGGAGGGCGTGAAAACGTCGAATCGACCCTCGCGGCCTCGCCCTGAGCGGGCGCCGCCCGGGCCGCGCGCGCCCCGGCGCGGTTCGCGATGATCGACCGCGGCTGGCCGGCGATGGTCGAGAGGCTGACCACCCGCCTGCGCCTGGTCTTCGAGAAGAAACCCATGAACTCGTGCTCCATGCGTCCGTCCGTCCGCGCGCATCGCGAGGCGGTCGCGACCGCCACGGAGAAGCTGCGCGGCCGCGATGGAGGCGGTGCGCCTGCGCAAGGCGCCCCGCGAGACGGCGGCCGGCATCGAGGCCAGCCTGCGGAAGCTGAAGCCCTGCGGGCTCGAGGACTGCGGAGCGCCCAGGTTGCGCGACCTCGCCCGGCGCGCGGCCTAGCCCCGGGCGCGCCCGCGCGCCGCCGCCCACAGCAGCGCCGCGCCCCCGACCAGCGCCGGGGCGGCGGCGGGAAGCGGGATGGGCGTGACCGCGCCGCTGTCCTCGGCGACGATGGTATGGGACTCGGCGGGGGCCAACGCCTCCCCGAAGCGGGCGGTCAGGGTGCGGTCGCCGTCAAACAGCGCCGTCATCGTGGCGTTGGGAACCGCGCCGTCCCCGTCGTTGCCAAAGAAGATCGAGCGGAAGTCGACCGTGCCCGAGCCGCCGTCAGGGTCGAGCTCGACGCGAAAGCTGAACGAGTCGCCCGGGTCGAAGCCGCTGAAGGCAAACGCGATCGCGTCGGTCCGCTGACCCGCCTGCCCCGTGCCGCCCTTGGTCAGCGTGGCAGAGCTGACGCCGAAGCGCCGGCGGTTGGTGACGCGATCGAAGTTGAAGCGCGTGTCGCCCACACTCAGGTTCAGGGCCAGCAGCCTCGCGCCGTCCTCTGACCGGTTCTCGACCAGGATGGCGGGATGATCGGCCGAGGCCGAAAGCGTGGTGACGGTCAACGACACGCTCGCCGCCCACAGCGGGACGGGGAGCAGCGCGGCCAGGAAAACGGCCGCAGGGACAACGCGGTGCATGAGGCGTCTCTCAGGTCGGCGGGCGAACGGCCCGCAGGCTCCGGGATTGGTTTCAGTTGCAACCATTTCGATCCCAACACATCGAATCGTTATGATCAACCGCAGTCGCCCCGCGACGCGCGATGTCGCGGGGCGGAGGGCGCGCCAATGGAAAAGGCCCCGCCCTGGGGGGCGGAGCCTTCGGGTCTGCCGGGCGCGCGGGGCCCGCGTCGAGTCGCCTCAGAGCTTGGCGGCCACGTATTCCCAGTTCACCAGGTTATCGAGGAAGTTCTGCAGATACGCCGGGCGCTTGTTGCGGAAGTCGATGTAGTAGGAATGCTCCCACACGTCGCAACCGAGCAGCGCGGTCTGGCCGAAGCACAGCGGGTTCACGCCGTTCTCGGTCTTGGTGACCTTGAGCGCGCCGCCCGAGTCCTTGACCAGCCACGCCCAGCCCGAGCCGAACTGCCCGCCGCCGGCGGCCGAGAACTCCTTCTTGAACTCGTCGACCGAGCCGAACGCCTCTTTCAGCGCCTTCTCGACCTCGGAGGGCATGGCCATCTTGGGGGCCATCATCTTCCAGAACTCGGTGTGGTTCCAGTGCTGGGAGGCGTTGTTGAAGATCCCGGACTGCGCCACGGCGGACTTGTCGTAGGTCCCCTTGACGATCTCCTCGACGGGCTTGCCGGCCCACTCGGTGTCCTTGATCAGGTTGTTGCCGTTGTCGACATACGCCTTGTGGTGGATGTCGTGGTGAAACTCGAGCGTTTCCTTGGACATGCCGGCGTCGGCCAGGGCGTCATGAGCATAGGGCAGCGGGGGAAGTTCGAAGGCCATTGGAAAGCTCCCGGTCGTTTTCTGGGAAACCGGAGGCGTGGCCTCCGGCGCGGCGGTCGCCGCTGAGACATTCTGGCGGCCGGAGAGACGTCCCAGGGGACGCTCGGGGGGCCCGGCCGCGCACAACACATAGCCCCCGCTCCGCAGGCGTCCAAGGGGTGTCGGTCGAAAACGAAACGCGGCGCCGGGGTATGGAACCGGGCGCCCCGGCATGAGGGACCGACCTGAAGGGGGGGCGCGAGGGGGGGCCGACACGGGCGGCCGCGCCTGCACCGGGCGCGCCGCCCGGAGGCGTTTCCCTAGCGTCATCGATCTCGATACGGAACGTCTCTCCCCTGCAGGCGTCCGCAGCGGCCGGGCCGTCGCGCCAGCCGGGGGAAGCGGGACATGGCCATCGCAAAGGACTTCACCGACGCCGAGGGCAACCTCTGGGACCTCGCAAGCGTCCCCGGCGGGGGCCTCGCGGCGACCAACGGCAGCAACGACGCCTATGACGGCGGCCACCGGCTGCTGATCGCGGGCGAGACCGTGGACCACCAGATCGCCTTTCTCCGCGCCTTCGACCAGGGGCTCGAGACCGAGGCGCTGAGCGTCGCGGGCCTGCAGGTCTCGCGCGTCTTCGACCTGGTGGCGGACCCCGAGGGCCGGGGCGTCGCCCGCTTCATGGAGGTGTTCCACAACCCCGGCGACGAGACCGTGGAGATCGAGGTCACGATCCTCACAGACCTCGGCTCGGACGCCGACGCCACGGTCCTGGCCAACACCAACGCGGAGGGAGTCTTCCTGGGCTTTGCCAGCGACGACGCCAGGGACGAGGGGCTCGGAGACCCGGTGGTGCTGCACGGCTGGGGCGGCTTCGGCGCGGCCCGGCGCGGCTGCGCCCGAGCGAGGCGAGCAACACCGACGACTTCGAGTCGATCACCTTCGCGCAGGACGCGGGCGACGGGGTCTTCGAGATCGAGATCTTCGCCCCGCGCGAGGGCGGCTTCGTGCGCATGGTGCAGACCTTCACGTCCCCCTCCGGCCAGCCGATGTTCTTCGACCCGAGCCAGAGCGATCTCGAGAGCGACGACGACCGCCGCCTGGTCCACGAGGCGACGGCGGCAAGGACGTGCTGGGCGGCGGCGCGGGCGCCAACGTCTTCCGCCTGTCGAGCGACGGCAAGACCGACCGGATCGTGAAGTTCGACCTGGGCCTCGAGCAGATCAACTTCGACAGCGGCCGCTTCAAGCGGCTGACGACCAAGGACGTGAAGGCGGGCGTGCTGATCCGGCACGACGGCGACAAGACGCTGATCGCCGACAAGGGGCTCGAGGCGGCCGACCTCTCGGCCTCGGACTTCCTGTTCGGCTGAGCGTCCGGTCGCGGCCCGCGGGGCCGCGGCCGCGGCTCGGGGTCCTGCGCGCTTGAAGGCCCCGCCCCGCGCCGGCTGCTCGCGGTCTGGCCGGGACGGTTTCCATCCGACCCGGCGGGGCGCCGGCTGCGACCCGCGTCAGGCGCGCGGTCCGCTCCGGGGCCTTGCGCGACAGGCGGGGCGCTCGCGTGACCGGGGGCGCTCAGACCGCGATGAGGGCGGCGGCGACCCGGCGGTCCTCGGCCAGCAGCACGTTGAAGGTGCGGCAGGCGGCGGCGGTGGACATCGTCTCGACCCCCAGCGCGGCGGCCTCGAACGCTTCGCGCGCCGCCCGCGGAAGGGGGGCGATGTCGGGGCCCATGCCGACCAGCAGCACGTCGATGTCGCCGGCCTCGGCGAGCACCGCGGCAAAGGCTTCGGGCGTGGCGTCGGCCGGCGTCGCCGCCGACCAGGGCGACAGACCCGAGGGCAGGTGCAGCAGCGACCCGAGCCTCTTCTCGCCGGCAATGCGGAAGCCGCCGCCGCCGTAGGCGTCGATGGGGGGGCGGGCCTCGTAGTCGATCTCGATCATGCGCATGGGGCGGGTCTCCTGCGCGGATTTGGGGGCGGGGCGAAGGTAGCGCCGCAGAGGCGCAGAGTCGAACCCGGGGCGCGACGAAGGGCGCGCCGCGCCGGCACGCGTCATCGCGGGCGCTGCGCGCGGCGTGTCCCCTCCGGCGGGCGCGCGGTCCGGGGACCGCTGTCGCCTCCCCGTGAACAGGCCTCGCCCGATCTTCGCGCGCCCCTCCGGCCCGCGCGATTGGGGTGGACAGGAGGCGGGGCGGCGAGGCTTGCTGAGGGCGGTCGGGGGTCGGCCCTGACGCGCAAGGAGAGGGAGACGGCGATGACCCCGTTCAAGGATCTCTGGGAAATGGCGCGGGCGCGCAAGGGAGGTCACGCGGCGGTCGAGTCCGAACTGCCCCAGCCGGCCACGCCCGAGGCTCTGCACGCGATCTCGGACAGCCAGTGGCTCTCGGACATGGGCAAGCGGGTGTTCTCGGCCGGGTTCAACTGGAAGGTGGTCGAGGCCAAGTGGCCCGCCTTCGAGAGCGCCTTCGACGGCTTCGACCCCTGGAAGATCCGGATGCTGTCGGACGACGCGCTCGACGATCTGGCGGCCAACCGCGACCTGATCCGCAACCGCATGCGCATGGAGTCGATCCGCGAGAACGCGGCCTTCCTCTGCGCCCTGTCGGAGGAGCGCAAGAAGCCCGCGGGCCACGTCCTCGCCGACTGGCCCAGGACCGACTACGTGGGCCTGCTCGAGATGCTGAAGACCCGCGGCGCCCGGCTGGGCGGACTGACGGGGATGTACCTGTTGCGCTGGCGCGGGGTGGACGGGTTCGTGCTCTCGCCCGACGTCACCGCCGCCCTGCAGCGCGAGGGCGTGATCGAGGGCGCCGCGACCTCCAAGAAGGCGATGCGCGCGGTGCAGACCGCCTTCGACATCTGGCACTCCGAAAGCGGGCGGCCGATGATGCAGATCTCCAAGGTGCTGGCGCTGACCACGGGGCCGAGCGCGGCCTGAGCGTCGCGCAAGACCGGCGGGCGCGTCGAAACGGGACGCTGCCTGTCAGGTATCGTCTTGAACTGACGCAATCGCGGCCAGGCGGGCGCGGGAAGCGCCCCGTTGCGGGACACTCTCTTTCAGGTAGCGCCTCCGGCGGCAGGGGATGCCCACACGCAGCCGGCCGTTGCCCCCCGCTCCCGCGCCGGGCAATCTCCGGCCCGGGGGAACGCAAGGGAGGCGCGCCATGGATCGTCCGAGCCTGACGCTGGGGATCGAGGAAGAATACCTCGTCGTCGACCGCGAGACTCGCGACCTCGTGCGCTCGCCCGACCCGGGGTTTCTCGAGCGATGCTCGGAGGCGCTCGGCGACCGGGTGACGCCCGAATACCTGCAATGCCAGGTCGAGGTCGGCACCCGCCCCCACGCCTCGGTCCCCGAGGCGATCGAGGAGCTGACCGCCCTGCGCCGCGCCGTGGCCGAGGCGGCCGAGGCCTTCGGCTACGCCCCCATCGCCGCCTCGACCCACCCGTTCGCGAAATGGCGCGAGCAGACCCACACCCGCAAGGCCCGCTACGACGCCCTGCGCGAGGACCTGGGCCACCCCGTGCGCCGGATGCTGATCTGCGGCTGCCACGTGCATGTGGGCATCGAGGACGACGACCTGCGCATCGACCTGATGAACCAGGCCGCCTATTTCCTGCCCCACCTGCTGGCGATGAGCTGCTCCTCGCCGTTCTGGGAGGGGGAGGACACCGGACTGGCCTCCTACCGGCTGACGGTGTTCGACGCCCTGCCCCGCACCGGCCTGCCCGACCCGCTGGCCTCGTGGTCCGAATACCGCAGGCTGACCGAGCACCTGGTCGCCTCGGGCTGCATCGAGGACGCGACGCGGATCTGGTGGGACGTGCGCCCCTCGGACAAGTTTCCCACGCTCGAGCAGCGGGTGACGGACGTCTGCTCCCGGGTGCGCGACGCGGCCGCCGTGGCCGCCGTCTGGCAATCGCTGCTGGGGTTCCTGCTGCGGCTGCGCACGCGCAACCAGCGCTGGCGCGTCTATCCCGCGACGCTCGTCAACGAGAACCGCTGGCGGGCGCAGCGCTATGGCGCGGGCGCGAAGCTGGTGGACCACGGCCGCCAGCGGCTCGCGCCCTATGCCGACCTCGTCGAGGAGATCCTCGAGCTGACCCTGCCCGACGCCGAGACGCTGGGCTGCCGGGCCGAGCTGCTGCACGCCCGCCGGATCGCGGCCGAGGGCGACTCGGCCGCCCGCCAGCGCGCGGCCTATGCCGGCGCGCGGGAAGCGGGGGCCGATCACCAGGAGGCGCTGGGCAAGGTCGTCGACGGGCTGATCGCGGAATTCCTGGAGGCCTGAGCCGAACGCCCGATGCCCCCGCAGAGGCGCGGCGACGCGGCCTCGAACGGGGGCGTTGACGAAGGGGGCGGCGCGGGTGTTCTCTCGCCCCGTTCATCCATTCTTCACCGATCCGCGCGCCTGCCCGTGCGCCCGCCTGCAGGAGACCGCCTTGCCCCCTCGCCGCCGGCGCGCCGTCTCGTCCGTCTCCCTGTGGTCCCTCGGCAGCCGGCGCGCGTCATGCGCCGCCCTGGCGCTGGGCCTGCTGGCGGGCGGGGCCGCGGCGCAGAGCTCGGGCGGGCAGCCGGAGACGGTGACCATGGCCGTCAGCTTCGGCCCCGAGATCGCCTCGCGCGCCGGCGACGGCGCGGCGCGGCTGGGGATGGTCTGCGCGGTGACCGAATATCCGCTGCGCTCCGACCCCCGCTACACGCTGCGCGAGCCGTTCCTGGTCGCCGAGATCGACTCCGACGCCGAGGCGTTCGTCTTCTACGGCGCCCGCGAGACCCGCCGCCTGCGCGCGGTCTTCGCGGCGAACGGCGCCCGGATGCGCTGGAGTCCGCAGGAGATGGACCGGGTCCGGCCCCAGGCCGGCGGGGACCTGACGCTCGACGCCATTCTGGACCTGCCGCGCGAGGGGGCGGACGCGCGCCGCTGGCGGGCGGAAGCGACGATCCTGTTTGCCGATGAGCTGCGCAACGCCCAGGGGGTGAGCGTCTCCTTCGCCAACCCCTACCAGTCCGGCCGCAGCATCGAGTTCGAATTCGGCGGCGAAGGCTTCGCCGCCTGGGCCGAGGCGGCGCATGACCTGATGCGCTGCTGCGGGCTGCGCGGCGACGGGCGCTCGGTCCCGCAGGGCCGGCTGCAGAGAGTCTGCCGGGCCGGCGCCGGCGCCACCGCCCGTTTCCTGGTGGACTACGAGAGCCGGCGGATCCTGGAAGCGCTCGACTGAGGCCGCCCGCGCTGGCGGCGCGCCGGGGATCTCGGCGCCTCAGGCCGCCTGGAAACTGGCCGAGGCGCGGGCGGCGGTCTTGCCGTCGATCTCGATCAGCGCGTCGGCGAAGGCCATGCGCCGGCCGACGCGGATCACTCGCGGACGCACCTCGAACCACTGCCCGGGGCGGCCGGTGGCGAGGTAGTCGACCGTCAGGCCGACGGTCAGGTAGCCGCGGCGAGGCGCCTCCGCAGGGTGCGCGGCCGCGGACTGCGTATCGGGCGAGGAGGGCTCGCCGGGGATCGCGATCGTGCCGCCGACCAGGCCGCAGGACAGGCCCATGGCGTTGTCGGCCAGCGCCGCGATCAGCCCGCCGTGGACGAAGCCGCGGCCATTGCAATGCGCCTCGCGCAGGACCAGCCCGATGCGCACCGCCTCGCCGGGGACGACGCGGCTGAGGATCGGCTCCCACGGCTCGGTCAGCGGGCTGGTGCGGAAATGGGGGGAGAATCCCTCGGGGGGGCGCATCGCGGGCTCCGCTGCATAGCCTGTCGGCCGGTCGGTAGATTATAGCAGGCGCGCGGCGGGGTGTCTGCCCTCGACCGCGCCGGCCCCCGCGCCGGCGCAGCGGCCGCGTCCGGGGCCCCCGGGTCGGTTTCTCGCCCCGCGCGCGAGCATGTGAGGACACGACGCCCCCGGGGCGGCTAGGCTGCGAGCGAGGGTCGCGGGCGGCGGGATCCACGGACGAGGGAGGCGACGATGCGCGCGTGGCGGAGCGCCGGGCGAGGCCCGGAACCGGAGCGGGGCGGCGGCCCGGGCGCGCGAGGGCGGATCGCGGGCGCCCTCTCGCTTGGCGCGGCCCTGGCGACGTGTCTGACGGCGGGCCTGTCGATCGGGCCCGGCGCGGCCCAGGCCGCGGCGGGCGAGCGGGTGCAGGTCGCCGGCGAGATCATCGACACCTGGTGCTATCTCTCGGGCGTGATGGGGGGGCCTGAGGCGGTGACCGGCTCGGCCCACCACACCTGCGCCATGTGGTGCGCGGCGGGCGGCATTCCGGTGGGCATGCTGGGCGACGACGGCGAGGTCTACATGATCCTGAAATGGGCGGGCTCGGACGACGTCGCGGGAGGCGACACGCTGCTCGAGATCCAGTCCGACCGCGTGGTCGCCGACGGCATCCTGCATCGCCGCGACGGGATCGCCTACATCATCGTCGAGCAGGTCGTCGCCAACGAGGGAACCGTGACGCCGAGCCACGAGGACTATGGCGTGGTCCCGCCCTTCGCGATCCCGGAGCCGCAGGAATGAGCGTGCACGGCGCCGTCGCCCCGCCCTCCGCCCCGCCGGTCCGCCTCTCCCCGGCGGGACGCGACCCGAGCGGACCGGAGCTGACTGGACCCGATCTGACCGGGCCGGCGGCGGCTCGCCCTGCTCGCGCGCACCCCGGCCCCGGCCGACAGGGCGAAGGCCAGGCCCGTCCCGGCCCGGAGAGCCCACGCCAGGCCCGGCCTGGCGCAGGCGATCCCATTCCGAGCCGGCCCGCCCCGAAGCGCCCCGCCGCGCCGCGCACGGCCTCCCGGCGGCGCCGGGGGCTGGGGGCCGCGATGGCGGCGCTGACCGCCGCGGGGCTCGCGTCATCGCCGGCCTGGGCGCAGGAGGGGCCCTTCGCCGCGGGCAGCCAGGCCGAATCCTGGGGGCTGGCGGGCGAGGAGAAGGCCCGGTTCTCGGCCCGCGTGGTCGACGTGCTGTGCGAGCTGACCGGCGACTGCCCGCAGGACTGCGGCGCGGGGCGTCGCCAGCTTGGGTTGCTGCGCGAGGCTGACGGGGCGCTGGTGCTGGCGGCGAAGAACGGCCAGCCGCTGTTCACCGGCGCAGGGCTCGACCTGCTGGCCTGGTGCGGGCAGATGGTGGAGGTCGACGGGCTGATGGTCGGCGATCCTCAGACCGCCCCCGCCCGGGTCTTCCAGGTGCAGCTGATCCGCGGCGCGGAAACGGACGGCTTCGTGAAGGCCGACCGCTGGACGCAGGCCTGGGGGGAGCGCTATCCAGACCTCGCCGACCTCCCCGGCCCCTGGTTCCGCAAGGACCCGCGCGTGATGGCGCTGGTCGAGCGGGACGGCTGGCTGGGCCTGGGGCTCGAGACTGACGCGCGTTTCCTCGAAGAGTGGTTCCCATGACCCGGATCTCTCCCGCCCGCTCGCTGGCGCTGGCCGCCGCCCTGGCGCTGGTCCTCACGGGGGGCCTCGCGGTCGGCCTCACGGGGGGCCTCGCGCTGGCCCACGACGGCGAGGCGCACCCCGAGACCGAGGCCGCGCAGGCGCTGCGCGAGGCGGGCCGGGCCGCGCGCGACGAGGAAGCCGCGGCGATGCCCGGGACCGCGCCCCTGCCCTTCGAGATCGAGCCGCATTTCCGCCTGCTCGACCAGACCGGGCGGGAGGTGACAGAGGCCGATTTCGCCGGGCGCCCCTATGCGATCTTCTTCGGCTATGTGTCGTGCCAGTCGATCTGCTCGGTGGTGCTGCCCCGGATCGCGGGGGCGACGAACATCCTGCTCGACGCGGGGCTGGAGGTGACGCCGGTGGTGATCACCATCGATCCCGAGCGCGACACGCCCGAAGCGCTCGCCGAGGCGCTGCCCCAGTGGCACGAGAAGCTGGTTGGCCTGACCGGCTCGGAGGCCGAGCTTCAGGCGGTGCGCGACGCCTTCCAGGTGCAGATGGAGAAGGTGGCCGAGCTGCCCGACGGCTCGCCCGTCTACGCCCACGGCAGCTTCGTCTATCTGGTGGGGCCCGAGGGCAAGGTGCTGACCCTGCTGCCCCCGATCATCTCGCCCCGGCGCATGGCCGAGGTCTTCGCCTCCTACCTGTGAGGCGAGATCGGACCCGCCCGGGGCGGGTCCGCGGCCCGTCAGGCGATCAGCCGAACAGGAAGTCGCCGGCGTCGAGGGCGTCGAGATCGACGTCCTTGATCACCACCTTCGCGCCGTCCTCGGTGCGGATCACCACGTCGTCGCGCCGCTGGCGGGCGCTGGCGAGCATGTCCTCGAAATCCGAGAATCCGTCGTCGTCGTCCTCGTCGAACACGATCACGTCCTTGCCGAGCTGGAAGTCCATGATCACGGTCCTGGCGTCGTCGTCGTGGTCGACCTCGAATCGGTCGCGGCCCTTGCCGCCGAAAAGGCGGTCGAAGCCGTCGCCGCCCTCGAGCCGGTCGTCGCCGGCGCCGCCGCGCAGCACGTCGTCCCCGTCGTCGCCCTCGAGCCGATCCCGGCCCCGGCCGCCGACCAGAAGGTCGTCGCCATCGTCGCCCTCGAGGCGGTCGTCGCCGCCGCGCCCCCGGGCCAGATCGCGCCCGTCCGTGCCGTCGAAATCGTCGTCGCGGCCGCTTCCCGTGAAAGTCCAGCGTTTCGCCATGGGCCTTGAGCTCCTGCTTGAGTCAGCATGGAGCGGCGCCCCGCCCCCGACGCCTGGAAAGCATCCTCGGATCGCCGCTCCGTGGATCGAAATGGGATGGCCGGCGGCCCGCGCAAGAGGGCTCGGCCCGCGATCGCGCCGCGACGCTTTCGGCCGCGCGCGCGCTGCGGCATGATCGCGGAAAGGACCGCGGCGAGGACGGTCCCGCCAGAGGGAGGGAGACCCATGAGCCAGGCGACGATCCGGCCCCGGCCGATGCCGCAGGTGCGGCCGATCACCTTTGACGACCTCGGCAAGGCGGTCCGCGCCGGCGTCTCCGACTTCCGCCGCGCGCCCCGCTTCGGTCTGTTCTTCGGCGGCGTCTATTTCGTCGGCGGCTGGATCATGTGGCTGCTGCTGAACTGGGCCGAGGCGCCCTGGCTGATGCTGCCGCTGGCGCTGGCCTTCCCGCTGATGGGGCCCTTCGTGGCGGTGGGGCTTTACGACGTCTCCCGCCGGCTGGCGGCCGGTCAGCGGCTCGACTGGTCCTCGGTGCTCGGCGTGGTCTTCGAGCAGCGCAAGCGCGAGCTCGGCTGGATGGCCTTCGTCACCCTCTTCATCTGCTTCATCTGGTTCTACCAGATCCGCACCATCATGGTGCTGACCCTGCAGAACATGTCGTTCAGCTCGACCGAGGGGTTCCTGAAGGTGGTCTTCGCCACCCCCGAAGGCCTCACGTTCCTGTGCGTCGGCACGCTGGCGGGCGGCCTGCTGGCGATCGTGCTGTTCTCGGTGACCGTGGTGGCGATCCCGCTGCTGCTCGAGCGGGACCGCGACTTCATCACCGCCATCATCACCTCGGTGAAGGCGGTGACCACCTCGCCCGCCCCGATGATCGGCTGGGGGCTGACGGTGACGGCGCTGATGATGGTCTCGATCCTCGCGGGCTTCCTGGGCCTGCTGGTGGCGCTGCCGGTGCTGGGGCACGCGACCTGGCACCTCTACAAGCGCGCCGTGGTCCCCGAGACCTGACGCCGCCCCCGGGCGGGCGCGCGAAGCCCCGCCGGCGGCGAGGGGGCTCGACGCCCCCGAGGCGCCCCACCCGCCTCCCCGACAAGCCGCCGCGCCCTCAGTTCCCGCGCCCGGCCCTCGCCGCCGTCCAGGCGAACCAGGCGTCCACGGCCGGCCGCGCCGCGGGCGCCAGACGCAGCAGCGCCCAGGCCGCCAGCCCCACCGGCACGTCCCCCCGCCCCCGCCGCACGCCCCGCAGCAGCGCCGCGGCCACCGCCTCGGCCGACAAGGGGGGCGCGGCGCCGGCGATGGCGGCAAGCTGGGGCGGACGCTCGGCCCGTTCGGCGGCCAGCTGGGGGGTCTCGGTGTCCGGGGGATGGGCGATCGAGACGCTCACCCCGTCCGGCCGGCACTCGGCCCGCAGCGCCTCGCCAAGGCCGCGCAGGGCGAACTTGGTGGGCGAATAGGCCGAGTATCCCCAGAACCCCGCCAGCCCCGCCGCCGAGCCCACGATCAGCGCCCGCCCCGCACCCCGCGCCCGCATCGGGGCGAGCGCCGGGCGCAGCAGGTTCAGCGCGCCGAAATAATTGGTCTCCATCAGCTCGCGATGGGTCTCGGGCGGCAGCTCGGCGAAGGCGCCGGCCCGCACCGCGCCCGCACAGGCGACGACGAGATCGAGCGGGGCCTGCGCCTCGGCCCGCGCCACGGCCGCCGCCGCCGCGGACGCCTCGCGCATGTCGGCGGGAAGCGCGAGGACCTCGGCCCCCGGCCTCGCCGCCCGGATCGCCGCGGCCGCCCCCTCCAGCCGCGCGGGGTCGCGGGCGAGCAGCGTCAGCCGGGTTCCCTGCGCCGCGAGCGCATGGGCCATCGCCAGCCCGATCCCCGAGGATCCGCCGGAGATCACCGCATGGCGCGGCGGCCAGGACGCTCTGGCGCGCGAAAGGCTTGTCATTCAGGAACAGATCCGTGCGAGGGGCGTCGGGCGCGTCATCCCCCCAGCATCGCCCGCCGCGCGCCGCTTGTCAGCAGGCCGCGGCGCGAGCCTGGATTTCGCCTCCCCGAGGCGCCCCACGGTCGATCCCGTCGCTTTCGTCTTCGCCCGCCACGACCGCCCGCCCTGAAGACACGATCGCGCGCCCGGGCCGACCTTCGCGGCGCCTCCAGCGACTGTTTCTCCGGCGCCGCGCCCCGCAGAACCGCCCGCCTGAGGGGCGCCTGCGGGGATCTGCCCGCAAAACGACCGCGCGTCCGAGGCGAATCCCCTTGACGGGGCGCGCGGATGCGCCATGTTATTTGCGAACGCTTCTCAATTGCAGACCCAGAGGCCCCGCCCCCCCTATGGCTTCTCAGACGCCAACCTTCCCCGCGCCGCGCGGGCCCGCCCGACCCTCGCGCCGGGCGCTGCTGGCCGGGCTCGCCATCGCGCCGCTGGCCGCGGCCCTGCCCCGCGCAGGATCCGCGGCGGGCGCGCCGGTGCAGGTGGTCGCCACCACCTCGATGATCGCCGATCTCGCCCGCATGGTCGGCGGCGACCGCATCGCGGTCTCGGCCCTGATGGGCCCCGGCGTCGACCCCCACGCCTATCGCCAGACCCGCACCGACATCGTGAAGATGACCCGCGCCGACCTGGTGCTGGCCAACGGCCTCTATCTCGAAGCGCAGATGGAGGAGTTCCTCGCCCAGCTGGGCGAGCGTCGCCCGATGCTCCCCGTCGCCGAGGCCTCGATTCCGGCCGAGATGCGCCTCGGCTCGGAGGCCTACGCCGACCGCTGGGACCCGCATGTGTGGATGGACCCGGCCCTCTGGGCCCGCCTGATCCCCACGCTCGAGGCGACGCTGAGCGAGCTCGATCCCCAGGGCGCGGAGACCTACGCGCAGGGCGCCGCCGAGGCGGCCGAGACGCTGGCCCGCCTCGACGCCTACGCGGCCGAGGTGCTGGCCAGCGTCCCGCAGGCGCGCCGGGTGCTGGTCTCGGCCCACGACGCCTTCCGCTACTTCGGCCGCGCCTACGGGTTCGAGGTGATGGGGATCCAGGGGCTCTCGACCGAATCCGAGGCCGGGCTGGCGCGGATCGAGGAACTGGTCGGCGTGCTCGCCGCCCGCGACATCCCCGCGGTTTTCGTCGAGAGCTCGGTGCCCGAGCGCAACGTGCGCGCCCTGATCGAGGGCGCGAAGGCCCGCGGTCACACGGCGCGGGTGGGGGCCGAGCTCTACTCCGACGCCATGGGCCCGCCGGGCGCCTACGAAGGGACCTATCCGGGCATGATCGACCACAACGTGACGGCCATCGCGCTGGCGCTCGGCGGCTCGGCGCCGGCGCAGGGCATGGACGGTCGCCTCTCGGCGGGGCTGGAGGGATGAGGTTGTTCGAGACGTTCGGGTCCCGCTCCCCGCTGGCGCCGGCGACGCCCGACCGCGCCCATCCGCCCCGCGCGCAGGGCCCCGAGCGCGGCGCGGACGCGCGGCCGGCGACGGGCGAGACCGCCGACGCGCCGCTCTGCGTCCGGGGGCTGACGGTGGCCTATGGCGGCAAGCCTGCGGTGTTCGGGGTCGACGCGACCTTTCCCGCCGGCACGATGACCGCCATCGTGGGGCCCAACGGCGCGGGCAAGTCCACCTTCCTCAAGGGCGCGCTCGGTGTGATCCCGAAAGTGGCCGGCGAGGCGACGGTGTTCGGCCGCCCCTTCGCCCGCACCCGTGACCGCGTCGCCTATGTCCCCCAGCGCGCCAGCGTCGACTGGGACTTTCCCGCGCTTGCCGAGGACGTGGTGATGATGGGCCTCTACGGCCGCATCGGCCTGTTCCGCCTGCCCGGCCGCCGCCACCGCGAGACCGCGCGCGCCTGCCTCGCGCGCGTGGGCATGGAGGCCTTCGCCGAGCGCCAGATCGGCCAGCTCTCGGGCGGCCAGCAGCAACGGGTGTTCCTGGCCCGGGCGCTCGCCCAGGACGCCGACCTCTATCTGCTCGACGAGCCCTTCGCCGGCGTCGACGCCGCCACCGAGCGGGTGCTGGTCGAGGTCCTGAAATCCCTGCGCGACGGCGGCCGCACGGTGGCCTGCGTGCACCACGACCTGTCGACGGTTCGCGACTATTTCGACCGGGTCCTGATCCTCAACGGCGCCCGCATCGCCGAGGGCCCGACCGCCGAGGCCTATACCGAAGCCAATCTCCAGGCGGCCTACGGCGGCCGACTGGCGACCGCGAACCTCGGCGCCCCGACCCTCGCGGGCCCGGACGCGCCGGCCCCCGCGGGCCTCGCGGCGGGCGCCTGAGGTGGAGCTTCTGACGGGCCTGATCGCCGCGCTGACCCTTCAGGGCGGCTGGAACGCCTCGCTGGTCGCCGTCGGGGCGGGGATGCTGGGGCTCGCGGCCGGCGGGGCGGGGGCGTTCCTGTTCCTGCGCAAGCGGGCGCTGGTCTCGGACGCGGCCAGCCACGCCACCCTGCCCGGGGTCGCGGCGGCCTTCCTGGTGATGGTCGCCTTCGGGGGCGACGGGCGCTTCCTGCCGGGGCTGATGCTGGGCTCGGCAATCTCGGCGGGGCTGGGTCTGGCGCTGGTGACCTGGATCACGCGGGCCACGCGGCTGGCCGAGGACGCGGCCATCGGCGCGGTCCTCTCGGTCTCGTTCGGGCTGGGGATCGTGCTGCTGACGGTGATCCAGACCGTGCCTGCGGGCAAGGCCGCGGGGCTCGAGGGGTTCCTGCTGGGCTCCACCGCCGGAATGCTGCAGTCCGAGGCGGTGACCATCGCGCTCGCCGGCGCGGTGGCCGCGGGCCTGGTCTTCCTCCTGCGCCGCCCGATGACGCTCGTCGCCTTCGATCCCGAACATGCCGAGGCCACCGGCGTGGGCGTCTGGCGCACCGACATGGCGATGATGGGCGTGGCGCTGCTGGTGACGGTGGTGGGGCTCAAGATCGTGGGCCTGGTGCTGATCGTGGCGCTGCTGATCATCCCGCCCGTGGCGGCGCGGTTCTGGACCGACCGGGTCTCGACGCTGGCGCTGCTCGCCACAGCCATTGGCGGGGTTTCGGGCTTTGTCGGGGCCGCGATCTCCTCGATCGAGGGGCGGCTGCCCACCGGGCCGATCATCGTGCTGGTGGCCTTCGCGATCTTCGTCGTCTCGTTCCTCGCCTCGCCCCGCCGCGGGGTCTTGGCCGAGGTGCTGCGCCGCCGCCGGCTCGAGGCCCGCGTGCATCTTCGCCAGGGCCTGCTGGCGCTGGCCCGGGGCGAGGCCGTCTACGACCGCCTGACCCTGCGGCTTCTGTTCTCGCGCGGCTGGATCCGCGCCGACGGGGCGATGACCGACGCGGGCCGCGCCGCCGCCGCCGCGGCCGCCCGCGACGAAGCCCGCTGGAGCCTCGCCCGCCGCCTGCTGCCCGAGGCCGGCGTCGCCGAGCGCTACGACGGACTCTCCCCCATCGGCGACAGCCTGACCCCCGACCAGGTCGCCGAGATCGACCGCCACCTCGACCTCCGGAGGGCCCCCGCATGATCGAGGAGATCCTCTCGCCCGAGTTCGTGATGATCTCGCTGCCCCCGATGCTGGTGGGGCTGCTGGCCTCGCTCGCCTGCGCGCTGCCGGGCAACTTCCTGCTGCTGCGCCGGCAGGCGCTGATCGGGGACGCGATCAGCCATGTCGCCCTGCCCGGCATCGTGCTGGCCTTCCTGATCACCGGCACGGTGGCCGCCTGGCCGATGCTGCTGGGCGCGGGCGCCGCCGCCCTGGTGGCGGTGGCCCTGATCGAGGCCGTCCGCCGCCTCGGCCGGATCGAGAGCGGGGCGGCGATGGGGGTCGTGTTCACCTCGCTGTTCGCCGCGGGCGTCCTGCTGCTCGAGCGGTCGGACGCCTCCTCGGTGCATCTCGACGTGCAGCACGCGCTCTACGGCAATCTCGAGTCGCTGATCTGGTTCGACGCGATGGGCTGGGGGTCGCTGCTCGATCCCGCGGCGCTGGCGGGGCTGCCGGACGCGGCGCCGCGGCTCGCGGTGGTTCTGGCGGTGATCGCCGTCCTGATGCGGCTGTTCTGGAAGGAGCTGGCGCTGACCACCTTCGACCCCGGCCATGCCTCGGCCATCGGGTTGCCGACGGGGCTGATCGGGGCGGGGCTCGCGGTCGCGACCGCGGTGGCGGCGGTGGCGGCCTTCGACGCGGTGGGCTCGATCATCGTCATCGCCATGTTCGTCTGCCCGCCCGCCGCCGCGCGTCTGATGACCGACCGGCTGGGCCGGCAGGTGGCCTGGAGCCTGCTGTTCGCCGCAATCTCGGCCATCGCGGGCTATGTGCTGGCGGGCTACGGGCCGGGCTGGTTCGGGCGCGCGGACGCGGTCGGGGCGGCGGGAATGATCGCCGTGGTGGCCGGCGCGATCCTCGCCGTGGCCTGTGTTGCGGCCCCTCGGCGGCGTCGCGCAGGCGCTACGGCTGCCTGAGGATTCGTCGCCGCGCCCACTTCGGCCTTGCCACCTTACGTGAGGGGCTTGACCCCCCCTGCGACTCACCGTAGCGTCCCCTTGCGATTGGCACGGCCAGTCCGACAGGGACCTGAAGGTCCGCCCCCGCAGAGAACCCGGATACCGGGCGAAACTTGGAGCGGACCACAAAAGAACGCCGCACACGCGGGAAAAGGACGCTTGGGAGGGCGTCCTTTTCATTTTTGGGAGAGGTCCCGCCGCCTCCCCGGTCCGGGGCCTTGATTTCGCCTTTCGCGGCGGCGAGAACCCCGAACCGAGCCGAGCCGCGACTGGCCCGCGCCGCCCCGCACCGGACCCCGATCCGGCGCCGGGCCTGGGCGAGCGTCGCGGAGACCGAGCCCGAAGCGCACAGGAACCGACATGCCGAGAACCCACGTCCGCTCTTCCCTCCGCCTCGCGGCGCTTGCCGCGCTGCTCGCCGGCGCGGCGGTCCCCGCGCTCGCCCAGCAGGCGCAGACCGGGACGAGCGATCCTGCCCAGACCCAGGCGCCCGCAGAGGCCCCCGCCCAGGCTCCGGCCGAGGCGCCCGCCCAGGCCCCTGCCCAGGCCCAGGCCCCTGCCGAGACCGCCCCCGCGCAGGCCCAGGCGCCGGCCGCGCCCGCCCAGCAGGGCCAGCAGCAGCCCGCCGGCCCGCAGCCCGAAGTGGTCGCCACCCATGGCGACTGGACGATCCTGTGCCTGGACGGCGATCCGCCCTGCATCATGCGCCAGCTCGGCTTCAACGCCGACGGCCGCGAGGTGATGGAACTGTCGATCCGTCGGATCGAGCCCCAGCAGACCCAGCAGGGCACCGTCGAGGCGGTGATGGATGTGCGCGTCCCCCTCGGCGTGTTTCTGCGCGAGGGCATGAGCCTGCAGATCGACAGCTCCGAGCCGCAGCGCGGCCAGTTCTCGATCTGCCTCTCCGAGGGTTGCCTGATGCGCGAGCCCCTGCCCAACGCGATGGTCGCGGGCCTCAAGAAGGGCGCGACCGCGCGGTTCGGCTTCGTCGTGCCCCAGGGCCAGGGCGGCCAGAAATACGACGTCCCGATCTCGCTCTCGGGCTTCACCGCCGCCTACAACGCGCTGTCGGCGAACTGATCCTCGGCCCCAGGTCGAGACTCGACGGGCCGCCCCGCAAGGGGCGGCCCGTTCGCGTTCAGCGACTCGCAGCGACTCGCGGCGCGCGGCTGCGGGATCGGGAAGTCAGGAGACTCCAGGCCCGGCCCGGGCCTCGCCGCCGCGGCCTCAGCCGCGACGCAGGGCGAGCACCGCGTTCAGACCGCCGAAGGCGAAGGCGTTGGAGAGGGCGGCGGGCGTCTCGCGCGCGCGCGCGGTGTTGGGCGTCACGTCGAGGTCGCACTCGGGATCGGCTTCGAGGTGATTGATCGTGGGGGGGATCACCCCCTCGCGCAGGGCGCCCAGGACGGCGGCGAACTCCAGCGCGCCGGCCGCCCCCAGCGCATGCCCGTGCATCGACTTGGTCGAGGACACCGAGAGCCCGTCGGCATGGGCCCCGAAGACCTGGCGCAGGGCCGCCGTCTCGGTCCGGTCGTTGGCCGCGGTGCCGGTGCCGTGGGCGTTGACGTAGGCGATCTCCGAGACGTCGAGCCCCCCGTCGGCCAGCGCCGCCGCGATCGCGCGCGCCGCGCCGTCGGCCGAAGGCTGCACGATGTCGCCCGCGTCGGCCGACATGCCAAAGCCCGCGATCTCGCCCAGGATCGTGGCGCCGCGGGCCAGCGCGCGGCCACGCTCCTCGAGCACGAAGACCCCCGCGCCCTCGGCGATGGCCATGCCCGCGCGCCCCTTCGAGAACGGGCGGCAGACGTCCCTGGTCATCACCCGCAGCCCCTCCCACGCCTTCATCGCGCCAAAGGTCAGCGGCGCCTCGGCCCCGCCGGTCACCGCAAGGTCGGCCGCGCCCGAGCGCACCAGGTGGAAGGCCTGCCCGATGGCGTGGTTGGCCGAGGCGCAGGCGGTCGAGACCGACCAGGCCGGCCCCTTCAGCCCATGGATCATCGAGATGTGCGAGGCCGGCGCCGACACCATCAGCCGCGGCACCACGAAGGGATGCACGCGGCTCTTCCCCTCCTCGAACGCGGCGCGGTAGCTGTCGTCGAGCGTCTGCATCCCCGGCAGCGCCGTGCCGATCACCACGGCCGCGCGCAGGGCCTCGTCCTGCGTCGGGGCGGGATCGGCCTGCGCCCAGGCCTCTGCCGCCGCGGTCAGCGCGAACTGGGTGTGACGGTCGTAGAGCGAAAGCTGGGAGCGGGCGAAGCGATCCTCGCCCACGAACCCCTTCGCCTGCCCGCCGATGGTCACCGACAGCCGGTCGAGGTCGCGGATCTCGAGCGGACCGATGCCGCAGACGCCCGCCTTCAGCGCCGCCCAGTGGGCCGGCGCGTCGAGCCCGAGCGCCGAGACCACGCCCATTCCGGTCACGACGACCCGGCGGGGGCCGGCGGCGTCTGCGCGGGCGCTCACCGGCTCAGCCCTTCTGCTCGGCGATCAGGCGTTTCACCCCGGCGACGATGGCCGCGACGTTCTCGATCTCGAACTCGCTCTGGCCGGGGTCGTTGGCGTTGAAGGGGACCGAGATGTCGAAGGCCTCCTCGATGGCGAAGACCGCCTCGACCATCCCGAGGCTGTCGATCCCCAGATCGTCAGGCGTGGACGTGAGCTTGACCTCCGCGGGGTCGAGCACCGCCTGCTCGGCCACGATGCGGATCACCTTGCGGGTCGTCTCGTCGTCGTTGTCGGCGGCGGCTGCTGCGGCGGCATCGGTCATCTCGACCTCCCACGGATCGGTGAAATCCCGGGGCCGACGCGGCGCGTCGGTCCCGCCCGAGGGACGTGTTAGCGCCTCGACCCGGGTCAGGGAAGGCGGAATCGGCCCTCGGGCCGGGGGGGCGCGCAGGGGCCGCGGGGGGCCTCAGCGCAGGCCCGCCGCCGCCGCGCGCAGCTTGTCCATGGTCCGCGGCAGGCGGCGCATGGCCATCCACATGCGGTTGAACTCGTCGCGCTTGATCGCCGGCGCGCCGATCATCACCGAGCGCGGCGGCACGTTCGACCCCACCCCCGAGCCGCCGGCGATGACGCTGTCGTGTCCGATGGTCAGGTGGTCGGCGATGCCGGCCTTGCCGCCCAGCACCACCCGGTCCTCGATCACCGCCGAGCCGGCGATGCCCACATGGGCGCACAGCAGGCAGTGCTCGCCCACCCTCACGTTGTGGCCGACCTGGACCAGGTTGTCGATCTTGGTGCCGTTGCCGATGCTGGTGTCGGTCAGCGTACCGCGGTCGAGGCAGGCGCCTGCGCCAAGCTCGACGTCGTCGCCCACCGCGACCGAGCCCAGCGAGTGGATGCGCACGTAGACCGTCGCCGCCGCGCCGAACACGTCCGAGGCGCCGCGGTCCTTGGCGGCCTCGACCGCGCCGGGCTCGGGGGTGACGAAGCTGAAGCCGTCGGCGCCGGCGACCGCGTTGGGGTGGGCCACGAAACGGTGGCCGATGCGGGTGCGGGCGCCGATGCGCACGCCCTCCATCAACAGCGCGTCGTCGCCGATCCGCGCCTCGGCCCCGATCGAGACGTGGCTCAGGATGCAGGCGTTGGCGCCGATGACGACGTCGCGCCCGATCACCACGAACGGCCCGATCGAGGCGCCCGGCCCGATCTGCGCCGAAGCGTCGACGATGGCGGACGGGTGAATCCCCGGGGCCGCGTCGAGCGGGTGGCGGAAGCGGGTGGTCAGCCCGGCCATGGCGTAGCGCGCGCGCGGCGCGAAGATCGCGGCCGCGAGGCCGAGCCCCTGCCAGTCGGCCCCCGCCGGCAGCACCGCCGCGCGGGCCGAGCCCTGCGCGAGGTCGCCCAGGAACTTGGGGTCCATCGCCACGGCCAGCTCCTCGGGGCCGGCCTGCGTCGGATGGGCCGGGCGGCGCACCAGCAGGTCCCCGTCGCCGGCATGCTCCAGGCCCAGGGCGGCGGCGACGTCGGCGATGCGGTGGGCGGTCATGGGCGGCTCCGTTGGCGGGGTCGGCGGAAGATCAGGCGGACGATCCGGGCGGGCGGGTCTGGCGGGCCGGTCGTCTGGCGGGCGTGTCGGGTCGGGGTGGCGGGCGGGGTCGTCGGGTCGGCGCGGCGGGACCGCGCGGCCCTGATTAGCGGTCAGGTTCCCCCACGGCCAGTCCCTGCGCGCACCGACGGGCCCCCGGACGCGGCCCCCCGCACGCCCCGGCGCGGGGGACGCGCGTGCGGATCGGGCCCGCGCCGCCCTGCCCTCGCCGCCCGGGCGCCAACGAAAACCCCCGCGCCGGAGCGCGGCGCGGGGGCGATATCGGCGTCTCGGCGCGGCTCAGAGCGCGGGGGCGAGCCCCTTCTCCTCCAGCGCCGCCCAGACCGCCTCGTCGCGGCCATAGACGTCGGCGCGGAACTGGGCGTTGCCCGCCTCGTCGACCCAGGCGGTGCGGTAGGTCAGGTTCACGCGCACCGGCTCGTCGAGGTTCACCCAGCGCTCGCGCCCCGAGTCGAGGAACCCGTGAAAGGCCGCCTGCGGGTCGTCGTACTGCGGGGCGAGCAGCATGTAGGCCAGGTCGAACGGGTTCTCGACCCGCACGCAGCCGTGGGAGAAGGCCCGCGCGTCGCGGCGGAACAGGCTCTTGGAGGGCGTGTCGTGCAGGTAGATCGCGAACTGGTTGGGGAACATGAACTTCACCTTGCCCAGCGCGTTGCCGTTCCCCGGCGCCTGCTTCACCCGGTAGGGGAAGTAGCCCTTCGAGTACTGGCTCCAGTCATGCATCGAGGGATCGGCCGGCACCGGCCCCCCGTCGGTGGCGATCAGCTGCATGTTCTGCCGCGAGAGGTAGGTCGGATCCTCGCGCAGCGCCGGCAGGATCTCGTTGGTGGCGATCGAGCGCGGCACGTTCCACGACGGGTTGATCACCATGTGATCCATCATGTCGATGAACTCGGGCGTGCGGTGGCGACGCTGGCCGATGACCACCCGGGTCTCGTGGGTCAGCTTGCCATCCTCATAGAGGCGCATGCGGTAGTCGGGCTGGTTGACCACGATGTAGCGCCGGCCGAGGTCGTCGGGCGCCCAGCGCATCCGCTCGAGGTTCACGGCCACCTGGCGGATGCGGAAGCCCACGTCCGCGCCCAGCGCGGCAAAGGTGCGCGCGCCCGCGATGCCGTCGTCGTTCAGGCCGTGACGGCGCTGGAACCCCTTCACCGACTGCTCGAGCCCGGTGTCGTAGAGCTCGGGCTGCGCGGTGGCGGGGGCGGCCTCGCCCAGCTCGGCGAGGCGGGCGCGAAGCTGGGTCACGCGGGGACCCGCGTCGCCCGGGCGCAGGGTGCCGCCCTCGGACAGGGTGGCGCGCCAGCCGCCGGCCTCGGCCTCCTGCTGCAGGCGGGCGTAGACCGCGCGCAGCTGCTGGTAGCCCGGATCGCGGGGGGCCAGCGCATCGAGCCAGGCGCCGAGGTCGGGCGAGGCGACGGCGGAGGTCAGGATGGTCAGCGGCTCGGGCCGCTCGGGGAAGACGTGGATCTCGGAGTCGACGCGGCTGGGCTTCAGCGCCCCCGCGGCCATGTCGCCGGCATAGCGCAGCAGCGCGTGGGTGAGATCGAGCTCGAGCTGCGCGACGTCCTCGGGGTGGCCGCCGGAGTCGAGCGCGCCCTGCGCCCGGGCCCGCAGCGCGGCGGGCGAGTAGGTCGCGGCCGGCAGCGCATGGCTCTCGGCCTCGTCGAGGCGCGCGAGCAGGGCCTGCGCGTCCATCGAGCCGCCCGAGACGCTCCACGCCGGCCGCCCGTCGCGCGCCTGGTACCAGGCCAGCACGTCGTCTTCGGACGCGGCGGCGCGCAGGATCGCGTCCTGCACCGGGGTGAGGGGCGCGGCGGCCAGGGTCTCGACCGGGCCGGACACGATCGAGGCGGGCGAGGACGCCGAGGACGCGGCCGAATGGCCCGTCAAGGGGGCGGTCTCGGGGCTCGTCGCGGGCGCGGCCTCGGGGACCGTCGCGGGGGCCGTCGCGGGGGCGTCGGCGGAGGCCTGGGACGAGGTCTCCGACGATGGGGTCGTGGGGGCGGCCGTCAGGCCCATGGCCTGAGCGGCGGCGGGGCCGGCGGCCAGCAGCGACGCGCCGCCGGCGAGTCCGCCCAGCGCGAATGCGGCGGCAATGTGGAACTTGAACGACATAGTGGCGCCTCTGACACAGGGATCCGCTTTGCCCGATCATAGCGCGATCGCCGGGGGGCGACGAGGATCCGCCCCGACAGACGGTTGCGCTAGACCAAGGGCGTGTGAATTCCGCCGCAGATATGGGCCGGACCGGGCGGAGGCCGTCGACAGGCGGCGATCTGTCCCGTTCTGCGGCGCCCTGCCCGAGCGGCAGGCAGGGGTCCCTTCCGCCCTTCGCACGGCGCCGATTTTCGGGCGCCGGACGCGGAAACCGCTGCGAATCTGCCACTTTTGCGCGCGGCGCCCCTGTGGCATAGTCCCGATGTCCACCAAAAACCGCCGAGAAACATCGGCAAGGACGAACGAGGCGACAGACAGTGAAACCGACCGATTACGGGCGTATGTCCCGTCGTGCGGCCCTCATGGGTCTCGCAGGCGGGCTCGTCATGGCGGGTATGGGCGGGCAGGCCCTTGCAGCGCCATCCCTCAATTCCGGCAAGGGCGCGTTCCGACGCATCCAGTTCGTCAACTCGCGGCTGCAGGAGCGGCTCGACGCGGTGTACTGGATCGACGGCGAATACGTGCCCGAGGCGCTCCAGGAAATCAGCGGCATCCTTCGGGACTGGCGCGCCGACCTGGTCAAGCCTTACCACGAGCGGGCGCTCGACGTGCTGGCCGCGGCCCATCGCAGGATGGACGTGAACGAGCCGTTCGAGGTGGTCTCGGGCTATCGCTCGCCGCAGACCAACGCGGCGATGCGGCAGCGCTCCTCGGGGGTGGCGCGCAACAGCTACCACACCCGGGCGATGGCCGTGGACGTGAAGCTCAAGAGCCGCTCGGTCCGCCAGATCGCGGGCGCGGCCGAGAGCCTGAGCGCCGGCGGCGTGGGGCGCTACTCCCGCTCCAACTTCGTGCACATGGACTGCGGTCCCGTGCGCACCTGGGGCGCCTGAGCGCCACGCGCGCCTGACGCGAAACCTCGCCGGCGCCCTTCCGGGCGCGGGCGCTGCAACGATGCGGATCGGCCGGGCCCTGCGCCCGGCCGCCGTCGTTTCGCGGCGCCGGTTCTGAGCTCCGGGCGACCACGGCCAGACCGCAACGCGCGCGGCCCGGCTCGGGCGTCCACATCGGAATCGAGGCGCGGGATCCGTCTGCCCCGCGCCGGCTCAGCCGGCCGAGGGCGGACAGGCGCGGCCGGGGGCGAAGACGCCCAGCAGTCCGGCGGCGAGGATCTCGTCGATCCGCTCGGCCGGGATCTGCGAGCTGACCCCGCGGCGGATGAAGTCGCCCGAAAGGCCCTGCGCCTTCAGCGCCCGGAAATCCACCGTCAACGCGGGCATCGCCTCGGAGCCATGGCGCAGCATCGCCCGGCCCGGCATGTCGTCGAGATGCACGGGCCAGGTGCTCCCTGCCACGCCGGTGCACTGGGCGACGCGGTCGCGGAAGCGCTGGCGGATCTCGTACAGCTCGAGGCGGGCGGCGGCCTGCGGGTCGGTCTCTGCGGCAAGCTCGTCGATCCAGTCGCCGACGCCGTCGCCCGGGCCGATCTCCTCGCTCAGCCCCAGCGTCGAGCCGTAGATGGCGAGCGCGATCAGCAGCGCGAAGGACGAGACGACGCTGATCTGCGCGCCGCGGACGCTGCGACGGACCCGGAGGTCGGCCTGAGTGCTCGCCATTCGACCCGCCTCCGGCACGCGCGGTCACGCAAAACGCAGGGCGCGCCCGGCCCCGCGGCCGGGCGCGCCGTCCCTCATCCTGCCCGACTCCCGACCCGGGGTCGAGCGCGGCTCCCGCGCCTCAGCGGTCGAGGATGTCGCGCAGCTCCACCATGTTGGCCCGCGCGCGCAGCAGCTTCTCGCCCATGATCGAGAGGTGATCGGGGGTCAGGGTGCCGTCCTCGCGTCCGTTGGCCACGATCATCGGGGACAGGCGCGCGCCCTCGGCGATATGGGCCTCCATGCGGTCCCAGACCTGGATCAGGTCCGACACGTCGATGGTCTTGGCGAAGTCCTGGCGCACCGCCTGCAGCACGCCATGCAGGGCGAACAGCTCTCCGCGGGCCTCGTAGAACAGGTTGTCGGCGCGGAAGTCGAAGTAGCCGCGGTTGTTGCCCCCCGCCTCGACGAAGGCCTTCTGCGCGACCGACCACTCCATCGCCTTGGAACGGGTGTTGAGCCGCGAGGCCATCGAACCGAGGTCCGAGGCCAGCCGGTCGACCAGCGTGCGCAGGTTGTCGCGGCGCACGTCGAACAGCGCGTTGCAGGCGCCGAGCCGGTCGTTGTAGCCCTCATAGAGGGGGATCGCGCCGCGATAAGACTGGCGCGCGCCCTCCATCACCGTCTGCAGCTGCGGATCGAAGGGGTTGTTGAGCACCCAGGCCCGCTCGTTCACCCGCAGGCGGCCCTGCGCGGCCTGCAGGTCGGGGTCGGCCTCCGAGGTGCCGCGCACCCGGCCCAGCGTGTCGGCGAGGTCCAGCGAGACGCGCCGCACCACCGTCAGCATGCCCATCTGCATCGCCGCCTTGTTGTCGAACCAGGGCGTGTCGCCGAAGTCGATCAGGCCGAAGAAGCCGAAGCGATACTGCGGGTCGCCGGGCACCCAGGGGTTCTGGTTGACCATCAGATCCAGCAGGCCGATCTGCATCTGCACGATGCGCGAGTGGGCGCAGGTCCGCGGGTCTGACGCGCCGGTGGCGTCGGTGTCCCCCGCCGGCAGGCCCGAGTCGGCGCTCGCAGTGCTGGCGGCGCCGGGCTCGGTCTGGACGTTCTCGGGAATCGTCACCTCGGGCCGGTCGAGGACCACGCCCTCCTCGGGGATGATCCGCTGGGGATAGGCGATGTCCATGCCCGGATAGAAGCAGAACCGCCAGAACAGCGCCCCGACATAGATGATGGCGAGGATGGCGAGGACCGCGGGCAGCGCGCGCAGCGTGCGGCGGAACAGGCCGCGGCCGGGCTCTGCGAACGGATCGTTCGGGTCGCTCTTGCGGCGAATGCCGAAGAACCTCCCGATCCGCTCAAGGATCTCCACCAGGAAGTCGACGATGCGGGTCATTGGGCGCTCCGGTTTCGCTCTAGCGCCTAACAGGTAGCGGCTTGGGGGCGACAGTAAAAGCCGAAGGGGGGCGTCGGGGCGCCGCGGTTGGACGCGGGGCGCGCCCGAGGGGGGTCAATCCGGGGCGTCGAGGGCCGCGATCCCGGCCTCCCGATCGGCCTCTGGAGTCGTGTCGGGGTCGGGGCCGCGGCTGGGGCCGAGGCGGCCGGCCAGCGCTTCGCGCAGCACGAAGGTGCGCAGGGCGCAGGCGAGGCCGACTTCGGGCGGGCGGTGGGCGTCGATCTCGGCCGCGAGCGCGTTCAGCGCCTGGCCGCGCCGGGCGGCCAGCGCCCGGAAGGCCGCCCAGAACTCCGGCTCCAGCGAGACCGAACTGCGGTGACCGCGCAGGGTCAGCGAGCGTTTCTCTGGCGGCGCATAGGAGGCCGGCGCGCTCATCGCTCCGGCGCGCCGGGGTCGGGGCGGGTTTCGGCGTCAGGCGCCTCGCCCCCTTCGCCCGCGTCCGGGGCGTCGCGCTCCTCGAGGCGGTGGCCGTCGAGGCGGCGGCGGGCGAGCGCGTCCTGCGCCGCCTCCTGCGCCTTGTCGGCGGCGGTGCGGCCATGGCGCGCGGCGTTGGCGTCGCCCTCCTTGCGGCGGGCGTCGCGGCCGCGCTGCTTGCGGGCCCGGCGCAGGTTGATGATCTCGGCCATCGGCGTCTCCCTTGCCCGGTCAGGATAGCCCCCCGGCGCGGCGGGCGCGAGGGGCTGCGAGACTGGCGTTTCGGTCGCGGCGCGGAGGCGCTTGCGCAAAGCGGAGCGACCCCCCAATTGCTTCGATCGCCGGCGCTCGGCCGGCGCTTCGGCGGCGCGCGCGGCGCCCGCCGGGACAGGAGCCTTCGTTCCATGCTTCGCTACGGACCGCCGGTGATCTACGCCGGTTTTCTGCTGCTCTGTTTCGCGCGCCTGTGGCTGAACCGGCCGGGGCGCAGGGCCGGGATCGGAGGCTACGTCTTCGGCGCCTCGGTCAGCTACCTGGTGGTGTTCGGCGCGGCCTACGGCGGCGCCGCCGCGCTGGCCGAGGCGCTCTCGGGCGAGGCGGGCGGGCTGTTCTGGGCCGAGGCGGCCCTGCTCGCGCCGGCCTGCTGGCTGACATGGGCCGGGCTGCGGACGCTGTTCCCCTGGCCGCTGCCGCTGGAGGCCGACGAGCCGCTGCCCCCCGTCGCCTGAGACGGGGGCCGGGGCGGGGCCCTGCGCCGCCCCGGGGCCGCTCGCTCGGGGCGCCTCGCGCTCGCCGCGATGGGGGGGCATCGTGGCGGCGACCGATTCCGGAGGCCCGATGTTCCGTCCCCCCCCGCTCGCCCTCGCGCTGACTGCCGCGTGGCTCGCGTTCAGCCCCGCGGCCCTTGCCCAGCCGGCGGACGCCCCCGCTGAGGGGGCGCGGCAGGACCCGGCCCCCGCGGAGGCGACTCAGGCCCCCTCCACGGCACAGGTGGCGCCGCAGGACCCGTCGCAGGCCCCGTCGCAGGCCCCGCCGATGATCCGGCTGCCGGGGGGCGAGACGCTTGACCCCAAGGTGCTGCGCCAGCTCGCGCTCGACATCGGGTTCGGGCGGGAGATGTTCCAGCTTCCCGGCGACGCCCCCCACTGGTCGGACGCCCGGCTGCGCCGGTTCCGGCGCGGCGGCGTGCCGGTCGAGGTCTATTCCGACGATCCCGACTTCGCCTCCAACCCCGCCTTCTGGGGGCCGTTCCGCCTGCTGGCCGAGAAGCTGCCCGCGCTGACCGGGCTGACCCTGATCCCGCGCTCGCGCATCAAGCTGTGGGACGGGCCGCCGGGGCTGATGATCTTCGTGGGCGAGCGGGCCTGGCTGAAGGAGAGCCTGGTGGGGCTGGCGCGGCTCGCCGGCGCGGACGAGGCGCAGGCGGCCCGGCGCTTCGACCGCCTCTCCCTGCCCTTCGTGGTCCGCGGCCGCCCGGTCTGCTTTGCCGAGGTGCGCTTCCGGGCCGAGGATTCGGCCGAGCTGGCGCTTTCGGTGGTGGCGCTCGAGACCTCGCCCGACCTGCCCGAATGCGTCTACGAGGAGGTGATGCAGGCGCTGGGGCCGATCAACGACAGCCGCACCGTCGCGCAGACCCTGTTCAACGACGACCGCGGCGAGACGATCCCCACCAGCTACGACTGGCTGGCGCTGTCGATCCTCTACGATCCCCGTCTGAAGACCGGCATGACCCGCGACGAGGCCGAGCCCGAGATCGAGGCGCTGGTCGACGCGCTGACCGGCCCCGCCCCCGACTGAGCCCGCCCGAAGGCGGGGGTTGAGGGCGGGGCCCGCCGGCGCCCGCCCCCCGCTCCCCCGGGCCTCAAGCCTCGGGCCTCAGGTCGAGAGGGTCTGGACGAGGCGCTTCATCAGGGCCTCGCCCTTCTCCAGCTCCGAGATCTCGAGGTATTCGTCGGGCTGGTGGGCCTGGGCGATGTCGCCCGGCCCGCAGACGGCGGTCGAGTAGCCCGCGCCCTGGAACAGGCCCGCCTCGGTGGCGTAACTCACTGCGTTGGAAGAGTTGTCACCTGTCAACTGGCGCAGCAGCGTCTCGGCGGCGCCGTTCTGCTCGGGCGCGCAGGGGGGGACGTCGGCCTTGATCTCGACCTCGACGCGCGCCTCGGGGCGGACCTTCTGGGCGGCGGCCTGAAGCTCTGCGGCCTTCTCCTGGATCCGGGCCAGCCACTCGGCCGAGGTCTGCGGCGGACAGGCCCGCACGTCGACCGAGAACCAGGCCCGGCCGGCGGTGATGTTGTGGGCCTCGCCGCCCTGGAACTCTCCGACATGGACCGAGGTGCAGGGCGGGTCGAACAGCTCGGCCCCCGGCAGCGGGTTGGCCAGGTTCTCGTCCTGGCGGTCGTCGAGCCAGGTCACGAAGCGCGCGGCCAGGTGCACCGCCGAGACGCCCTTGTGGCGGATCGAGGAATGCGTCTCGAACCCCTTGGTGCGCACGATCAGCTCGAGGATGCCCTTGTGGGCGCCGACCACCGCGAGGTTCGAGGGCTCGCCCACGATCACCGCGGCGGCGTGGGGCAGCTCGGCGCGCATCCGCTCGATCATCGGGGGGGCCCCGTACATGCCGTCCTCCTCGTCGTAGCTGAGCGCAATCTGGATGGGACGTTTCAGCCCCGCCTCCAGCGCCTCGGGCACGATGGCGAGCGCGAGCGCGTCGAACCCCTTCATGTCGCAGGCGCCCCGGCCATAGAGGCGGCCGTTCTCCTCGGTCAGGGTCCAGGGGTCGCGGGTCCAGTCCTGCCCCTCGACCGGGACCACGTCGGTGTGGCCCGAGAGGACCACGCCGCCCGGAACCATCGGGCCGACGTTGGCAAACAGGCTCGCCTTGTCGCCCTCGGCGTTGGGGGTGATCGTGCAGGCCACCCCGTGGCTTTCGAGGTAGTCGCGCACGAAGTCGATCAGCGCGAGGTTCGAGCGGGTGCAGGTCGTGTCGAAGGCGACCAGCTTCTCGAGCATCTCGCGGGGCGTGTATCGTCGGGCCATGGCGCTGTCGCTCCCTGCGTTCAGCCGGCCGCGAGGCGGGCTTGCGCGACGCGCACCAGCATCGAGGCGCCGAGCGGGATCGCATCGTCGTCGAACACGAAGCCGGGGTTGTGCAGGGGCACGTCGCCCTTGTGGCCGACGGTGAAGTACACGCCGGGCGCGGTCTTGAGCATGTCGGCGAAGTCCTCCGAGCCGGTGGCGGCCTCGTCCTGGATCTTGACCAGGTCCTTGCCGGTGACCTCGGCGGCGATGCCGGCCACGATCTCCGAAAGCCCGCCGTCGTTCTCGAGCACCGTGAAGATGTCGCGGATGTCGACCTCGATCTCGACCCCGAAGGCGGCGGCGAGCCCGGCCGAGATCTCGCGCATGCGGGTGCGCATCCGCTGGGCCGCCTCGTCGGTGAAGAAGCGCATGGTGCCCGAGAGCGTCGCCTCGGAGGGGACCACGTTGTAGGCCGCGCCGGAGTGGATCTGGGTGATCGAGAGCACCGCGGCCTCATGGGGGGGCGCGTTGCGCGAGCGGATGGTCTGCAGCGCCTGGGCGAGCGCGGTGGCGACCATGATCGGGTCTTTGGAATGCTGCGGAGAGGCGCCGTGCGAGCCGACGCCCTTCACGCGGATGTCGAAGAAATCCGCGCCGGCCATCGCCACGCCCGGCTTGATCCCCACCACGCCCGGATCGGTGTAGGGGGAGTTGTGCAGGCCGTAGACCTCGTCGCAGGGGAATTTCTCGAACAACCCGTCGGCGATCATGGCGCGGGCGCCGCCCAGGCCCTCCTCGGCCGGCTGGAAGATGAGGATCACCCGGCCGGGGAAGTCGCGCGTCTCGGCCAGGCGCTGGGCGGCGGCGAGCAGGATTGTGGTGTGCCCGTCGTGGCCGCAGGCGTGCGAGACGCCCGGCGTGGTCGAGCGCCAGGGGAGGTTGGTCTCCTCCTCGATCGGCAGCGCGTCCATGTCGGCGCGCAGGCCCACGGTGCGGCCCGGCGCATTGCCCTCGACGACGCCGACCACGCCGGTGCCCCCGATGCCGGTATGGACCTCGATCCCCCACTCCTTGAGCTTCTCGACGACGATGCCCGAGGTGCGCACCTCCTGAAAGCCGATCTCGGGGTGGGCGTGGAGGTCGCGACGGATCGCGGCGAAGGTCTCGAGGCGGTCGGCGATCTCTGGGATGACGGGCATGGGGGCTCCGGGGACGAGGCGTGGGGCGGATTGGTTCGGACATTGGTCGCTCCGCCGGAGGGGCCGGTCAAGGGGCGCCCGTCGGCGGCGGGCCGCGCGAGGGGGGCGCGGCGGGTAAGGATTGGCAAACCCTGCCGCGTCAGGGTGGACGCCGGGCCCCGGCGATTGCGGGCCCGACGCCATCCGGGAGACGGTCGATGAGACGCCATGCCCTTTCGTTTCGCGGCCCGGCCGCAGCCGCGCTGCTGGGGGCCGTCGCGCTGGCCCCGCCGGGCGCGGCGCAGGCCTCGTGCCGGATGAACGTGGCCGACTTCGTGGGCTGGCAGATCATCTACGCGGGCCAGCTCTCGGGCACGATCGACCCCAATGGGCGCAGCGAGACCTTCGGCGGCTGCGTGCCGGGGCGGGTGCTGCTGATCGACGACGACCGCAGCGTGGCCTGCACGCAGACGCGCCTGGGCTCGGCCTATCGGCCCGAGATCGTGGTTCTTTCGAACGGCAAGCGGATGGTCGCGTGCATCGCCGACGCGCTTTATGACGTGCGCGATTGAGGGCGCGACTGAGGGCGCGGGTAGGGCGGCGCCCGGGCGGCGCGCTGAAAATTCGACCGACGCGGCGCGCGGCGCCCCCTTCAAATCTCCGCCGCAGGGGTCTATATGTGTCCTGTTCCCGCAAGGGGACTATGGCGATAAACGCGCACGAAATAAGCGGTTCGGACCCGGGGGCGGTACCCGGCGGCTCCACCAATCTCCCCCCTCTCGGTCATGGTCGAGGGATCCTGGGGACGCGAGGGGCCGAAACAGTATCGACGGACGTGTAAAGGTGTTTGCTTTCGCTCGGCAGGATGCCACCGTTACCGGCTCAAATTGTACAGTTGCCAATGACAACCGTGCTCCGGTGGCCGTCGCTGCGTAACGCAGCTTAAACCACCGATTCTTGAAGTCCTGGGGGTTTGCACCTTCAGGCGGGGCTCGCAGGCGCCTGGCAACAGAAGCCTGCACTAACCCCCCACATCTTCGAATATTCGGCGGCAAGGCGACTCGCGCCCCGGTGGATTCGCGCCTGCGCGAAAGGGCGTCCCATCGCGCTGCCCCGCGGCTGCGGCAATCTTGCCCGTGCTGGCCGGCCTCCGCGCGCCGGCTGGGGCCGGGCGTGGCTCGACCGCGACCGGCCAAGGCCGCGCAAGCGATTGGAAACGCCGCGCTCTGCACGCGCCAGCGCCCCGCCGGACGGCCCCGGCCCCGCCGGGCGGCAGGCCCGCGCCGCGGCCCGCGGACGCCCTGCCCCCGGCCGGGCACAGCGACTTTCATCGCGCTCAGAATCGGATATGGTCCCCCGAAACAACCCCTGCCGCCGGAACCGCCGATGACCTCCAATCCCCTCGACTACGGCCGCCTGATGCAACGAGCGCTCCGCTCGGTGGTGCACGAGGCCCTCGCCGTCGCGGTGGAGGAGGGGCTGCCGGGCGAGCATCACTTCTACATCTCCTTCGACACCTCGCACCCGGGCGTCGACGTGCCCGACTGGCTGCAGGCCCAGTACCCCGAGGAGCTGACCATCGTCCTGCAGCATGAGTACTGGGACCTGGCGGTGACCTCGGACCGGTTCTCGGTGGGGCTGTCGTTCTCGGAGCGCCCGGTGAAGCTGACGGTGCCCTTCGACGCGGTGCTGACCTTCGTCGACCCCCATGCCGAGTTCGGCCTGAAGTTCGATCCCCACGAGGTCGACGACGAGGACGAGCTGGGCGATCTGGACGAGAGCCTGGACGACGACGACGACGATCCCTCCCCCCCCAAGGGCGGCAAGGGCGAGGTCGTCAGCCTGGATCGCTTCCGCAAGTCCTGAGCCGGGGGCCCCTGCCCCGCGCCGACGCCGTTGCTCCGTTCCGCGCGCGCCCGTATACAGCCACCGGATCGCATTTCCGGAGGTTCCCCCAGATGACCGCCACCCGCACCGAGACCGACAGCTTCGGCCCGCTCGAGGTTCCCGCCGACCGTTACTGGGGCGCGCAGACCCAGCGTTCGCTGAAGAACTTCCCCATCGGCTGGGAGAAGCAGCCCGTCGCCGTGGTCCGCGCGCTCGGCGTGATCAAGTGCGCCGCCGCGAAGACCAACATGAGCCTCGGCGTGCTGGACGAGAAGCTGGGCGCGGCCATGGTCGAGGCCGCGACCGAGGTGGTCGAGGGCAAGCTCGACGATCACTTCCCGCTGGTGGTCTGGCAGACCGGCTCGGGCACCCAGTCGAACATGAACGCCAACGAGGTCGTCTCGAACCGCGCCATCGAGATCCTGGGCGGCGAGATGGGCTCCAAGAAACCCGTCCACCCCAACGACCACTGCAACATGGGCCAGTCGTCCAACGACACCTTCCCGACCGCGATGCACATCGCCGCCGCGATGACCGCGCGCGACGTGCTGCTGCCGGGGCTCCAGAAGCTCCACGCCGCCCTGCAGGAGAAGCAGGAGGCGTTCAAGGACATCATCAAGATCGGCCGCACCCACACCCAGGACGCGACCCCGCTGACCCTGGGCCAGGAGTTCTCGGGCTACGTCTGGCAGGTCTCGCAGGGGATCGACCGGGTGGAGCGGGCGCTGCCCAACATCCTGGCGCTGGCGCAGGGCGGCACCGCGGTGGGCACCGGGCTGAACGCCAAGGTGGGCTTTGCCGAGGCCTTCGCCGAGAACGTCGCCGAGATCACCGGCATGGCCTTCCACACCGCCCCCAACAAGTTCGAGGCGCTGGCCGCCCACGATGCGGTGGTCGAGATGTCGGGCGCGGTGAAGACCGTGGCGGCGTCCCTCTTCAAGATCGCCAACGACATCCGCTTCCTCGGCTCGGGCCCCCGCTGCGGCCTGGGCGAGCTGATCCTGCCGGAGAACGAGCCCGGCTCCTCGATCATGCCGGGCAAGGTGAACCCCACCCAGTCCGAGGCGCTGACCCAGGTCTGCGCCCATGTCTTCGGCAACGACGCGGCCATCGGCTTCGCCGGCTCGCAGGGGCATTTCGAGCTCAACGTCTACAAGCCGATGATGATCTACAACCTCCTGCAGTCGATGCAGCTCTTGGGCGACGCGGCCTCGGCCTTCACCGACAACTGCGTGGTCGGCATCCAGGCCGACGAGGAGCGGATCGGCAAGCTGATGCGCGAGAGCCTGATGCTGGTCACCGCGCTCGCGCCGACCATCGGCTACGACGCCGCCACCAAAGTCGCCAAGACCGCCCACAAGAACGGCACGACCCTCAAGCAGGAGGCGATCGCGCTGGGCTATGTGGACGAGGAGACCTTCGACCGCGTGGTGCGCCCCGAGGACATGCTCGGCCCGAAGTGAGGCGACAGGCCGATGAGGTCCCCGAAGGCCGCGCCCGCGATCCGCAGGGCAGAGGCGTCCGACGCCCCCGCGCTGCGGGCCCTCGTGCGCGCGGCCTTCGCCCTCTACACGCCCCGAATGGGGCGCGAGCCTGCGCCGATGGCGCAGGACTTCCCCGCCGACATCGCCGCCCGCCGCTGCTGGATGGTCGACGGGCTCGCCGGTCCGTTGGGCCTGCTGGTCGCCTGGGGCGAAGATGACGCCTTCCACCTCGAGACGGTGGCGGTCGCGACCGCCGCGCAGGGCACGGGGCTGGGCCGGATGCTGGTCGCCTTCGCCGAGGACGAGGCGCGCCGGCAGGGCTTCGCCGCGATCCGCCTCTACACCAACGCGATGATGACCGAGAACCTCAGCCTCTACCCGCGGCTCGGCTACGTCGAGACCGGGCGGCGGCGCGAGGCGGGGTTCGACCGGGTGTTCTTCGAGAAGACGCTGTAGGGCGCATTTCAATGCGCCTGTTGCGCAGGCTGCAGGCGCAGGCGGCGCATTGAAATGCGCCCTGCGCGGGCGTCACTCCTCGAGGTCGGCCTCGTCGATCTCCTCGCCCCCGGGCGCGCCGGGGCCGGCGGCGGGGCCCGAGACGCCCCGTTCTCGGTAGGGGGTGCGCTTGTAGTGGGCGCGGTAGCATTTCGAGAAATGCGACGGGCTGGTGAAGCCGCAGGCGAGCGCCACGTTGATCACGCTCATGTCCGTCTGCAGCAGCAGCCGGCGGGCCTTCTCGAGCCGCAGCTCGAGGTAGTAGCGCTTGGGCGAGCGGTCGAGGTAGCGGCGGAACAGGCGCTCCAGCTGGCGGGTGGACATGCCCACGCTTTCGGCCAGGCGCGCGGCCGAGACCGGCTCCTCGACGTTCTCGTGCATCAGGGCGATGACCCGGCTCAGCTTGGGGTGGCGCACGCCGATGCGGGCGGGGACCGAGAGGCGCTGGTGATCCTCGTCGCCGCGCAGGTTGGTGTAGACCATCTGGTCGGCGACCATGCCCGCGATGTCGGGCCCATGGGCGCCGGCGACCACGCGCAGCATCATGTCGCCCGCCGCCGCCCCGCCCGCGGCGGTCATCGCGTCGCGGTCGATGACGAAGATCTGGTCCGAGAGTTCCACGTCGGGGAAATCCTCGGTGAAGCCGTCCTGGTTTTCCCAGTGGATGGTGCAGCGCTTGCCGTCCAGCAGGCCGGCGCGGGCCAGCGCATAGGCGCCGGTGCACACCGCCCCCATGGTCACGCCGCGCCGGCTTTCGCGGCGCAGCCAGTTCAGCACGCCCCGGGTGGTGGCGCGGGCCACGTCGATGCCCCCGCAGACCACCGCGACGGCGCCGCGGGGCAGCTCGTCCAGCCCGCCGCTCACGGCCGTGTCGATCCCGGCCGAGGCGCGCACCGGGGCCCCCGTCTCCGAGATCAGCCGCCAGCGGTAGAGCTCGCGCCCCGAGACGTGGTTGGCCAGCCGCAGCGGCTCGATCGCCGAGGCGAAGGCGATGAGGGAGAAATTGTCCAGCAGGACGAAGACGAACAGAGCCGGCGCGGCCGAGGCCGCGGCGCCCGTCTGGGGGGAGGATGCCGGTCGCGTGTTCATCGTATCTCCCAGCCGGAATCACCAGCGAAAGACGCGAAGTCAAACGAAAACGCCTCGCCGCGCAAGGGCCGCCTTCGCGCGCCCTTCCGCAAGGGCGCGCGAAGATCGGAATGCGACGGGACGGGGCCTGGCGACGACTTCGGCCGCGGGCGTGCGCCGCGCCCCTGACGCGCGGGGCCCGGCCCCGGCGGGCGGGGGCCGACTCGGGGCCGCGGCGAGGCGCGGCTCAATCGTTCTCCACATAGCCGAACTCGTAGGAGATCAGGCCGCAGAGGTCGGCGGTGGTCCGCCGCCGGCCGGGCTTGATCGCGTATTCGGTCCACACGTCGCTCTCGCCGGTGTCGAGGGCGATGCGGGTCTCGACATCCACCGGGAAGCCGCAGTTGTTCTGATAGACGAGGGTCATCGAGGGCCGGTCGGGCTCGTCGTAGGAGCACGACGAGAGGGCCGAGGAGCCGGTGCTCTTGCGGGTCTCGATCACCTCGACGCAGCCCTCCATGCCGCCGCGGCGGGGTTCGTCCTCGCCCACCAGAGCCTCGGACCAGGTGGGCTGGTCGTCGGCCTCGGGCTGGGCGCCCTGCCCGGCGGCTTCGGCGCGAGGGGAGGCGCCCCCGGAGGCGTCCTCGGCGGCGTCCCGGTCTTCGGCCTCGGCCATCCGGGCGCGGGTCTCCATCTCCGCCCGGTTCGCCTCGCTCTCGCGGCGGCGGGCCTCCGCCTCGGCGTCGGCCGAGGGAGAGGCGGGGGACGAGACGCTCGGCAGGGCGCGCGGGCCGCGATCGGCCATCCGCTCCACCCGGGCGTTGAAGTCGGCCAGGTCGGCCATCTGCGCCTGGGTGCGCCGGCGCCAATCGCCCAGCGGATCGGCGGCCAGGCGCGCCCAGGCGGCGTCGGCCGCGGCCCTCTGCCGAGCGCGGTGGCGTTCCACGTCGCGCTCGTCGGCCATCTGTCCCGCGATCTCGGAGGCCCCGATGCGATAGCCGGACTGCTGCTCGGCGAACCAGTCCTCGACCTGCTCGATCTCGCCGGCCGGCGAGGCCTGGAAGCGGTCGGCGGCACGTAACTCGCCGACCTCGGCCAGGGTCCGCTCGCGCGCGGCGATCTCGGCGACCTCCTCGGCGCGGCGCGCCCAGTCGATGCCCGCCAGAACGCCGTCGGCGCAGTCCAGCAGCCGCGGCATCCGGCGCTCCAGCCGGTCGAGCGAGACCGCGTAGTCGACGTCTCCGGCGAGCACCGCCCGCCACTCGTAATCGGCCATCAGATCGTCCTCGCAGACCTCGTCCAGCCGCCGGGCGGGGTTGGAGTCCCGATAGGCGCGCCGCAGCGCCTCGTAGTCGCGACGCGCGGCGGGGGACGGGTCGCCCTCCAGCCGGGCGGCGAGCCGGCGCGCCTCCGCCACCGCGGCGTCGCCGCTCAGGATCCCCGGCGGGAGATTGTCCTGGAACCGATACGTGAACCATAGGCGCGCCCCCGCGCCCAGGTCTTCGACGGCGTAGCGCTTGGCGGCGGGGGAGGGTCCGGGGGCCTCCCGCCCGTCGGGTTCGCGGCCCACGCAGGACAGGCACAGCGTCCAGGGGGAGTTCATCCAGGTCCCCGCCATCCGCTCATCGGGCAGCCGCGCGTAGAAGGTGGTGTTGCCGACCCTGAGCTTCATCACGTCCCGCCAGCCGTCGCGGATCCAGGCAGGGATCGCCATCGGCTGAACCCTGAGACGGTAAAGGGGAATCGGACCCTCGCGCCGGATCTCGACGGCGAGGTAGAGCCGCCGATCCGGCGCCGGCTCGCGGCCGCGCAGGTGCTCGATCTTGCCGTCGTCGGAAATCATCCGCTTGCTCCCGATGAAGTCGCCGCCCCGCGCCTGGATCGCTTCGACGTAGTCGCGGTATTCGTCGCCGGCGAAGGGCCACTCCGAGGCTCCGGGGGGAGGCGTCTCGACCGTCCGCGGGGCCGCCGGCGGCGACGACGGCTCGCAGGCCGCCGCAAGGATCGAGACGAGCGCGAGCAGGCCGCCGCTCAGGATGCGTCGCATGGAAGTCCCCCCAGGAAGCTGCGGGCGCGCCGACGCAAGTGGACCCGGCGCGCAATTGCTACGGCTAAATTGCGCGACGGGGGCGACGCAAGGTCAGGACACGATAACGGGATGCGATTCCATGATGCGGCGACGGGGCTGCGGCGTCATTCCGCCGCCGCGGGCCTGCGCAAGGGGCCGGGCCCGTCGCGGACCCCGTCGCGCGGATCGGGCTGCAGACGCAGGTCGCCGCGGTCGCGGGGCAGCGCCTCGGGGTGGCTGTCGCGCAGCCACAGCAGGATCTTCTCGCGCACCTCGCAGCGCAGCTCCCAGGCGCGCGGCGAGGAGCGGGCCGACATCAGCGCGCGCACCTCGACCGTGCGCTCCGAGGCGCCGATCACCTGGAAGACCGAGACCTGCCCGTCCCACCAGGGCGAGGCGCGCACCACCTCGTCGAACTTCTCGCGCAGCGCCTCGAAGGGGGCGGCGTAGTCGACATGCAGGACCACCGAGCCGATGATCGCCCCGCTCTCGCGGGTCCAGTTCTCGAACGGCTTCTCGATGAAATAGCTGATCGGGAGAACCAGGCGGCGCCAGTCCCAGATGCGGACCACGACGTAGGTGGCGGTGATCTCTTCGATCCAGCCCCACTCGCCCTCGACGATGACCACGTCCTCGATGCGCATCGGCTGGGTGATGGCGATCTGCAGGCCTGCGAAGATGTTGGCCAGCACCGGGCGCGCGGCGACCGCGGCCACGATCCCCGCGACGCCGGCCGAGGCGAAGAGCCCCGCCCCGTATTCGCGCACCCCGTCGAAGGTCAGCAGGCAGGCGCCGGCGGTGATCATGAACACCATGATGTTGATCACCTGCCGGAAGACCCGGATCTGGGTGCGGTTCTTGCGCGCCTCGACGTTCTCCTCGTCCGCGCCCATCCAGCGGCGCAGCGAGCGGTCGGCGGTGTGGCTGACGGTCGACATCAACGCCCAGCCGATCAGCACGATCAGCATGATCGAGATCGCGTGGCGGACGAGGTCGATCCACTCGTAGGGCAGGTTGGTGGCCGGAAGGGTCACGATCATCCCCACCAGCACCGCGGCCAGCCGGCTGAGCCCGCCGGTGCGGCGGACCACCTCGCGGAGGAAGCCGGTCTCGGCCCCGCGGGTGGCGCGCAGGAGCGCCCGGCGCAGCAGCCAGTTCAGCGCCAGACATATCAGCACCCCCGCCACCATGGCGCTGGCGCCGATCATCAGCGCGGGGATCCCGGCGACGAAATCGCGCGCCGGCGCGGTCAGGGCGTCGATCGAGCCGACGACCTCCTTGACGGTCGCGGCAGGCTCCAGCTCCTCCATGCGCGGCTCTCCCGGGTTTCGGCGGAGGTCCAGACAAGCTAGGGCATCCTGATCGTTGTGCAGCGCGGCAGGATGTCCTGCTGCGGCGCCGAAGGAAGCCGGGACGGGGCGTGCGCCGCGAAAGATCCTCGCCCACCTGCGGCCCGGATGCCTTGCCGCGCCGCAAAAACGCCCGATTCCCCACCGTCGCGGCTTGGAACGGGGGGGGTTCTCGGCTACAGGGGGCGCCCTGACGAAAACCCGACCCGGGGATGGAGCCAATGACCGAGGCCTGGACCAAGCGCAGCTGGCGGAACCACGAAGCCCTGCAGATGCCCGTCTATCGCGACAAGAGCGCCTTTGACGCCGCCTATTCGCAGCTTGCCTCGTATCCCCCGCTGGTCTTTGCCGGCGAGGCGCGGGCCCTGACCGCGCGCCTGGGCGAGGTTGCCGAGGGGCGGGCCTTTCTGCTCCAGGGCGGCGACTGCGCCGAGAGCTTCAACGAGTTCGGCGCCGACAACATCCGCGACACCTTCCGGGTGCTGCTGCAGATGGCGATCGTGCTGACCTTCGGCGCCTCGATGCCGGTGGTGAAGGTCGGCCGCATGGCCGGCCAGTTCGCCAAGCCGCGCTCGTCCGACGTCGAGAAGGTCGGCGGGGTCGAACTGCCGAGCTACCGCGGCGACATCATCAACGGCTTCGACTTCACGCCCGAGGCGCGCGAGCCGGACCCCGAGCGGATGAAGCAGGCCTACCTGCAGTCGGCCGCGACGCTGAACCTGCTGCGCGCCTTCTCCCAGGGCGGTTTCGCCGACATCCACCGCGTGCACGCCTGGAATCTGGGCTTCGCCAGCGGAACGCCGGGGTCGGAGCGTTATGCGGCGCTGGCCGAGCGGATATCGGCGGCGCTGGACTTCATGACGGCCGCGGGGATCGACCGCGCGACCGAGGAGAAGCTGAGCCGGGTGGACTTCTGGACCTCGCACGAGGCCCTGCTGCTGCCCTTCGAGGAGGCGCTGTGCCGTCAGGATTCGCTGACCGGCCAGTATGTTGCGGGCTCGGGTCACATGATCTGGATCGGCGACCGCACGCGCCAGCCCGACGGCGCGCACGTGGAGTTCGCCCGCGGCGTGATCAACCCGATCGGGCTGAAGTGCGGCCCCTCGCTGACGCCCGACGGCCTGTTGCGGCTGATCGACCTGCTGAACCCCAACAACGTTCCGGGGCGGCTGACGCTGATCAACCGCTTCGGCGCGGGCAAGGTGGGCGAGCATCTGCCCGGCCTGATCCGCGCGGTCGAGAAGGCCGGCCGCAAGGTGGTCTGGTCGTGCGATCCGATGCACGGCAACACCATCAAGTCGGCCTCGGGCTACAAGACCCGGCCGTTCGAGCGGGTGCAGCAGGAGGTCTCGGAGTTCTTCGAGATCTGCAAGGCCGAGGGCGTCCATGCCGGCGGCGTGCATTTCGAGATGACCGGCTCCAACGTGACCGAGTGCACCGGCGGTCTCTATGACGTGACCGACGAGGATCTCGCCTCGCGCTACCACACCGCCTGCGACCCGCGCCTCAACGCGGCCCAGGCCCTCGAGCTGGCCTTCCTGCTGGCCGAGGAACTGGAGCGCGAGCGTCGGGTCGGCCTCGCCGCCGCCGTCTGAGACGACTTTCGGGGGCCCGTCCCCCTGCCCTTCCGCCCGGACGAGCCCTCGCGGCCGTCCGGGCGGTTTCCGTTCAGGAGCTGTGAATGACCCACGTGGTGGTGCTGACCGCGCAGGAGGGCGTGCCCGACGCTTTCCTCGCCGAGGCCGAGAAGATCTGCGCCGCCGCTCCGCGCCGGCTGGGCGCGCGCGCGGCCGAGATCCCGGGCACGGCGGGCATGGCGGCCGAGCTGCACGCCGCGCTCGGCGGAGCGGTGGACGTGAACCTGGTGGCCAGGACCGGCCGGGCCAAGCGCCTGCTGATCGCCGACATGGACAGCACCATCATCCCGGTCGAGTGCATCGACGAGATCGCCGATGTCGCCGGCGTGGGCGAGCGCGTGAAGGAGATCACCGAGCGCGCCATGCAGGGCGAGCTCGACTTCGAGGGCGCGTTGCGCGCCCGCGTCCGCCTGCTGCGCGGCCTGCCGGTCGAGGCGCTGGAAACCGTCTGGCGCGAGCGCATCGCGCTCAACCCCGGCGCCCGCACGCTGGTGCAGACGATGAACGCCCGCGGCGCGGTCACCGCGCTGGTCTCGGGCGGCTTCACCTGGTTCGCCGACCGCGTCGCCGAGGCCGCCGGCTTCCAGCACGCCCAGGCCAACACCCTGCTCGAGGACGCCGGCCGCCTGACGGGAGAGCCGGGCGAGCCGATCCTGGGCCGCCAGGCCAAGCTCGACGCGCTGCGCCGCCTCTGCGCCGAGGCGGGCGTGGGGCTAGACGCCGCGATCGCGGTCGGCGACGGCGCCAACGACCTCGCCATGGTCGAGGCCGCGGGCCTGGGCGTGGCCTACCACGCCAAGCCCGCGCTTGCGGCCAAGGCCAACGCGGTGCTCTTCGTCTCGGACCTGACCGCGCTGCTCAGCCTGCAAGGCATCCCCGAGTCCGACTTCGCCGACTGACCCCGCCCCTGGCGCCCCGGCGCGCCGCCCGCCGGGGCCCGCAAAGCGCCTGTTCCCCGGAGCCGTCTCTCGCGGATGCCGCCCGGAGCGACGCGGCCCCGCCGGTCAGGGATCGCGAAGCGACCCCCGCAGGGGGCTTGTCCTTGACCGGCGGGGGCGAGTCGCTCAGGCATCGCA
>NZ_CAXBOD010000032.1:0-54246 GCF_963977235.1 uncultured Albimonas sp.
TCGGGCGGGGCGTTGCGGCCGCGCAGCGGACGCGAGGGCCGCCCCGACCGTCCCGAAACGTCCCTGCACAGGGCGCGCGGGGCCAAACGGAAGGGGCGCGCCGGCCTCCCGACCGACGCGCCCCGGCGCTTCCTCCCGCCCCGCCGCCCGCTTCGGGACGACCGGGCCTTCCGTGCGCGCGCCGGCGCACGGGACTCCGAGGACGGCCCTACTCGGCCGCTTCGGGACGCCGACTGTCGCGGATCAGGGTCAGGATGTTCTTCGCGGCCTCGGGGATGTTGGTCCCCGGCCCGAAGATCGCCTTCACCCCCGCGCCCTTCAGGAACTCGTAGTCCTGCTGCGGAATCACGCCCCCGCAGATCACCAGGATGTCGCCCGCGCCCTTGGCTTTCAACGCCTCGATCAGCTTGGGCGCGAGCGTCCGGTGCCCCGCCGCCTGCGAGGACACGCCCACCACATGCACGTCGTTGTCGATCGCGTCGTCCGCGGCCTCCTCGGGCGTCTGGAACAGCGGCCCCACGTCGACGTCAAAGCCGATGTCGGCAAACGCCGTCGCGATCACCTTGGCGCCGCGGTCATGGCCATCCTGGCCCATCTTGACCACCAGCATCCGCGGGCGGCGGCCCTCCTCCTCGGCGAAGGCGGCGACGTCGTCCTGGATCGCCTTGAACCCCGCGTCGCCCTCGTAGGCGGCGCCGTAGACGCCCGACAGCGTCTTCACCTCGGCGCGATGCCGGCCAAACGTCTTCTCCATGGCGTCCGAGATCTCCCCGACCGTGGCGCGGGCCCGCGCCGCCTCGACCGCGGCGCCCAGCAGGTTGCCCTCGCCGGTCTCCGCCACCTTCGTCAGCGCCGCCAGCGCGGCGTCACAGGCCGCCTGGTCGCGGCTGCCGCGCACCGACTTCAGACGCGCCACCTGGCTCTTGAGCACCGCCTCGTTGTCGATGTCGAGAATGTCGAGATCGTCCTCCTTGGCGAGGCGGTACTTGTTCACTCCGATGATCACCTCGTCGCCGCGGTCGATGCCGGCCTGGCGCATCGCCGCCGATTCCTCGATCCGCAGCTTGGGCATGCCCGAGGCCACGGCCTTGGTCATGCCGCCCATCTCCTCGATCTCCTGGATCAGGGCCCAGGCCTTGTCCTTGAGCTCGGAGGTCAGGCTCTCGACGTAGTAGGAGCCCGCCAGCGGATCGACCACCTTGGTGACCCCGGTCTCCTCCTGCAGGATCAGCTGGGTGTTGCGGGCGATGCGCGCCGAGAACTCGGTCGGCAGCGCCACCGCCTCGTCGAGCGCGTTGGTGTGCAGCGACTGGGTGCCGCCCAGCGCCGCCGACATCGCCTCGTAGGCGGTGCGGATGACGTTGTTGTAGGGGTCCTGCTCGGCGAGGCTCACGCCCGAGGTCTGGCAGTGGGTGCGCAGCATCTTCGAGCCGGGCTTCTGCGCGCCGAAGTCCTCCATCACGCGGGCCCACAGCAGGCGGGCGGCGCGCAGCTTCGCGGCCTCCATGAAGAAGTTCATGCCGATGGCGAAGAAGAACGACAGGCGCCCCGCGAACTGGTCCACCGTCAGGCCCTTGGCCATGGCCGCGCGCACGTATTCCATGCCGTCGGCGATGGTGAAGGCCAGCTCCTGCACCAGGTTCGCGCCCGCCTCCTGCATGTGGTAGCCGGAGATCGAGATCGAGTTGAACTTCGGCATCTCGTTGGAGGTGTACTCGATGATGTCGGCAATGATCTTCATCGAGGGCTCGGGCGGATAGATGTAGGTGTTCCGCACCATGAACTCTTTGAGAATGTCGTTCTGAATGGTCCCCGAGAGCAGCTTGCGCTCGACCCCCTGCTCCTCGCCCGCCACGATGAAGCTCGCCAGGATCGGGATCACCGCCCCGTTCATGGTCATCGAGACCGAGACCTTCTCGAGCGGGATGCCGTCGAAGAGGATCTTCATGTCCTCGACCGAGTCGATGGCCACCCCCGCCTTGCCCACATCGCCGATCACCCGCGGGTGGTCGCTGTCGTAGCCGCGATGGGTGGCCAGATCGAAGGCGACCGAGACGCCCTGCTGCCCCGCCGCCAGCGCCTTGCGGTAGAAGTTGTTGGATTCTTCGGCGGTCGAGAAGCCCGCATACTGCCGGATCGTCCAGGGCCGCCCCGCGTACATCGTGGCCCTCGGCCCGCGCACGAACGGATACTGCCCGGGCACCGAGCCCAGGTGGTCGACCGAGGCCAGATCCGCCTCGGTATAGAGGGGCTTCACGTCGATCCCCTCGATCGTCTTCCAGACCAGGTCCTCGAGGCTCTTGCCCTTGAGTTCCTTCTCGGCCAGCGAGCGCCAGGCCTCCAGATCAGACTTGCTCATCCCGATGCTCCTTCCCGGCGCCCGCCGCGCCGTCCGTTGCCTTCCGCCGCGCCAGGCGCGGCCATCCCAACTCGCCGCGCCGAGGCGGCAAACTCGTTCCGCCGCGTCTGCGCGGCAAGACAGGCCCGCCGCGCCTGCGCGGCAAACCAGACCCGCCGCGCCTGCGCAGGCGTTCTTGCCTGCCGCGCATCGGCGACCCTCCGCGCCCGGGGCGCAGTCACACCGCCCCGGAACCGTCTGCCCGACCCGCCGGCGGCGGTCGCGCGACGCCGGCCCGCGGCCGCCGCTCCCGAGGCCGTGACCGGCGCGGCTGGCCGCGCCGGGGCGAACCCCCTATATCTCTCCTGACCCGGCCGCCTCGCAGCAGCCCTCCCGGACCGGAGCCGATGATCCTCAGACGACGTCTTCTCGCCGCCCTCGGGGCCCTTGCCCTGCTCCCGGCCGCACGCCTCGACGCCCAGACCGGCGAGGACCCGCTCGCCCCCTACCTGTGGACGGCGCGCCCGGTCGTGGTCTTCGCCAACAACGACCGCGACCCGCGCCTGCTCCGCCAGATCTCGGAATTCGAGCGTGTCGCCGCCGACCTCGAGGAACGCGACGTGGTGGTTATCGTCGACACCGAGCCCGGCCCCTCCCGGTACGAGACCACCGACCTGCGCCGCAAGTTCCGCCCCCACGATTTCAACGTCATCGTGGTCGGCAAGGACGGCGAGGTGAAGAAGCGCAGCCCCCAGCCGATGACCGGCGACAGCCTGGCGCGGCTGATCGACCGCCTGCCGATCCGCCAGCAGGAGCTCGGCCGCCGCTGAGGCCCCCGCCCGCAAGGCCGCGCCCCCGAGGGGGACGGTCGGGCGGGGCGAGAGGTCCGCGCAGCGGGCCGCGAGGGCCGCCCGACCGTCGCGATTCCGCCAGCCGTCTCGATCCGGCCAGCGGACCCGCGCCCGCCGCCCGCCGCGATCCCGCCCGCGGCGCCGCGCCCCGGGCCGCCCCCCGCGCGCAGCCGGGCCGGAGCGGCCGCAGCCGCCCCGTCCCGATCGCGCGTGGAAGCCCTGGCCCGGGTCATCGCCTCACTCGAACTCCATGATCACGTCGTCGACCGCCAGGCTGTCGCCGGCCTTGGCGTTGACCTTGGAGACCACGGCCCGCTTTTCGGCGCGCAGCACGTTCTCCATCTTCATCGCCTCGACCACGGCGAGCACCTGGCCCTCCTGGACCTCCTGCCCCTCCTCCACGTCGACCGAGACGATCAGGCCGGGCATCGGGCACAGCAGCATCTTCGAGGTGTCGGGCGGCGTCTTGACCGGCATCATCGCCGCCAGCACCGCCTGGCGCGGGGTCAGCACCTGCACCTTCAGATCGGCCCCGCGGTAGCGCACCCGCGCCCCGCCGAGCCCCAGGTTCACCTTCGCCGTCATCGGCTTGCCGTCGATCACCGCGCGCGCCAGCGTCTTGCCCGGGGTCCAGTCCGTCTCCACCCGGCTGGTCTCGCCGTCGATGGTCACGTCCCAGCCCCCGGCCACCTCGGCCACCACCGTGTCGAAGCTCTCGCCGCCGATCCGAACCACCCACTGCGGATCCACCCGCCGCGTGTGGTTGCGCATCGCGCCAGAGATCTGCGCCGCGCGCCCCTCGACGATCATGTTGAAGGCCGAGGCCGCCCCCGCCAGACGCTTGAGCGACTCAGGGCTCAGCGTCGCGCCCTCGAAGCCCTCGGGGTATTCCTCCTGGATGAAGGCGGTCGAGATGTCGCCCGAGACGAACCGCGGATGGTCCATCACCGCCGCGCAGAACGGCAGGTTGTGGCCGATCCCCTCGACCTCGAACCCGTCGAGCGCGTCGCGCATCACCTCGATCGCCTCCAGACGCGTCGGCGCCCAGGAGCACAGCTTGGCGATCATCGGGTCGTAGAACATCGAGATCTCGCCGCCCTCGAACACGCCCGTGTCGTTGCGCACGGCCATCGAGTTGGTGGCGACCTCCTCGGGCGGGTTATAGCGGGTCAGACGACCGATCGAGGGCAGGAAGTTGCGATAGGGATCCTCGGCGTAGAGCCGGCTCTCGATCGCCCAGCCGTTGATGCCGATGTCGGCCTGGGTCATCGAGAGCTTCTCGCCCCAGGCCACCTTGATCATCTGCTCGACGAGATCGATGCCGGTGATCAGTTCGGTGACGGGATGCTCCACCTGCAGGCGGGTGTTCATCTCGAGGAAGTAGAAGTTCCGATCCCCGTCGACGATGAACTCCACCGTGCCGGCCGAGCAGTAGTCGACCGCCTTGGCCAGCGCCACGGACTGCTCGCCCATGGCCTTGCGGGTCTCTTCATCGAGGAACGGCGAAGGCGCCTCCTCGATGACCTTCTGGTTGCGCCGCTGGATCGAGCATTCGCGCTCATTGAGATACAGGCAGTTGCCGTGCTTGTCGCCCAGCACCTGGATCTCGATGTGGCGGGGCTGGGTGACGAACTTCTCGATGAAGATCCGGTCGTCGCCGAAGCTCGACTTGGCCTCGTTCTTCGAGCTCTGGAACCCCTCGCGCGCCTCCTGGTCGGTCCAGGCGATGCGCATGCCCTTGCCGCCGCCGCCGGCGGAGGCCTTGATCATCACCGGATAGCCGATGTCGTTGGCAATCTTGACCGCCTCGTCGGCGTCCTCGATCAGGCCCATGTAGCCGGGGACGGTGTTCACCCCCGCCTCGGCGGCCAGCTTCTTGGAGGTGATCTTGTCGCCCATCGCCTCGATCGCGCCGGTGGGCGGGCCGATGAAGGCGACGCCGGCCTCGTCGAGCGCCTTGGCGAACTTCGGGTTCTCCGACAGGAAGCCATAGCCCGGATGCACCGCCTCGGCGCCGCTCTGCTTGATGGCGTCCAGGATCTTGTCCATCACGATATAGGACTCGGAGGCCGGCGCCGGTCCGATGTGGACCGCCTCGTCGGCCATGCGCACATGCAGCGCGGTCTTGTCGGCGTCCGAATAGACCGCCACGGTCTTGATGCCCATCTTGCGGGCCGTCTTGATCACCCGGCAGGCGATCTCGCCGCGGTTGGCGATCAGGATCTTCTTGAACATCGTCCCTCCCCGGTTGGGTTGGTCAGGCGGCGAAGGCCGGCCCGGAATGCACGACGGCCCGCCGCGCGGAGGCGCGGCGGGCCGAGGGGTGATGGATGCGGGCCGCGCGCGCGGCGCCCGTCAGGGCGTCGCGGCGGACCGGGATCGGGCGCGCGAGGCGGACGCGCAGGGCGTCCGGGGTCGCGCGCGAAGCGTCAGCGGCGCCGCTTCTTGCGGTTGTTGCCGTTGAGGTCGATGTCGTCGGAATCGGTGAGCGCGCCGGTCGCGGCGCCCGCCGCGCCGCCCACGATGGCGCCGGTCGCCCAGTCGCCGCCGGTGACGGCCGCGGCGCCTGCGCCCACGCCGGCGCCGATGGCGCCGCCCGACAGGGCCCGCTCGCCCGTCGACTGGCCGCAGCCTGCGGCCAGCAGCAGCGCGGCGAGGCCGGCGCCCAGGGCGATGCGCGGAGTGGTGAAACTGCTCGAGGACATGCCGTCCCTCCTTGTGCTCGGATCTTGGTCCGAAACTGCACACGAAGCTGGGCGGAAGTTCCGTCGGACGGGGGCGATTTCGGGGCCCACGTTCGCGTGATCGCGGCGGCGGAGCGCGAAGTCTGACAAAGATGAACCGGCGCGGAGCCAGGGCTCCCCGCCGGTCCGGTCGCCGCGCGGACCGCAGCCGCGCGGACTTCGCAAGGACGCGCGCGCCGCGAAAGGCGCGCGCAGCCCGTGGCCTCAGTCGAGGCGCAGGTCGTCGGCGTCGGTGAGGGCCCCGGTCGCGGCGCCCGCCGCGCCGCCCACGATGGCGCCGGTCGCTGCGCTGCCGCCGGTGACGGCGCCGGCCGCGGCGCCCACGCCCGCGCCGATCGCGCCGCCGGAGAGGGCGCGCTCGCCCGTCGAATTGCCGCAGGCGGCGAGGCCAAGGCCCATCGCCAGGACCGAGGCCGACAGAAGGCCGCGACGCAGGATGCTGTTAGAGTAGACCGACATTTCGCTTCTCCTCTCTCTCGCTGGTTGAGAGAAAGATGGGCGCGGCCTGTGGCGGAATCGGAGCGAAAACGGGCGACGTGTCGCCCCAGTCCTTCCACGATGCGGAAAGGCGTCCGAAGCGGCGGACAGGCCCGTGCGCGGGCCTCCGCGGCCGAGGTCAGTCCTTCTCGTGGGGCAGCACCGCCAGCACGCCCCAGGCGATGCCCACGAAGCCGAAGCTGGTTCCAAAGCCGATGGCGAGCAGGACGGTGGCCATCTCGCTCCGCTCGGCCCGCTCGATCAGGCTGCCCAGCCCCCCGATGTCGAGCCACAGCAGGATCAGCAGGCAGACCCAGCCCGCCACGATCCCGGTCGCGGCATGCAGGGCGACGAATTTCGCCAGCCTGCAGGGGTCGTGAGGCTTCTTCGGATCGGGCGTCATCGCGCGTCTCCCCCCGGGGCGCCGCCCCGGCCGACATCTGCATCGCTGTCGCGACAGATAGCGCACAGGCGCGGATCGGGAACGCGCGGCGACCACAGGCGTCCGGGGCCGGACTCATGGTGAACGAGTCCTTTCCCCGTGCGAAGTCGGCCGCCCGTGTTGCGAAGTCCTGACCCGGCGCGCTCATCCCGGCCGCCTCGCGATGCAGTCGATCTCGACCAGCGCGCCCACGGCCAGCGCCGTGACGCCCACGGTGGTGCGCGCCGGCAGGCGGTCGTCGGGGAAGACGCTCTTGTAGGCGGCGTTGAACGCCGCGTAGTCCCGCTCGAACTCCGTCAGGAAGCAGCGGCATTGCACGACGTGGGACAGATCCAGCCCGACGCCCGCCAGCACGATCGCGAGGTTCTCGATCACGCGCCGCGTCTGCGCCTCGATCCCCTCCGGCAGAGGGGCGTCGGGCGCTTGCGGGTCGGTCGGCATCTGCCCGGTCAGGATCACCCAGCCGTCGGCCTCGACGGCATGGCTGAAGGGGGCCACCGGCCGCGGCCCCCCGCCGATCATATGGAAGATGGGATGGTCCATCTGGGTCCCCGCCGGACTATTCCGCGCTCAGAGCGGAATGTTGTCGTGCTTCTTCCACGGGTTCTCGAGCTTCTTGTTGCGAAGCGCGGCGAAGGCGCGGGCCACCCGCTTGCGGGTCGACTGGGGCATGATCACCTCGTCGATGAAGCCCTTCTCGGCCGCCACGAACGGGTTGGCGAACCGGTCCTCGTAGTTCTTGGCCCGCGCGGCGATCTTCTCGGGGTCGCCGAGTTCGGAGCGATACAGGATCTCGGTCGCGCCCTTGGCGCCCATCACCGCGATCTCGGCCGTCGGCCAGGCGTAGTTGATGTCGCCGCGCAGGTGCTTGGAAGCCATGACGTCGTAGGCGCCGCCGTAGGCCTTGCGGGTGATCACCGTGACCTTGGGCACCGTCGCCTCGCCATAGGCGAACAGCAGCTTGGCGCCGTGCTTGATGACGCCGCCGTACTCCTGGCCCGTGCCCGGCAGGAAGCCCGGCACGTCCACGAAGGTCAGGATCGGGATGTTGAAGCAGTCGCAGAAACGCACGAAGCGCGCGGCTTTGCGCGAGCTGTCGATGTCGAGGCAGCCGGCCAGCACCATCGGCTGGTTGGCGACGACGCCCACCGTCTCGCCCTCCATGCGGATGAAGCCGGTGATCATGTTCTTGGCGAAGTCGGCCTGGATCTCGAAGAAATCGCCCTCGTCGGCGACCTTCTCGATCAGCTCCTTCATGTCGTAGGGCTTGTTGGGGTTGTCGGGGATCAGCGTGTCGAGGCTGGTCTCGATCCGGTCCACGGTGTCGAAGAAGGGCCGCACGGGCGGCTTCTCGCGGTTCGACAGCGGCAGGAAGTCCACCAGCCGGCGGGTCTGGATCAGGGCCTCGACGTCGTTGTCATAGGCGCCGTCGGCGACCGAGGACTTCGAGGTGTGGGTCTTGGCGCCGCCGAGCTCCTCGGCGGTGACCACCTCGTTGGTCACCGTCTTCACCACGTCGGGGCCGGTGACGAACATGTAGGAGCTGTCGCGCACCATGAAGATGAAGTCGGTCATCGCGGGCGAATAGACCGCGCCGCCCGCGCAGGGCCCCATGATCACCGAGATCTGGGGCACCACGCCCGAGGCCATGATGTTGCGCTGGAACACCTCGGCGTAGCCGGCCAGCGAGGCCACGCCCTCCTGGATCCGCGCGCCGCCCGAGTCGTTCAGCCCGATCACCGGCGCGCCGTTGCGCATCGCCATGTCCATGATCTTGCAGATCTTCTGGGCGTGGGTCTCGGACAGCGAGCCGCCGAACACCGTGAAGTCCTGGGAGAAGACATAGACCTGGCGGCCGTTGACCGTGCCCCAGCCGGTGACCACGCCGTCGCCGTAGGGGCGGTCCTGCTCCATCCCGAAGTCGGTGCAGCGGTGGGCCACGAACATGTCGAATTCTTCGAACGAGCCCTCGTCCAGGAACAGCTCGACGCGCTCGCGCGCGGTCAGCTTGCCCTTGGCATGCTGGCTGTCGATCCGCTTCTGTCCGCCGCCCAGGCGCGCGGTCTGGCGCCGAAGTTCAAGCTCCGCGAGGATATCGTTCATCGGGGTCCCTTCTCGGCCGAGTTCCGTCCCATTCCGGCCCGGCACCGTATCGCTGCGGCGGGGCCCGGGAAAAGCCTTGTCGCGCGGAGGTGCAAAGTTTAGGGAACTTCAGTTCTGCAAATTGCGAAGTTGCGAATACGCCGGAGGCCCGATTGACCCGCGCCCGAAAACTCTATGCCGGCGTCCGCCTGCGCGAGATCCGCCGCGAGCAGGGCCTGACCCAGGCCGTCTACGCCGAGGCGCTGGGGATCTCGCTCAGCTACCTCAACCAGATGGAGAACAACCACCGCCCGGTCTCGGCCGCGGTGGTGATCGCGTTGTCGGAGCGGTTCGGGGTGAACCTCTCGACCCTTTCGGTCGGCGAATCCCAGCGCCTGACCGCCGACATGCGCGAGGCGCTGGCCGATCCGGTCTTCGACGGCGCCCAGCCGCCGATGGCGGACCTCGAGCTCGCGGCCTCCAACGCGCCCTCGCTCGCGCGCGCCTTCCTGTCGCTGCACCGAGCCTTCCGCCAGCGGGGCGAGCGGCTGGCGAGCCTCGACGACGCGCTCGGCCGCGAGGACGGTATCGCCCCCCAGCCCTGGGAGGAGGTGCGCGACTTCTTCCACTATTGCGACAACTACATCGACGCCGTCGACCGCGCGGCCGAGAGCTTCGCGACCGCCACCGGCTTCGGACGCCCCGGCCCGGGGCGCGACCGCCTTCAGGCCGCCGCCGACTGGCTGGCGAATCGCCACGGGCTGACCCTGCGCATCGCCGACACGCCCGCCCTGCGGATGCTGGACGGCGACACGCTGACCCTGTCCTCGCGCACCTCGCCCGCCACGCGCGCCTTCCAGGCCGCCGTGCAGGTGGCGCTGACCTCCTACGGCGACCTGATCGAGGCGACGCTCGACCTTGCGGGCTTCGGCTCGGACGAGGCGCGCGAGATCTGCAAGATCGGTCTGGCCAACTATTTCGCCGGCGCCGCCGTCCTGCCCTACGCCGCCTTCCAGGAGGCCGCCGAGGAGCAGCGCCACGACATCGAGCTGCTGGCCGACCAGTTCGGCGCCTCGATCGAGCAGGTGGCCCACCGCCTGTCCACCCTCCAGCGCCGCGGCGCGCAGGGCGTGCCCTTCTGGTTCGTGCGCGTCGACCAGGCCGGCACGATCACCAAGCGCCACTCGGCCACCCGGCTGCAGTTCGCGCGCTATGGCTCGGCCTGTCCGCTGTGGAACGTGCACCAGGCCTTCGAGACGCCGGGCCGCCTGCTGCGCCAGCTCGCCGAGACCCCCGACGGGGTGCGCTACATCTCCCTTGCGCGCGACGTGACCAAGCCCGGCGGCGGCTTCCGGCGGCCGACGCGGCGCTATGCGATCGGGCTGGGCTGCGAGGTGCGCTTCGCCGACCGGCTGGTCTATGCCGACGACCTGGACCTGGCCGCGCCGGCCTCCTACGAGCCGATCGGGATCAGCTGCCGGATCTGCGAGCGGGCGGACTGCCACCAGCGCTCGGTTCCGCCGCTGAAGACGGCGATCGCGGTGGACCATTCGCGCCGCGACCTGCTGCCCTACAGCCTCGCCGCCCCCGGCGGACGCGGCGCGCGCGAGACGCCTGCCGACAAGCCCTGACGCGCGCCCTCCGCCGCGCCCTGGCCACAGGCGCCTCTTGCCACGAGGGCCAACGCCGACCCCGCGCCGCGCGCAAGCCCGCGCCACCGGCGCGCCCCCGACGCGGCGCTCCCCGCCCTCCACGCCGCAAGGCGCCCCCTCCCCACGCGCCGCCCGCCACAGGCCCCCTCTCAGCCCACGCCGCCGCCCGCCGCGCGCCGCGGGCGGAACCGGGGCGCGGGCGCCGCGCCCGACGCGGCGCCCGCGTCCGGGAAATCCATTGACCGCGGGCGCCGGGCGTCTACGATCAGCCGACCAGCGCGGGCCTCGCCCGGACCGCGCCGGACAACCAGAACCAGACGGGAGGATCGGGCGATGCCAGGCGTTCACAGGCGCAACCCGCATGCCCGTGCGGCCAACCGGCCCGCGCGCGGACCCGGCGCGCCACCGTCCGGCCTCAGCTGAGATCTCCGAACCGGGACCGGCCCCGCGCCGCGCCCCGCCCAGCGTATCCAGTCGCCGGCGCGGCAGGGAGGCCAAGGCCGCCGCCGCCGACTCAGCCAGGGAGACCCACATGCCCAAGGATTTCGGGATCGGCGCCAGTTCCAAACGGCGGGAGGACGTCCGCTTCCTCACCGGGGAGGGACGCTACACCGACGACATCAACCTGCCCGGCCAGGCCTATGCCGCGATCCTGCGCTCGCCGGCCGCGCATGCGCGGATCAAGGCGCTCGACACCGCCGCGGCCAAGGCCGCGCCCGGCGTGCTGGCGGTGATGACCGGCGCCGATGTCGAGGCTGTCGGCGGCCTGCCCTGCGGCTGGCTGATCCACTCGCGCGACGGCTCGCCGATGAAGGAGCCCAAGCACCCGATCCTCGCCCACGGCAAGGTCCGTCACGTCGGCGATCCCGTCGCCCTCGTGGTCGCCGAGACCTACGCCCAGGCCCGCGACGCCGCCGAGATGATCGAGATGGACCTCGAGGAACTTCCCGCCGTCATCGACATGCGCAAGGCGCTGGCGGGCGGCGCGGACGTGCATGACGACGCGCCGGGCAACCTCTGCTACGACTGGACCTTCGGCACCGAGCAGGCCGAGACCGACGCCGCCTTCGCCTCGGCCGCCCATGTCACCACGCTCGAGCTGATCAACAACCGTCTGGTCGCCAACCCGATGGAGCCGCGCGCCGCGATCGGCCAGTACGAGCGGCACTCGGGCATGCACACGCTCTACACCACCTCGCAGAACCCCCACGTGATCCGGCTCTTGATGGGCGCCTTCGTGCTCGGCATCCCCGAGCACAAGCTGCGGGTCGTCGCCCCCGACGTCGGCGGCGGTTTCGGGACCAAGATCTACCACTACGCCGAAGAGGCGCTGGTCACGCTGGCCGCCAAGCAGATCAACCGCCCCGTCAAGTGGACCTCCGAGCGGGCCGAGGCCTTCATCTCGGACGCGCAGGGCCGCGATCACGTCACCAAGATCGAGCTGGCGCTGGATGCCGAGGGCAAGTTCCTGGCGCTGCGCACCGACACGCTCGCCAACATGGGCGCGTATCTCTCGACCTTCGCCTCCTCGATCCCGACCTACCTGCACGGGACGCTGATGGCGGGGAACTACCTCACGCCCAAGATCACCGTGAACGTGCGCGCGGTGTTCACCAATACCGTGCCCGTCGATGCCTACCGCGGCGCCGGCCGGCCCGAGGCGACCTACCAGCTCGAGCGGGTCATCGACCAGGCCGCCCGCGAGCTGGGCATGGATCCCGTCGAGCTGCGCCGCAAGAACTTCATCCCCGCCGACCGCTTCCCCTACGCCACCCCTGTGGCGGTGGAATACGACACCGGCAACTACGCCGCGACCATGGACAAGCTCGAGGAGATCTCCGACCGCGCCGGCTTCGAGGCCCGCAAGGCCGAGAGCGCCAAGCGCGGCAAGCTCCGCGGCTTCGGCGTGGCGAGCTACATCGAGGCCTGCGGCCTCGCCCCCTCCCGCCTCGCCGGCCAGCTCGGCGCCCGCGCGGGCCTCTTCGAGAGCGCCCAGGTCCGGGTCAACGCGGCCGGCGGCGTGGTGGTCTGGACCGGCACGCACTCCCACGGTCAGGGGCACGAGACGACCTTCGCCCAGGTGGTCGCCGACATGCTGGGCCTGCCCGAGGACCAGATCGAGATCGTCCATGGCGACACCTCGAAGGGCTCGATGGGCATGGGCACCTACGGCTCGCGCTCGCTGTCGGTGGGCGGCTCGGCGATCTACAACGCCACCAACAAGGTGATCGAGAAGGCCCGCAAGATCGCCGCCCACCTGATGGAGGCCTCGGCCGAGGACGTGGCCTTCGAGAACGGCCAGTTCACCGTCAAGGGCACCGACCGCTCGGTGGCGTTCGGCGAAGTGGCGCTCGCCGCCTACGTGCCCCACAACTACCCGCTGGAGGAGCTCGAGCCGGGGCTGGAGGAGCAGGCCTTCTACGACCCCTCCAACTTCACCTATCCCGCCGGCGCCTACGCCTGCGAGGTCGAGGTCGACCCCGACACCGGCAAGACCGAGGTGCTGGGCTTCTGGGCCGCGGACGATTTCGGCAACGTGATCAACCCGATGATCGTCGAGGGCCAGGTCCAGGGCGGCGTCGCCCAGGGCATCGGCCAGGCGCTGATGGAGCACTGCGTCTTCGACGAGAACGGCCAGCTGCTGACCGGCACCTACATGGACTACGCCATGCCGCGGGCCCATGACCTGCCCTATATCGGCGTCGACCACTCCTGCCAGACGCCGTGCACCCACAACCCGCTGGGCGTGAAGGGCTGCGGCGAGGCGGGGGCGATCGGCTCTCCGCCGGCGCTGGTCAACGCGGTGCTCGATGCGCTGAATTCGGGCGGGCACAAGGTGGCCCATGTCGACATGCCGCTCAGCCCCGCCCGCGTGTGGGCCGCGATGCGCGCCGCGGGCGCCTGATCGCCGCGCCACGACCCGACCGGGCCCCCGCCCTTCCGCGGGGGCCCGTTGCGTTCCGGCCCGCGTCCCGCCTGTTCCCGTCCCCTCAGCCGCGCCGCCCTCACCGATGTATTCCCTCGACTTCGTGCGGCCGGCCTCGCTGGCCGAGGCCGTGGCCGCCCTGCAGGCCGACGACGCGCTGCCGCTGGGCGGCGGGCAGACGCTGATCCCCGCCCTGCGCCAGCGCCTGGCGATGCCGGGCCGGGTGGTGGCGCTGGCCGCCCTGCCCGAGCTGGTGGGGCTGCGCATCGAGGGCGGCGAGATCCGCATCCGCGGCGCCACCTGTCACGCCAGGATCGCGGCCGAGGCGCCGCTGCCCGCGCTGGCGCGGCTCGCTGCGCGCATCGGCGACCCGGCGGTGCGCAACCGCGGCACCATCGGCGGCAGTCTCGTCAACAACGACCCCGCCGCCTGCTGGCCCGCGGCCGCGCTGGCGCTCGGCGCCGTGATCCGGGCGCGCGGCGCGGGCGGAGCGCGCGAGATCCCGGCCGACGCCTGGTTCCGCGGCCTGTTCGAGACCGACCTGCGCGCCGGCGAGATCCTGACCGAGGTCCGCTTCCCCCTGCCGCTCGCCGCCGCCTACGCGCGGTTCCGCCAGCCGGCCTCGGGCTTTGCGCTGGCCGGCGTCTTCGTCGCCCGCTTCGCGACGGAGGTGCGGGTGGCGGTCACCGGCGCCTCGGCCGCGGGCGTCTACCGCTGGACCGAGGCCGAGCAGCTGCTCGCCGACGACTTCACCCCCGAGGCGCTGACCCCGCTGACCGTCTCGGCCGAGGGGATGATCACCGACGTCGCGGCGCCGGCGGCCTATCGCGCGCACCTGGTGCGGGTGATGGCCGGGCGCGCGGTGGCTCAGGCGGCGGGAGGATAAGGGCAAAAAAACGGGGCGCGCCGCCGGTCGAACGTGTCGCCGGCGAGCGCGCCCCAGAAATCTGTCGTGCGCGGACAGGCGTCACGACCGAGGGACACATTCATCCTTCAATCGAGACACGGCGGCGTTCTGTTCGAATTACGGCTAAATCAAGACGTTGAGTTAACGTCTTGTGAACATAGGTTACGCAGCGCGGCGCGCAGTCCGCCCTCCGCAGATCCCTCCTCGCGCAGCGCGAGATGCACCGGCAGCGGCATCGCCTTGCCGCGGAACGACGCCGGCAGGCGCACCGCGTCCTTCTCTGTGGTGACCATGCGCGCGCCCAGGGCCTCGGCCTCGGCCTCGAGCCGGCGCAGCGCCTTGGGCTCGAACGGCGCGTGGTCGGGGAAGGCGTGGGCGGCGACCAGATCGGCGCCCAGCCCCCGCAGGGTGGCGAAGAACTTCTCGGGACGGGCGATGCCGGCGAAGGCCAGCACCTTCTCGCCCCGCCAGTCGATGCCGATCTCGCGCGCCCGAACCTCGCCCTCATGGACGGGAAGGCGCGAGAGCTGCGGCCAGCGCTCGCGCATCCGGTCGCGGGCCGCAGGAGGGCCGATCAGCAGGGCCGCCTGGGCGCGGGCGAGGCCGGCGTCCACCGTCTCCCGCAGGGGGCCGGCGGGAATCGGCAGGCCATTGCCGAAGCCCGAGGCGGCGTCGACGACCACCAGGGAAAAATCCCGGGCGAGGCCGGGATTCTGGAAGCCGTCGTCCATCACCAGCGCCTGCGCGCCCGCGGCGACGGCGGCTTTCGCGGCCGCGGCGCGGTCGGCGCAGACCCAGACCGGCGCGAAGGCGGCGAGCAGCAGCGGCTCGTCCCCCGTCCGCGCGGCGGTGTCGCGGGCCATGTCCACACGATGCGGCGCCCCGCGCGAGGCCGAGCCGCCGTGGCCGCGGGTCAGCACATGCGCCTCGACGCGCAGCTCGCCCAGGATCTCGAGGATCGCGAGCACGGTCGGCGTCTTGCCCGCGCCCCCCGCGGTCAGGTTGCCCACGCAGATCACCGGGACCGGCGCGCGCCAGTCCGGCGCCCGCGCCACCCGCCGCGCGGTGGCGCGCGCATAGAGCCGGCCCAGCGGCGCCAGCAGCCGCGCCAGCCGGCCCGGCCGCTCGGGCGGGTTCGACCAGAAGGCGGGGGCGCGCATCATCGCGGAGGCTCCGGGGCGGGGTCCTTGTCGGCGCGACCAGCCCACGCCGAGACCGCGCCCCCCGCGCGCGGCGGCAGCAGGGGCAGCAGCGCGGCCAGCGTCGTCTGCGTCGCGCCGCGCCCGTCGCCGAGGGCCGTGCGGGCGGCCGCGACCATCCGCTCCCGCGCGGGAGCCTCGGTCAGAAGGTCGGCCACCGCCTCGCCCAGCGCCGGACCGTCGGCGACCTCCCGCGCTCCCCCCGCGGCGGCGAGGGCCGCGTAGTCGGCGCGGAAGTTCGCCACATGCGGCCCGTGCAGGATCGCGGCGCCCAGAGCTGCGGGCTCATGGGGGTTGTGCCCGCCCCGGTCGACCAGCGAGCCGCCGATGAAGGCCACAGGCGCGAGCCTCAGCCACGCCCCCATCTCGCCCAGCGTGTCTAGCACGTGGATCTCGTCCTGCGGGCCCAGCGCCTGGCCGCGGCCGCGTCGGGCGACCCGCAGGCCGCGCGACCACAGCTCCCGCGCGATCTCCTCGCCCCGTTCGGGGTGGCGGGGGACCAGAAGACAGACGAGGCCCGGCACGCGGGTCGCGGCAGTGCGCTGCGCCTCGGCGACGGCCATCTCCTCGCCCTCATGGGTGGAGGCCGCGAGCCACAGCGGCCGGCCGCGCAGCGCCGAGAGCGTCGCCGTGCGCAGGCTCGGCCGGTCGGGCGGCGCCGCGCCCGCCTTCAGCGAGCCAGAGGCCCGCGCGTTCGCGGCCCCCAGCCGGCGCAGCCGCGCGGCCCCGTCCTCGTCCTGCGCCAGCACCGCCGCGAAGCGGCGCAGAAGCTGGGCGATCATCCCCGGCGCCCGGCGCCAGCCGCGGGCCGACCGCTCGGACATCCGGGCGTTGACCAGCGCGGCCGGGGCGCCGGAGGCGGCCGCGGCCTCGAGCAGCGCGGGCCAGATCTCGCTCTCGACCCAGACGCAGAGGTCGGGGCGCCAGTGGGCCACAAAGCGTTTCGGCGCGCGGCCGAGGTCGAGGGGGGCGAACTGGTGGCGGCAGCCCTCGGGCAGGCGCGCGGCCATCAGCTCGGCCGAGGTCAGGGTCCCCGTGGTCACCAGCACCGAGACGTCGGGCCGGGCGGCGCGCAGCTCGGCGATCAGCCCCAGCACCGAGAGCGACTCGCCCACGCTCGCGGCATGGAACCAGGCCAGCGGACCCGGCGGGCGATCGAGCCCCGGCTCGCCCAGCTTCTCGCGCATCCGCGCGCGCGCCTCCTTGCCGCGGGCGGCGCGCCTTGCCAGCAGCCGGGGCGCCAGCGGCCCCGCGAGGCGGGCGAGGATCAGGTAGAGCGTCAGCGCGGGTGAGATGCGTGGGTCCTCGCGGTCAGCGCGGCGCGCCGGGCGCGGCGGGCTCGACGGGGTTGCGGCCCATGCGCCGGTCGGCGTCCTGGGTGATCCGGGTCAGCACGTCCTCGATATGCAGGCGGTGCGCCTCGATCCCTTCGGGCGAGCGGTCGGCGGGCGGCTCGATCACCGGGCCCCAGACCTTAACACCGCGCCCGAACGGCAGGGGGATGAAGAACGAATCCCAGCTGCCGGCGACAAAGCCCCGGGAGGTCGAGAAGGCGAAGGGCGCCACCGGCACGTCCATGGCCGCCGAAACAGAGGCCACCCCGGGCTGCGCGCGCATCCGCGGGCCACGCGGCCCGTCGGGGGTCAGGGCGACGGCGATGCGGTCGTATTCGCCCAGCAGCTCGATCGCCTCGGCCGCCGCCGCGGCGCCGCCCTTGCGCTTGAGCGGCTTGCGCGGATCGCGGGAGCTGCCGCGCATCGAGGCGATGCCGAAGCGTCCCACGCAGTCGGCGATGATGTCGCCGTCGCGGTTGGCCGAGATCATCGCGTGCACGCGCCCGCCGGGGGGCATCTCGGCCGGAATGATCAGCAGGCGGCCGTGCCAGATCGCGATCACGATCCGCTCCTGCTGGGCGCGGATGCGGTCGCGCAGCGCGGGGTCGGGGATCTCCCACGCGGTGGTGCGGTCGACCAGGCGGATGTACCAGGCGCCCAGCGCGGCGGCGAGCCGGCGCAGGCGCGGCGAGCGGCGGACCCGGCCCAGCATCGAGGGGCTCAGCCCAGCTCCTCGGTCGGGCTCGCCTCTCGCTCCTCGTCCCGCAGGCGGTGCAGGTGGGCGATGAAATAGCGGGTGTGGGCGTCGTCCACGGTGCGCTGCGCGGCGGCCTTCCAGGCGGTGAAGGCGGCGGCGTAGTTGGGATATATCCCCACCAGGTCGATCTTGGAGACGTCGCTGAACTGGTTCGAGGACGGGTTCACGAGCTCGCCCCCGAAGACGAGATGAAGTCGCTGGACCATGGACGGCCTCCGCTTGGTGCATCGCAGGATCGCGCGAGCGTTAGACCGCCGTGCGGCGCGGCGTCAATCGCCAACCGCCGGCAGGTGCGCGGGATCTGCGGATTCCGCGCCGCAAGCGGGACGGAACCGGGGGGCGTTCGGGCTGCGCGCGCTTGACGCGGGGGGCCGCGAGCGGATAAGCGCGCGCACCCCGAAGGCGCGCGCCGGCCCTGCGCGCCGGCTTGAGGAGGCGCCCATGTCCCGCCCGCATTTCACGCCCCTGGTCGAGCGCCTGCCGGCCACGATCCCCTTCATCAGCCCCGAGCAGCAGCAGCGCGCGCTGGGCCGTCCGTTCTCCGCGCGGCTCGGCGCCAACGAGAACGTCTTCGGCCCCTCGCCCCGCGCCCGCGCGGCGATGGCCGAGGCCCTGCCCGACTGCTGGATGTACGCCGACGCCGAGCATCGCGAGCTGCGCGAGGCGCTGGCCGCAAAGCACGGCGTGCCGTTCGAGAACATCGTCGTGGGCGAGGGCGTGGACGGTCTGCTGGGCCTGCTGGCCCGCGTCCTGGTCGCCGAGGGCACGCCGGTGGTGACCTCCAACGGCGCCTACCCGACCTTCAACTACCATGTCGCGAGTTTCGGCGGCCGGCTGGTCCGGGTCCCCTATCGCGACGACCACGAGGACCCCGACGGCCTGCTCGCCGCCGCGGCGCGCGAGGCCGCGCCGCTGGTCTATCTCGCCAACCCCGACAACCCGATGGGCACCTGGTGGCCGGCCTCGAAGATCGAGACGATGGTCGCGCAGATGCCCTCGGATTCCGTGCTGTGCCTCGACGAGGCCTACATCGAGTTCGCGCCCGAGGGCACCGCCCCCGACATCGACCCCGAGGATCCCCGCGTGGTGCGCATGCGCACCTTCTCCAAGGCCTACGGGATGGCGGGGATGCGGGTGGGCTACGCAATCGCCACGACCCGGATGATCCAGGCCTTCAACAAGGTGAAGAACCACTTCGGGATGAACCGCATCGGGCTGGTCGGCGCCGCGGCCTCGGTCGAGGATCAGGCATGGATCCCCCAGATCCGCGCCCAGGTCGCCGCCGCCCGCGACCGCATCGCCGAGATCGCGGCGAAGAACGGCCTCTCGGCGCTGCCCTCGGCCACCAACTTCGTGGCGGTGGACTGCGGGCGCGACGGGGAGTTCGCCAAGGCGGTGCTCTCGGCGCTGATCGAGCGCGGCGTCTTCGTGCGCATGCCCTTCGTCGAGCCCGAGAACCGCTGCATCCGCGTCTCGGCCGGCACGCCCGAGATGCTCGACGCCTTCGAGACCGCCCTGCCCCAGGCGCTGGCCGAGGCCGCCGCCGCGCGCGAGACCGCCCGCGCCTGACCCCCCGGGGGGGAGCGAGGCCTGCCGCAGGCGCCGGCCCCGGGCCTGACCCGGGGCCTCGCGCGGGCGGCCGCGGGGGGCGGCCTCAGTCGAAGGCGACCGCGTCGGTGTTGCCCCCGCAGACCAGCACGCCCACCGCCTCGCCGCGGTCGGGCCGGTAGGCGCCGGACAGCAGGGCCGCCAGCGCCGCGGCGCCGGCGGGCTCCGCCGCCACCCGGCACACCGACCACAGGCGCTTTTGCGCCGCGACGATCGCCGCGTCGGCGACCAGCGCCGAGCGCGCCACATAGCGCTGCGCCAGCGGGAAGCCGATCTCGCCCACCCGAAGGGGCGCGAGACTGTCGGCCGCGACCCCGCCCCCCGGCGCGTCCACCGGACGCCCGGCCGCGAGCGCCATGTGCAGCGTCGGCGCGGCTTCCGGCTCGACCGCCACCAGCCGGCGCAGGCCGCAGAGATAGGCCGCCATCCCCGAGATCAGCCCCCCGCCGCCGGTCGCCACCAGCACCGTGTCGGGCGCGGCCTGCGCCTCGAACTCGAGCGCCACGGTGCCCTGGCCGCACAGCGTCTCGTGGCTGTCGTAGGCGTGGACGGACAGGGCGCCGGTCGCCTCGGCATGGGCCTCGGCCGCGGCGCGGGCCTCGTCGTAGCGATCGCCCGTCACGCGGGCCTCGGCCCCCAGCGCCCGGATCGCGGCGATCTTGGAGGGGTTGGCGACCGAGGGCACGAAGATCGTCGCGCGAACCCCGGTGCGCGCGGCCGCGAAAGCCACCGCCACGCCGTGATTGCCCCCCGAGGCCGCGACCACGCCCGCCGCCGGCACGCGCCGACCGACCAGGTTGGCGAAGGCCCCGCGGGTCTTGAACGAGCCGCCGTGCTGCATGAGCTCGAGCTTCAGGAACAGCCGGAACCCGTTCAGGCCGAAATCCTGCGGGTCCACCTCGATCACCGGAGTGCGTCGCACGTGGGGCACGATCTGGCGGTAGGCGTCCTCGACGTCCTTGCGGCAGGTCAGCTTCAGCGCGGCGACGGGCATGGTCTTGCTCCCGGGTCTTGAGTCTCCGGCCTCCGCATGGCACAAGTTGCCAACTTAGCAAAGAGGCTAACACTTGCAGTCGAACGCTTTCGACGCGCCCCGGCGCGCACCTGCCACGCAGGAGAGCCCGACCCCGACGCGAGGGCCGGCCTCCCAGGCTGACGGCGAGGCGGACCCGCGAGGCGACCGCGCCACCTCGGACCTGGTCGAGGCGCTCAAGGCGCTGGCCTCGGACAAACGGCTGGCGGTGCTGGGGTGGCTGCGCGATCCCACGGCGCATTTCCCCCCGCAGCGCGACGGCGACCTGGTGCGCGACGGGGTCTGCGCGCTGTTCCTGGCCGAGAAGCTCGGCGTCTCGCAGCCCACGCTCCACCGCCACATGCAGCTGCTGATCGGCGCCGGCCTGGTGGTGGCCAAGCGCACCCGCCAGTGGACCTTCTACCGACGAGACGAGCGCCGGATCGCCGCGCTCGCGGCCCGCATCGGCCAGGCGGTCTGAGCGCTAGCGCCGCGCCAGCGCCCGCAGCCGCAGGAGCGCGCCCAGCGCCAGCAGCGCGCCGAGGAAGGCGGCCGTCACCGGTCCCGCCGCGCCGAACGCCCCCAAGAGCCAGCCGAACAGCGGCCCCGCCGCCGCGAAGGCGAGGTTCATCGGCAGCGCCAGCCGCGTGACCATGCGCGCATAGGCGCACGGGTCGAACAGCTCCAGCGGCAGGGTCGCGCGGCAGACCGACAGCAGGCCCGTGCCCGCCCCGTAGATCGAGGCGAAGATCACCGCCGCAACGACGCTCCCCCCGCCGAAGCCCAGCGTGGCGAAGGCCACCGGCATCCCCGCCGCGGCGAGGATCGCCAGGCTGAGCGCGGGCAGCGGCGCCCCCAGCGCGAAATCCACCCCGCGCGCGGCCACCTGCGCCACGCCCACCACCGCGGCCAGCATCACCGCCGTTCGGGTCTCGGCGCCCAGGGCGGCCAGCGTCTCGGGCAGCGCCACGCCCAGGCCCCAGGAGATCATCCCCGCCAGCGACATCGCCAGCGCCAGCCAGCCGAAGCGCGCCCGCTCCGCCGCCGCGACCGAGGGCGCGGGCGGCGCGGGAGGCGGCGCCTCGGCCTCGCCGGGCGGAGCGAGGGGCGCCGCGGGCAGCGCAGGCGCCACCGCCGGGCGGGGGCCGGGCACGCACCAGTGCAGCGGCGCGCAGACCAGCAGGTTGGCCAGCGCATAGACCGCCAGCGTCCCCCGCCAGCCCAGCATCGGCTCGAGCCACAGCATCATCGGGAAGGAGCAGGTCGAGGCCAGCCCCGAGACCAGCATCGCCGCCGAGATCGCCCGCCGCGCGCCGGGGCCCAGCCGCTCGGCCAGCAGCACGTTGGCGCCGTTGGACAGCGCCATCGCCCCGCCCGCCCCCATCACCAGCCAGGCGAGGAAATAGACGACCGGGTTCGGGCTCGCGGCCAGCAGCCCCAGCCCCGCGGCCAGCACCAGCGAGCCCAGCGCCAGCAGGGGGCGCGCGCCGCGCCGCTCGAACACCGGGCCCAGCCAGGGCGAGAGGCCGGCCATCGCCAGCAGGAAGGCCGACGAGGCGCCGAAGGCCAGCGCCAGCGGCATGCCCAGCTCCTCGGCCATCTGGCGGGCCAGCACCGCGGGGATCGAGTAGGTCGAGCCCCAGCCGATCAGCTGGGTCAGCGCCGCCATCCCCGCCAGCCGCGTGGCGCCCGGCGCGCGAGGGTCCCGGGCGGACTGCGGTCCGGGGCTCATCGCGACAGGCTCGCAGCGGGAGGGGCCGCGCGCAGGAGGCGCGCCGGGGAGGGGGACATCGCGGCTCAGTAGTCTCCGCTGCGCGACATCCGCCGCTCCAGCCAGCGCACGGCCTGCGAGACCAACAGGATCAGCGCCAGGTATTCGAGCACCAGCACGGTGTAGATCTCCAGCGGGCGATACTCGGTCACCACCAGCTCGTTGGCCCGCCGGGTCAGCTCCTGCATGCCGATCACCGAGACCAGCGCCGACATCTTGAGCATGTAGGCGAACTGGTTGGCCAGCGGCGGCAGGATCCGGCGGATCGCCTGGGGCAGGATCACGAAGCGCATCACCTGCAGGCGGTTCAGGCCCATGGACTGGGCGGCCTCGGTCTGGCCCTTGGGGATCGCCTGGATGCCGGCGCGGAAGATCTCGGCCTCGAAAGCGGAGTCCGAGAGCGCCAGCGCCAGGACGCCCGCCCAGAACACGTTGATGGCGATCCCCGCGACCACCGGCAGGCCGTAGTAGACCCACAGGATCAGCACCAGGATCGGGATCGCGCGGAACACCTCGACATAGGCGAGGTTGAACCGCCGGCCCCAGCGATTGCGCCCCACGCCCGGCAGCGCCACGAGAACCCCCACCAGCACCGAGATCGCCATCGCCGTCGCCGACAAGAGGATCGTGTCCCAGAGCCCGCCCAGCAGGAACATCAGGTTCGAGCGCCCGCCCGCCGTCCAGGGCGAGACCACGTACCACCCCCAGTTGGTCCCGCCCGGCGCCCCGCTGCCGCAGCCCGCCAGCGCCAGCAGCGCGCCAAGCGCGATCAGCGGCGCGGCCGGGACGGGCCGGAGCAGGCGGATGCCGGGCATGGGGAACCTCGCGTAGGGACCGGGCGCGCCCCGCGGGGCGGCCAAGGCGGGGGCGTCTGGCGCGGAGCCTAGCGACATCGCCAGGCACGCGGAACCCGCCCCGTGCGCCCCCGGGGGGGACGCGACGACGCGACCTGCACGGAGGGAGAGGGGGCAGGCGGAAGGCGCGGGCCCGCTCAGCGCGTCGCCAGCACCAGGGCCACAATGGCGAGGCTGACCACCAGCACGCCGGCAAGCTCTCGCCGGCCCGGCCGCTCGCCGAACATCAGCACCGAGGCGGCGAGCGTGAACACCACCTCCACCTGCCCCACCACCCGCACCGAGGCCGCGTCGCGCAAGGCGAAGGCGCAGAACCAGCCCAGCGAGCCGCCGACCCCGGCCAGTCCCACCAGCAGCCCCGGCCGCCAGGCGCGCAGCAGGCGGGTCATGTCTCCGCGCCGGCCGACCTCGAGCTGCACGGCGGTCAGCACGGCCTGCATCGCCGTCACCACGCACAGCGCCGTCAGCGCGCGCATGGCGGCGTCCCCCTCGGGCAGCGCCAGCGTCGCGCCGCGATAGGCCACCGCCGAGAGGCCGAACAGCCCCCCCGAGGCGATGCCGATCAGCGCCCGCCGGTCCAGCAGGGCGCGCAGGCGCAGCCCCTCGGGCGGGCTCGAGATCAGCAGCACGCCGAAGATCCCCAGCCCGATCGCCGCCCAGGCCGCCGGCGGCAGCCGGTCGCCCAGCAGCGCCGCACCGAACAGCGCCGTCTGCAGCGCCTCGGTCTTGGTGTAGGCCATGGCGGCGGCGAAGTTGCGATGCGCGAACAGCCCCACGATCAGCCGGGTCGCGGCCATCTGCGCCAGCCCGCCCCCGATGCAGAAGGCCAGGAACGCGAGGGTCGGGGCGGGCGGCGCCTCGCCCCGCGCCAGGCACAGCCCCGCGAGCCCCGCGGCCGCCAGCGGCGCCGCGAACACGAAGCGCGCCCCCGCCCCCCCGGCCGAGCCGAGGGCGCCGGCGAGGCGCTTCTGCAGCGCGAAGCGAAGGTTCTGAAGGAAGGCGGCGCCAACGGCGAGAAGGACCCAGGTCTCCATGATCGGGCCATCAGCGACGTCGCGAGGCGGAATGTCAAACCGGGAAACGGTCTGCATACCCGACATGCGGCGCCCGCAGCCCTGGCGGCCGCGGCCCGGTCACGAACTGCGCGACGGCGCCTTTGCGACTGACACGCCGGGCCGAAGTGCTATGGTCGCAGCCGCGCCCCGCCCGCAGCCCGCTCCTCCAGCAGGCCGGGCGCGACGCGAGGGACATTTGGCCGGGCGCCGCGGGGGTGTGCGCGACCGGCGCGGAACGGAGAGAGAGATGCGACGACTTCTCGGCCGGGGCCTTGCGGCCGCAGCAATGCTGACCTGTGCGCTGGGCGCCCTGCCCGCGGCGGCGCAGACCGCGCTTCAGGACGTCCTCAACGGCGGCACCCTCAGGGTGGGCACCACCGGCGACTGGAATCCGATGAGCGTGCGGGATCCCGCCTCGAACAGCTACAAGGGCTACGACGTCGACGTGATGGAGGCGCTGGCCGCCGACCTCGGCGTCGAGCTCGAATTCGTGCCCACCGACTGGAAGACCCTGGTCAACGGCGTGGTGGCGGGCAAGTACCACCTGACGGGCTCGGCCTCGATCAGCCCGGCGCGGATGAAAGTGGCGGGGTATTCGGACAGCTACCTCACCGTGGTGATCCTGCCCTTCACCACGCAGGACAAGGCGGACCGGTTCTCGGACTGGGACGACATCGACAAGCCGGGGGTGACGGTCGCCACGACGCTGGGCACCACCTTCGAGAAATACGTGAAGGCCTGGTTCCCCAACGCCGAGATCAAGGTGGTCGAGGCTCCGGCCCGCGGCTATCAGGAGGTGCTGGCCGGCCGCGCGGACGTGTTCGTGACCTCGAACATCGAGGGGGCGACGCTGATCGAGAAGTTCCCCAACGTGACCCGGGTCGAAGTCGGCGAGACGCGCGCGCCCTCGCCCATCGCGATGCTGCTGCCGCAGTCCGATCAGGTCTGGATCAACTACGTGAACAACTGGATCCAGATCAAGAAGCTGGAAGGTTTCTTCGACGAGACCGCGGTGAAATGGGGCCTCGCCCCGGCCGAATAAGCCGCGCCCCCAAGCGCAACAACCCAGACCCGCCCGACCGCCGGCGCCCCTCGCGCCGGCGGTTCGCGTTCGCGGGCCCCGGGCTCAGCGGCGGATCTTCTCGGGCATCAGCCCCTGGGGCGCGAAGCGCAGCACCAGCAGCAGGATCGCGCCCATGAAGATCATCCGCATGTGGGCCGCCCCCTCCTGCAGGTGGACGGCGATCGGGTTGCCCTCGGGCGCCCAGGCGGTCGCCGCGTCCATCAGCCAGCGGCCGACCGGCTCGGCCTCGATCCACACGAACCAGACCAGGAAGCCGCCGAGCACCGAGCCCCAGTTGTTGCCCGAGCCGCCCACGATCACCATCACCCACACGAGGAACGTGAAGCGCAGCGGCTGATACGAGCCCGGCGTGAACTGGCCGTCGTAGGTGACCATCATCGCCCCCGCGATCCCCACCACAGCCGAGCCGAGGATGAAGGTCTGCAGGCGGCGCTTGACCACGTCCTTGCCCATCGCCTCGGCCGCGACCTCGTTGTCCCGGATGGCGCGCATCATCCGCCCCCAGGGGGAGTTCAGCGCCCGCTCGGCCAGCCACAGCAGCACGCCCAGCACGGCGGCGAACAGCGCGGCGTAGCACAGCTTCACGAAGATGCCCGAGGCCTCGGCCGGGTCCAGCCCCCAGGCCTGCGCGCGCTGCACGAAGGCGGCCGAGGCCTGCAGGTCGACCTCGTAGGGCGCGGGCCGCGGCAGGCCGGTGACGTTCTTCACCCCGCGCGCCAGCCAGTCCTCGTTCTTCAGGATGGCGATGATGATCTCGGAAATGCCCAGCGTGGCGATGGCGAAATAGTCCGAGCGCAGGCCGAGGCTGACCTTGCCGATCAGCCAGGCCGCGCCGGCCGCCAGCACGCCCCCCAGCAGCCAGCCGGCCGCGGACGGCAGGCCCAGCCCGCCGAGATAGCCGGTGACGGCGGGGTCCACCGCCTCGATCGCGTCGGTGGCGGGATCGAACAGGAAGCGCACCAGCCCATAGGCCGCAGCAACCATCGCCACGGTCGCGAGCGCCCGCAGCCGGCCCCGGGCCAGCCGCGCCCGCACGAAGGCGATGGCCACGACCGAGGCGACCAGCGCCGCCCCGGTCCCCAGCAGGCGCAGGCCGCCGGCGGACCAGGCCTCGGGCGCCGGGGGCTGGGCGGCGAGCACCACCGCCAGCCCGCCCAGCGCCGCAAAGCCCATCAGGCCCACGTTCATCAGCCCCGCGTAGCCCCAGGCGATGTTCGCCCCCAGCGCCATCACCGCCGAGATCAGGCACATGTTCAGAATCGCCAGCGCGACGTTCCAGCTCTGCGCCACGCCCACCAGCGCCAGCAGCGCGGCCATTCCGGCATAAAGAAGCGGACCCCGCGCGGGGCCTTTCAGGACGCTCATATCACCTTCCCCCGGAAGATGCCGGTGGGCCGCGCCAGCAGCACCACCACCAGGATCACGAAGCTGACCGCGAACTTGTAGTCGGTCGAGAGAAGCTGCAGCAGGCCGTCGGGCACCGCGTCCTCGGGCAGCAGGTAGCCGGCGAACTTGCGGTAGGCGTAGGTCACCATCACCTCGGAGAAGGCGACGATGTAGGCGCCCACCACCGCGCCCAGCGGATTGCCGATGCCCCCCAGGATCGCAGAGGCGAAGATCGGCAGCAGCAGCTGGAAATAGGTGAACGGCTTGAACGACTTGTCGAGCCCGTAGAGCACGCCGGCCAGCGTCGCGAGCGCCGCGGCCAGGATCCAGGCGGTGCGCACCACCTTGGCCGGGTCGACGCCCGACAGCAGCGCCAGGTCCTCCTCGTCCGAATAGGCCCGCATCGCCTTGCCCATGCGGGTGCGCTGCAGGAACCAGAACAGGGCGGCCATGGCGATCACCGCGGCCACGATGGTCAGCGCCTGGGTCGAGCGGAAGGCGATCCCCTCGTCGAGGCCGGTCCAGTCCCTGAAGTCGCCGACCTTGAACAGGAACCGCTCGCCGTCGGCAAAGCGCTGGTCGTCGGGGCCGATGACGATGCGCACGATGCCGTTGAACAGGAACATCACGCCCACCGAGGCGATCATGAACACCACCGGCCTGGCCCGTTGCCTGCGGTAGAACGAGAACACCCACGCGTCGCAGAGCAGCGTCGCCCCCGCCGCCACCGCGATCCCGATGGGCAGCGCCAGCAGCGCGGTCGGCAGCGGCCCCAGCCCGATCCCCAGCGCCTGCAGCCCCCAGGTCGCCAGCACCACGACCATCGTCCCGAATGCCATCAGATCGCCATGGGCGAAATAGGTGAAGCGCAGCACCGCATAGATCAGCGTCACCCCCAGCGCGCCCAGCGCCAGCTGGCTGCCATAGGCCAACGCCGGCAGACCGACGAAGTTGGTGAACAGCGCCAGGGCGTTCAGGATCTCCATCGCCTCAGCCTTCCACGCGGCGGCAGCGGCCGTGGTACTGGGTGGGGGTCAGCGCGCCGCCCAGCAGCGCGTGCTTGGAGTGGACGGCCGCGCCGCCCTCGGCGACCGAGGTCAGGACCAGGTCGCCGCGGTCCATGATCTCGATGAAATGCCAGAAGGCCTCCATCTCGGCGACCGTCACGTCGCCCGAGCGGCCGGCGCCGTCGGTGAAGCGGCCGTCCTCGGCCTCCCACTCCAGGCGCAGCTCGTAGGTGGTCGAGCGACACCCCTCGGCGTCGCAGACCCGGTCGAAGTCGCAGCGCAGGCTTTCGGCCATGGCGGGGGCGGCCGAGAGCGCAAGCGCGGCGAGGGCGAGGGGACGGATCATCAGGCTCAACCTCCGAGGAACGAGCGGCGCACCTCGGGATTGGCCATCAGCGCCTCCCCGGTGTCGGTGAAATGGTTGCGGCCCTGGGCGAGCACATAGCCCCGGTCCGCGATGTTCAGGGCCTGGCGGGCGTTCTGCTCGACCATCAGGATGGCGATGCCGGCCGCCGCGATCTCGAGGATCTTGTCGAACAGCTCGTCCATCACGATGGGCGAGACGCCGGCCGTGGGCTCGTCGAGCATCAGCACCTCGGGCCGCGTCATCAGCGCGCGCCCGACGGCCACCTGCTGGCGCTGCCCGCCCGAGAGCTGGCCGGCGGGCTGGCGGCGCTTCTCGCGCAGGATCGGGAACAGGCCGTAGACCATCTCCATGGTCCCGGCGATGTCGTCCTCGCGCAGGAAGGCGCCCATCTCGAGGTTCTCCTCGACCGTCATGGTCGAGAAGACGTTGCGCACCTGCGGGACGAAGCCCATGCCCGCCTTCACCCGATCCTGCGGGGAGAGGGCGGTGATGTCCGTCCCGCGCAGACGCACCTGGCCCTGACGCAGGGGCAGCATCCCGAACAGGGCCTTCATCGCGGTGGACTTGCCCGCCCCGTTGGGGCCGACGATCACGGCGATCTCGCCCTTGTCGACGGCGATGGTGCAGTCGTGAAGGATGTCGGCGGCGCCGTAGCCGCCGGTCATGCCCTCGCCGATCAGGACGCTCATGCCCCGCCCCTCGCCCATTTCATCGCGCCGGGGGCCATGCCCTTGAACTTCGGCGCCTCGTCCAGCGCGGCCACCAGCAGGGCCGTGTCGTCGGGAAGCTGCCGCTTCACCGCGTGATAGAGCTTCGAGCGCGAGCGGGCCGAGCGCGCCATGAACAGGCCGGGGGCGAGGGCGTGGCGATCCTCGCCCAGCTCGACCTCCGCCTCCGGCGCCCCGTGCCAGACGAGGTAGAGGGTCTGCGCGCCGCTCATGCGCCGGCCTCCGGCGCGGCGGTGGGGCGGCGGGCGGGGCGGTTCTTCAGGCCGCGGCCCAGATAGGCCTCGATCACCCGCTCGTCGGCCTTCACCTGCGCCACCGACCCCTCGGTCAGCACGCGGCCCTCGGCCATCACGATCACCGGGTCGCAGAGGCGGCCGATGAAATCCATGTCGTGCTCGATCATGCAGAAGGTGTAGCCGCGCTCCCGGTTCAGGCGGGCGATCGCCTCGCCGATGGAGTTGAGCAGCGTGCGGTTCACCCCCGCCCCCACCTCGTCGAGGAACACGATCCGCGCCTCGGTCATCATCGTGCGGCCAAGCTCGAGCAGCTTCTTCTGGCCGCCCGAGAGGTTGCCCGCCAGTTCGTCGGCGACGTGGCCCAACTGGAGGAAATCGATCACCTCGTCGGCCTTCTCGCGCACCGCCGCCTCGCGCGCGCGGACGGCCGAGGGCTTGAACCAGGCGTTCCACAGCGTCTCGCCGTCCTGGGCGGGGGGCACGGCCATCAGGTTCTCGCGGACGGTCAGGGTGGCGAACTCATGCGCGATCTGGAAGGTGCGCAGCAGGCCCCGGTCGAACAGGTGATGGGGGGCGAGGCCGGTGATGTCCTCGCCGTCCAGCAGCACCCGCCCCTCGTCGGGGGCGTAGGCGCCGGCGATCACGTTGAACAGCGTGGTCTTGCCCGCGCCGTTGGGGCCGATCAGGCCGGTGATCGCGCCTTGCGCGATCTCGAGGCTCGCGCCGTCGACGGCGCGCAGGCCGCCGAAGCTCTTCACCAGGTTCTCGACGCGGATCACGCGCGGCTCCCCTCATATGCACCGGCCCGACGCGAACGCGCCGGGCCGGCCCTTTGCCATATCGCGAACGTCAGCGGAAGCCGATCGTCTCGTAGGCGCCGTCCTTGACCTCATATTCGCGGTAGGTGCCGGCGGCCTCGCCCGGGCCGATCAGCTCGACGTTGGTGGCGCCGACATAGTCGATCTCGCCGCCGTCCTTGAGGATCTGGATCGCCTTGGCGAGCTGGCCCGGCAGGATCTTCTCGCCGGGCGCGTTGGCCACGTCGATCACGCTGTCCTTGAACACGCCCGGATCGGTCGAGCCCGCGGCCTGCATCGCCAGCGCGATCAGCGCGGCGGCGTCGTAGGATTCGCGGCGGAACGAGCCGTCGGGATCCACGCCCGCGGCCTCGGCGGTGCTGACGAAGGCGTCGGCGCCCTCGCCCTCGGACCACGGCACCGAGCCGATGGTGCCGTCGAGATCCTCGCCGATCGCCTCGATCAGGGTCTCGGCGAACATGCCGTCGCCCAGCACGAACTTCTCGAACGCGCCCGAATCGACCGAGGCGCGGATCACGCCCACGCCGCCCTGGTCGGCGTAGCCGAAGACCGCGAGGTATTCCGCCCCGGTGGCCGACAGCGCCCCGACCTCGGCCGAATAGTCGGCCTTGCCGTCCTCATGCGCGGCCGAGAGCAGGACCTTGCCGCCCTGCTCCTCGAACGCGGCCTGGAAGGCGTCGGCGAGGCCCTTGCCATAATCGTTGTTGGTGTAGGTGACCGCGATCTCCTCGACGCCCTTGTCGGCGAGGATCTGCGCCAGCACCGCGCCCTGGCGCGCGTCGGAGGGGGCGGTGCGGAAGAACAGGCCGCCGTCCTCGATCGAGGTCAGCGCGGGCGAGGTGGCCGAGGGCGAGATCATCACCACCCCGTTGGGCACGGCCACGTTGTTGAGCGTGGCGATGGTCACGCCCGAGCAGTCGGCGCCCATGATCGCCTTGGCGCCCTCGGCGGTGACCAGACGCTCGGCGGCGGCCGAAGCCGCGGCCGCGTCGATGCAGGTCGAGTCCGCGCGGACCGGGACCAGCATGTCGCCCCCAAGGATGCCGCCGGCGTTGTTCACCTCGGTCATCGCCAGCTCGGCGCTGTCGGCCATGCCGGGGGTGAGGGACTCGATCGGGCCGGTGTAGCCCAGCAGGACGCCGATCTTGACGTCCTCGGCCTGGGCGGGGGCGGCCATCGCAAGGGCCGAGGCGCCCATCGCCAGCGCGGCGGCGAGGTGTGCAGGTTTCATCGATGCATCTCCCTGTCATCCGGTCCCGGCCGCGGCGCCGGCTTGGCTGAGGCGCCCCGCGCGGCGGGCGCCCCTGGCGGGGCCGGCCTGCGCGCGTGCGCCCCGCGCCGGTCATGCGCGGGCGGTGGAGCTTATCCGTGTCGGCTTGCGCCCGTGCTGTCAATCGCAACGCCCGGCGCAGGGCCCGGCGGCGCCCCCGCCCGCACCCGCCCGCCCCCGCCCGCCGGCGCAGCGTCGGCGCAGCGTCGGCCGAGGGGCTCGCGCGGGGGCGGCTCGGGAGGGAATCGCTCGGCCGCGGGACCGTCCGCGACCGGCCGCCGGCGCCGGTGGGAGATCGGGGGGCGGAAGAGCGCCCGCGAGGCGCGTGGCCTGGCCGCGAGGCTCTACCCAAAGCCGAGGAATCACGGCGGAACCGTGGCGGCTTGGCTTGCGCCCGGATCAAATCGTTCTAAACTTAGCGCTCACCGATACAGGATCAGGAGCCGCCATGACCCTTCCGACCCGCGCCATCGCGCAGGACACCCTGCGCGACGCGCCCGCCGGGATCGCCAAAGGCGCGACGCCGGCCATCACCGGTTCCTCCGAAGGCAATGTGGAGGTGATCCCGAACACCCGCTCGCTGGGCTTCCTGCTCCAGGACGTGGCGCGGCTGATGCGCTCCAGCTTCGGCCAGGCGGTGACCGACGCGGGGCTGGAGCTGACCACCGGCGAGGCCAGGGCCCTGGTCCACGCCGTCGCGGCCGCCGGCGCGCGCCAGACCGAGATCGCCGAGCGGATGGGCGTCGAGCCGATGACCCTGTGCGGCTATGTCGACCGCCTCGAAAGCCGGGGCCTGGTCGAGCGTCAGCCCCACCCCGCCGACAAGCGCGCCAAGCGGATCGTGCCCACCGACACGGCCGACGACGCCATCGGCACGATCATGCCCCTGACCCGCAAGGTGATCGCCGACGCGATGGACGGCGTCCCGCAGGAGGATATCGAGGCCTTCCGCCGGGTCCTCCAGCACATGCACGATCACCTCAGCCACGGTCGCCGCAACAGCTGATCGCGGCGTCGCGCGACCCCGAACCGAAAAGCGCGGCCCGCCACGGGCCGCGCTTTTCCGGTTCGGACCCAAGCCGGCCGCCGCCTTGCACCGCCAGGCGGTGTGCCTCCCGAAGGGGCCGGGCGCATCGGCATCCCGTCCCGGGGCGGCGTTCAGAGGCCCAGGCGGCGCAGGGTCTCCTCGATCATCTCCGCCTGCACGGCCCAGACCACGGCCCAGGGCAGCGTCATCAGCGCCCACCAGTTGCGGGCCAGCGACTCGGCGCCGTCGGCGCCCGCGAAGCCGAACGCGTCGGCGCCGGCGGCGGTCTTCGGGGGCAACGGGGCGGGACCGCGGGCCATGGGCTCGTCTCCTTCGATCGGGTCGTCAGCAACCCTTCACGAGAACAACTTGTGGCAAGTCTCGAGCGCGTCCACCAGCACGTCCACCTCCTCGCGCGTGTTGTAGAGGCCGAAGGACGCCCGGCAGGTGGCCGAGACCCCCATGTGCTCCATCAGCGGCTGGGCGCAGTGATGCCCCGCGCGCACCGCCACGCCCTTGCGGTCGACGACGGTCGAGATGTCGTGGGGATGGCCCGCCCCCTCGAGCGTGAACGAGAAGATCGCCCCCTTGCCCGGCGCCGTCCCCTGGATCTGCAGCCAGTTCAGCCCCGCCAGCCGCGCCTGCGCGTAGTCCCGCAGGTCGTGCTCATGGGCCGCGATCGCCTCCATCCCGAGGTCGGTCATGTACTCCAGCGCAGCGCCAAGCCCGATCATCTGGACGATGCCCGGCGTGCCCGCCTCGAACTTGTGGGGCGCGTCGTTGTAGGAGATCGCGTCGCGTCCGACGTCGCGGATCATGTCGCCGCCGCCCAGGAAGGGGCGCATCTCGGCATACCGCTCGGACCGCACGTAGAGCGCGCCCGAGGCCGAGGGGCCGTAGAGCTTGTGGCCGGTGATCGCGTAGAAGTCGCAGCCGATCTCGGCCACGTTCACCGGCATGTGCACGGCGGCCTGGCTGCCGTCGATCACGGTCGCCACGCCCTTCGCGCGGGCCGCCGCGCAGATCGCCTTCACGTCGACCACCGTGCCGGTGACGTTGGACATGTGGGTGATCGCGACCAGCTTCGTCTTCGGCCCGATCGCGTCGATCACCGCCTGCGCATCAAGGCTGCCGTCGGGCGCGCTCTCGACCCATTTCAGAACCACGCCCTGCCGCTCGCGCAGGAAGTGCCAGGGCACGATGTTGGCGTGATGCTCCATGACCGAGAGCACGATCTCGTCGCCCGCCTGCAGCCGCGGCGCGGCCCAGGCGTAGCTGACGAGGTTCAGCCCCATGGTCGAGCCGGTGGTGAACAGGATCTCCTCGGGCCGGCGCGCGCCGAGGAAGGCGCGGATCGTCTCGCGCACCGCCTCGTACTTGTCGGTGGCGAGGTTCGAGAGGAAATGCAGCCCCCGGTGGACGTTGGCGTATTCCTCGGAATAGGCGCGCGTCACCGCATCGATCACCTTCGAGGGCTTCTGGGCCGAGGCGCCGTTGTCGAGGTAGACCAGCGGTTTGCCGTGCACGGTGCGCGACAGGATCGGAAAGTCCTTGCGGACCGCGTGGACGTCGTAGGGGGCGTTGCTCATCGGGACGAACCTTTTTCGCGGCCGCCGCGCCGGCTCAGGCCGGCGGCGGCGCGAGGGAGAATGCGGAGGCGAGGATCATCGTCACGAAGCCAAGCGCGATGAATCCCGCGACGGTGGCGACCACCACGACGCCGATGCGCCGGAAGCCGTGCGCCTCGGCCACGAAGGCCGCGAACAGCCAGATCGACAGGCCCACCGAGATCGGCGCCAGCAGCGCGAAGGCCGAGGCGCCCTCCTCGGGCGAGGCCGAGGTGATCGCGTGGATGCCCAGCAGGTTGAGCGGCGCGAGGAAGGCGGTGACCAGCAGGTGCCAGGCCACGACCCGGGCCATGTCCGCGGGCTGCGCCTTGCCGCCGAAGCGCCGGCCCAGCCCGTAGGCGCCCGCGGTCAGCACGGCGAACATGAAGAAGTTCAGCGCCACCTCGGTCATCCGCGCGCCCAGCGCCGACATCGAGGCGCCGTTCTCGCCCAGAGCCATGTCGACGATCGCGCCGAACATCGCCTGCACCAGGGTGGCCAGCACCACCATCAGCGCGCAGTCGGCGATGCTCGGGGCCCGGTCGAGCATCGCGCGCGCCGAACGACGCGGCGACCGATAGGCCCCGAGAATGGTCTTTAGGAACTCCAGGATCATGCGCGCCCGCTCCCTGCGGCCGCGTCGCGCGCGCGCCGCCCCCGCGGCACGCCCCGCGGGGCCGTCTTCAGGCGGACAGATAGACCCCGAGGATGCTGAGCACCACCGTGCCCGTGCTGAGAACCAGGAAGATCCAGCCCACGCGCCGCATTCCGTGAACGGCCGCGAGCCCCGCCGCGATGAACCACAGGAACGGGACCAGCCCGATGTAGTAGGGCGGCATCGCGTAGACCGGGTCGGCCATCGCCGGCCAGACATGCTCGCCATGGCGCATGCCCACCGCGATCAGCGCCGCCAGCAGGCCGAACGGCGCCGAGACCAGCGCCCCCCAGAACACCGCCGCGCGCGTGTCCCGCCAGGAGCCGCGCCCCCCCGCGATCCGGCAGGCCGCGAAGGCCGCCGCCGCCAGCACGTACATCGCCGCGGTGCGCATCAGGAAGCCGACCAGCAGGATCCCGCCCATGTAGATCGGCATCATCGCCGCCGCGGCCGCCGTCGGCGCCAGCACCGCCTTGATCGTCCAGCACAGGAAGAACACCAGGTCCGACAGGATCAGGTAGAACAGAAGCCGCCCTTCGGAGGGATCCTCCGACACCAGCCGGCGCGTCGAGGCCTGCATGTCGAGCCAGGCTTCCAGCACCCGCCCGGACATGGTCGCCGGGCCGATGTCGTCCTCGGGGTCCGCGTCGTAATCGGGGGGAAGGCTCTGAACGAACGCCATGAGGAAAACTCCGGGACCCAACGCAATCGCGAGCGGCTGCACTCAGGAGTTGTCTAGCATGACATGAAGCGAAAGTGAACGGTGAATCTGCACGGAAGATGAACAGGGCCCGCGGCACTCGCCCGTCCTGACACCCGCGGACGGGCGTGTGGACGCCAGCGGGCGCAAGCCCGACGACGGGGCCTGCGGGCGCGAGCCCGGCGGGGAGCGGCCGCGCGCCTCTCATGCCGGCGGCGAGGCCGCGCCGGAGGCGGCCCAGATCGTGCCCACGACCCAGACCAGCACGATCGCGACGAAGGCGGGCCAGGCGCGGCGGAAGCCGTGGGCCTCGGCCAGCCCCGCGCACCAGAACCACAGGCCGGCCGCGCCAGCCAGCGCCCCGGGCGCCGAGAGCGCGAGGGCCCCGGCCCCGGCCACCGCCAGCATCGAGGTGATCGCCGCGGCCGCCAGCGAGGCCGGGGCCGCCGCCAGCGGCGCCCAGAACACCGCCAGCCGCGTCGCCTGCCAGCCCCCGGTTCCCCCGAACAGTCGCAGCAGCATCCGCGCCAGCGCCGCGACGCCATAGAGAAACAGGGGCAGGAAGAACAGGTTGGCGACCACCTGCATGGTGACCACCTCGCCGACCGAGAGCGCCGCCCCTCCGGCGCCCGAGGCCGCGGCGTCGCGCCCCCGGTCGGCCAGCACCGCGGGCAACGAGGTGATCAGCAGCAGCAGGCCCGTGCCCATGGCATAGGCCAGCAGGCGCGACTCGCTCACCCCCGCCTCGAGGTCCGCCCGGATCACCTCGCGGTGCCGGCCGGACCAGGCGGCGGCGATCCGGCCGACCAGCCCGCGCGGCGCGGGCCGGCCGTCCGGGGTCGTGGCGGCGGCCTGGGTCACGCCCCGTTCCTCATGCCCAATTCCTCATGCCGAATTCCTCATGCGTCATCCATCACCCACTGGGCGATGCGCTCGCGCATCTCCTCGGCGAGGTCGTCGGACTCGATCTCCTCCACCGCCTGGCCGAGGAAGGACATGACCAGCATGTTCTCCGCCTCCCGCTTGGGGATGCCGCGGGCGCGCAGGTAATAGAGCGCGTCCTCGTCCGCCGCCCCGCAGGTCGACCCGTGCGAGCAGACGACGTCGTCGGCGTAGATCTCGAGCTCGGGCTTGGCGAGGAAGTCGGCGTGCTCGTCCAGCAGCAGCCCCTGGCTGATCTGGTAGCCGTCGGTCTTCTGGGCGCCCGGCTTCACCAGGATCTTGCCCTGGAAGATGCCCTTGGCCTGGTCGCGCAGGACCTTCTTGAACACCTGCCGGCTCTCGCAGTTGAGCGCGTCATGGGTGACGAAGACCGTGTCGTCGTGCACGAAGTCGCGACCCTCGCCCAGGCAGGCGCCGGCCAGATGCACGGCGGCGTCGTCGCCGGTCAGCTCGGCCACCTGCTCGATCCGCGTCAGGCGTCCGCCGGCGGCGACCGAGAAGGTCTTGCACACGGACTCGGTCCCAAGGCGCGCGAACAGATGCCAGGCGCCGCGACGCTCGGCCTCCGGCCCGTGGGCGCGGACCTGGTGGAAGGCGGCGCGGTCGGCGATCTCGACCTCGAGGACCGAGTTCACCCGCGCCCCCGGACCGCCGGTCTCGAGCACGGTCAGCTCCGCGCCCTCCTCCAGCTTGACGACGTGGTGCAGCAGCGCGTCGGAGCTCTCGCTCTCCCGCGCGCCCTTGATCAGCACGGGGCGCGAGACCTTGCCGGTGGCCCGGATGGCGAGGCCCTGCCCCGCCACCGCGGTGTTGAAGGCGGCGAGCGGACGCGCGACCGGATCCTGGCCGCGGGCCTCGAGCACGCCGAAGACCTCCTTGGCCCAGTGGATGTCGGCGGCGAGCGCCTCCTCGAGCGTGCAGATCTCGGCGCCCTCGAGCGAGAGGTCGTCCGAGAGGTCGCGGCGCAGCATGCCGTCGACGAAGGTCACCACCAGCGCGCCGCGGTCGGCGAAGATCGCCGGGCCCGCGGGATGCAGCGGCGCCGAGGGCGCCTCGGGCGCGGTCAGGGCCGAGGGATCGGTCCACTTCCAGTATTCGTCGCGCCCGATCGGGGCGCCCATTTTGCGCAGACGCGCGGCGGCGGCGGCGCGGGCCTCGCGCGCCCAGCCGCCCTCGCCCTTCGGCGCGGGGTGGGCGGCCAGAAGCGCCTCGGCCGCCTCGATCTTGCGGGCGGGAACAGCGGCCATGGTCACGCGCCCTCCTTCAGGTCGGCGTAGCCGTTCTTCTCGACCTCGAGCGCCAGCTCCGGCCCGCCGGTCTTGATGATGCGGCCGTCGGACATGATGTGCACCACGTCCGGTTTGATGTGGTCGAGCAGGCGCTGGTAGTGGGTGATCACCAGGAAGCCGCGGCCGGCGTCGCGCAGCGCGTTCACGCCGTCGGCCACCAGCTTCATCGCGTCCACGTCGAGGCCCGAGTCGGTCTCGTCGAGGATGCACATCTTCGGCTCTAGCACCGCCATCTGCAGGATCTCGTTGCGCTTCTTCTCGCCGCCCGAGAAGCCCACGTTGACCGCGCGCTTGAGCATGTCGGGGGTGATCTGCAGCTGGGCGGCCTTCTCGCGGATGAACTTGAGGAACTCGGCGGCCGACATCTCGGCCTCGCCGCGGGCCTTGCGCTGGCTGTTCACCGCGGTGCGCAGGAAGGTCATGTTGCCCACGCCGGGGATCTCGACGGGGTACTGGAAGGCCAGGAACAGGCCGGCGGCGGCGCGCTCCTCGGGCTCCATGTCCAGCAGGTCCTGACCGTCGAGGCTGGCGGCGCCCTCGGTCACCTCATAGCCGTCGCGGCCCGAGAGGACGTAGGAGAGCGTCGACTTGCCCGAGCCGTTGGGGCCCATGATCGCGTGGACCTTGCCGGCCTCGACCGTCAGGTCGACGCCCTTGAGGATCTGCTTGTCCTCTTCCTCGAGCTTCACGTGAAGGTTCTTGATCTCCAGCATCGTGCGTTCCTTGTCTGCGGGCGCGGCAGGCGCGGCCCATGTGGCGGTCGGGGCCGCAGCCCTGTTGACGTGTGGGGGCGGCGGGCCGCCCGGAATGGAGGGGTCAAGCGGTCACTCGACGACGACCGCGGTGCCCGAGACCGACACCATCAGCATCGAGCCGTCCTTGCCGACGACCTCATAATCGATGTCGACGCCCACCACGGCGTTGGCGCCCAGCTTGGCGGCGCGGGCCTCCAGCTCCTGGAAGGCGACCTCGCGGGCGTCCTGGAGCTTGCTCTCGTAGGCCCCCGAGCGGCCGCCGACGATGTCGGTGATGCCGGCGAAAAAATCGCGCACGAAGTTGGCGCCCATGATCGCCTCGCCGACGACCACGCCGCGATAGGCGGTGATGCGATGGCCCTCGAGGGCGTTGGTGGTGGTGACGATCATGCGTCCGCTCTCCGTGTCGGTGGCGCCCCAGGGTCCGGCCATCTCAGCGCTCCTCGACCGGGGGGCAGGCCATGCGCACCCAGGCGAGCGTCAGGAACCCCCAGGCCGCGAGAAGGATCAGCGACAGGATCACCTCGGCGGTGATCTGCGCCCGCGCGCCCAGGTTCCAGGCCTCGGCCATCATCTCGACGATCTCCTCGTCCTCGAGCGACAGCGCGAAGATCACCAGATGCGCCGAGATCAGCCAGCGCACCTTCGAGGGCAGGCTCAACCGCCCCACGTGCCCCAGCCGGGGCGAGCGGGACCCGTGGTCCTGGCTCATCGCCATGTCCTCCTCCGCCGACGCGCGGCCGGGCCTCCGGTCGGCCCGGTCAGCCGACCGAGCCTTCGAGAGAGATCGCGACCAGGCTCTGGGCTTCCATGGCGAACTCCATGGGCAGGGCCTGCAGGACCTCCTTGCAGAAGCCGTTGACGACCAGCGCCACGGCCTCCTCCTCGTCCATGCCGCGGGCGCGGCAGTAGAACAGCTGGTCGTCGGCGATCTTCGAGGTGGTCGCTTCGTGCTCGACCTTGGAAGAATTGTTCTTCACCTCGATGTAGGGGACCGTGTGGGCCCCGCACTTGTCGCCGATCAGCAGGCTGTCGCACTGGGTGTAGTTGCGGCTGTCCTTGGCCTTGGGGTGGATCGAGACCAGCCCCCGGTAGGTGTTCTGCGCCTGCCCCGCCGAGATGCCCTTCGAGACGATCCGCGAGCGGGTGTTCTTCCCCAGGTGGATCATCTTGGTGCCGGTGTCGGCCTGCTGGTAGTTGTTGGCGATGGCGATCGAGTAGAACTCGCCCTGGCTCTCGTTCCCGCGCAGGATGCAGGAGGGGTATTTCCAGGTCACGGCCGAGCCGGTCTCGACCTGGGTCCACATCACCTTCGCCCGGTCCTCGCGGCAGTCGGCGCGCTTGGTGACGAAGTTGAAGATGCCGCCCTTGCCCTCGGAGTCGCCCGGGAACCAGTTCTGGACGGTGGAGTATTTCACCTCCGCGTCCTCCAGCGCCACGATCTCGACCACCGCCGCATGAAGCTGCGTGGTGTCGCGCTTGGGCGCCGTGCAGCCCTCCAGGTAGCTCACGTAGGAGCCCCTGTCGGCGATGATCAGCGTCCGCTCGAACTGGCCGGTGTTCTCGGCGTTGATGCGGAAATAGGTGCTGAGCTCCATCGGGCAGCGCACGCCAGGCGGCACGTAGACGAAGGACCCGTCGGAGAACACCGCCGAGTTCAGCGTCGCGTAGAAGTTGTCGCTGTAGGGCACGACGGTGCCGAGATACTTCTTCACCAGCTCCGGGTGCTCCTGCACCGCCTCGGAGATCGAGCAGAAGATCACGCCGGCCTTGGCGAGCTCCTCCTTGAAGGTGGTGCCGACCGACACGCTGTCGAAGACCGCGTCCACGGCGACCCGGCGCCCCTCGGCGGGGGCGGCCTCGGCCCCCTCGACGCCCGCGAGGATCATCTGCTCCTTGAGCGGGATGCCGAGCTTCTCGTAGGTGCGCAGCAGCTCGGGGTCGACCTCGTCCAGAGACTTCGGCTTGGTCGCGAAGCTCTTGGGCTGGGCGTAGTAATACTGGTCCTGGAAGTCCGGCTTGGGATAGGTGACCATCGCCCAGTCCGGCTCGTCCATCTTCAGCCAGCGCCGGTAGGCCTTCAGGCGCCAGTCCAGCATCCACTCCGGCTCGTTCTTGCGCTCGGAGATCAGGCGGACGATGTCCTCGTTCAGGCCCTTGGGGGCGTAGTCCATCTCGATGTCGGTGGACCAGCCGTGCTTGTATTCCCCGCCGAGCGAGCGGACGGCCTCGACGGTGTCCTGCTCGACGCCTTCCTTGACCCCATCCCTGAGGGTCGCATCATCCAGAGCGGCCATGTCGTCTCTCCTTCCTCGCCGGCGCGGCGCCTTTCGGGGAAAAGCGCGCGGGGGCAATGCGTTCGGTGCGTGTCTTCAGGCCGATTTCAGGCGAAACCGGCGGTATCTGTCTTCCCAGGCGGCCGCGAAGCCCGCGACCTCCGCCTCGGTGGTGGTCGGGCCCAGCGAGACCCGGATCGCGCTGCCGGCGATCTCGGGGCCGAGGCCCATCGCCTCCAGCGCCCGGCTCGGTCCCGCCTTGCCCGAGGAGCAGGCCGAGCCGGCCGAGACCGCGTAGCCCGCCAGGTCCATCTGCATCACCTGCGTCTCCCCGCGCCATCCGGCAAGGGCCACGCAGGCGGTGTTGGGCAGGCGCGGGGCGCCCTCGCCCACGATCGCAAGCTCGGGCGCCGCGTCGCGCAGGCGCGCTTCGAGCCCGTCGCGCAGGGCGGCGATGCGGTCCCAGACGCCGGCCTCCAGCTCGGCCAGCGCCGCCTCGGCCGCCGCGCCGAAGCCTGCGATCCCGACCACGTTCTCGGTGCCCGAGCGGCGTCCCAGCTCCTGACCGCCGCCGCGCAGCAGGGGGGCGATCTCGCGCCCCTCGCGCAGGATCAGCGCGCCGACGCCCTTGGGGCCGCCCAGCTTGTGGGCGGAGAGCAGCGCGATATCCCAGCCGTGCCAGAGGCTTGCCAGCGGGACCTTGCCCGCGGCCTGAACCATGTCGGCGACGACGCGCGCCGAGGTCTGCGGCGGCGCCGACTGGATCACCCCCGTCTCGCCCGAGGCGCCGGCCCAGGCCAGCGTCCCGCTCAGCGCGCAGGAGTGCGTCACCGGCTCGGCCCGGCCGCGACGGTCCACGGGGACGGTGCGGTCGGCCCATTTCAACACGCAGTCATGCTCGGTCGCCAGCGCCGTTACCGGGCCGTGGGACAGCACCGTCGCCGCCGCCTCGGTGGCGCCGGAGGTGAAGATCACCTCGCCCGGGCTCACGCCCGCCATCGCCGCCACCTGCGCCCGCGCCCGCTCGACCGCCGCCCGCGCCGCCCGGCCCTCGGCATGGACCGACGAGGGGTTCCCCGTCAGCTCCATCGCCGCGAGCATCGCCGCCTTAGCTTCGGGGCGAAGGGGCGCGGTCGCGTTCCAGTCGAGGTAGGCGCGGCGCGTCATGCGGAGCCGGTCCTCCCGCCCATCGCGTCCTCATCCATCAGCAGGCTGAAGTCGGGGACCGCCGGGCACGGGGCCATCTTGTCGGCTACCACGTCGGCCAGCGTCGTGCGGCTGAGGAAGACGTGGACGTGGGAGGAAAGCTGCTCCCACAGATTGTGCGTCAGGCACCGCGCGCGGGAGCCGCCGCAGCCGCCCCCCTCGTCGTCGCAGTCGCCCATGGCGTTCAGCCGCTCGTCCACCGCGGTCATCACGTCGGCGATGGTCACCTGCGCGGCGGGACGGGCCAGCCGATAGCCGCCGCCGGGGCCGCGCACGCTTTCCACCAGGCCCGCGCGGCGCAGACGGGAGAACAGCTGCTCGAGGTAGGCCAGCGAGATGTCCTGGCGCTCGGCGATCTCGGACAGCGAGATCAGGCGCGCGTCGCGCTCGGAGGCGCCCGCCGGGCCGGCCGCGTGCTGAAGGGCGATATCGGCCAGCGCGGTCACCGCGTAGCGTCCCTTGGTGCTGAGCTTCATAGGGTCCTCCGCTCGCCGGCTCGGGGTCGCGCCGGTCTTGCCAGTATCCGGCCAGGGACGCAGGATGCGGTCGCGCGGCCGGCCGGGTGCGGCGTCGAAACTCCCGCAGGAGAGTTGACGGCGCCGGGGCCTCCCCCTACTTGCAGACGGACCGGCGCGAGGCCGGTCATCTAGTTTGGAACCGTTCTAAGTAGCCCGACCAGAAGAGTCAAGCATCCCGCCCGCCGCACGGCGCGCGCGACTGCCCAGACGACGGGCCCTGGACTGAGAGCGCGCGCGGGGGACCCGAATGCCTGAAGTGATCTTTCCCGGACCGGACGGACGGCTGGAAGGACGCTATCACCCGCAGAAGGCCAAGGACGCGCCGATCGCCCTGATCCTTCATCCCAACCCCCAGTACGGGGGGACGATGAACAACAAGGTGGTCTACAACCTTCACTACGCGTTCCACCGGCTTGGCTTCTCGGTGCTGCGGTTCAACTTCCGCGGCGTGGGCCGCAGCCAGGGCGAGTTCGACCAGGGCATCGGAGAGCTTTCCGACGCCGCGGCCGCGCTGGACTACATGCAGGTGCTCAACCCCAACGCCCGGCAGAGCTGGGTGGCGGGCTTCTCCTTCGGCGCCTGGATCGGCATGCAGCTGCTGATGCGGCGGCCCGAGATCTCGGGCTTCGTCTCGGTGGCGCCGCCGGCGAACATGTACGACTTCTCGTTCCTGGCGCCCTGCCCCTCGTCGGGGCTGATCGTCAACGGCGACGCGGACCGCGTGGCGCCGCCGGCGGACGTGCTGAAGCTGGTCGACAAGCTCAAGACCCAGCGCGGGATCGAGATCACCCACGAGGTGATCCCCGCCGCCGGCCACTTCTTCGACCGCCAGCTCGAGGACATGACCGGACTGGTCGAGGGTTACGTGCGCGGCCGCACCCAGGTCGAGGTCGGCTGAGCGCGCCTGCCGACATTGGCCGGACGAAAACGGGCGCTCCCGCCGGGAGCGCCCGTTTTCGTTGCTGCGGCCTCGCTCAGGGCCGCGAGATTCGCCCCCCGGTCAGCGGCCGCGGAACCCCGGTGGTCCCGGGCGCGGACAGCGGCAGCCCGCGCAGCGCGCGCACCGCGAGATAGGCGAAGCACTGCGCCTCGAGCAGGTCGCCGTCGAGGCCCGCAGCCTCGGCGGGGATCACCTCGGCCTCCACCCGCTCGGCGATCATCGCGGCGAGCGTGGGGTTCAGCCGGCCGCCCCCGCACAGGATCCAGGTGGCGGCGGGCCGGGGGAGGTGGGCCTGCGCGCCGGCCGCGCAGATCGCCGACAGGGCGGTCAGCGTGGCGGCGCCGTCCTCGGTCGAAAGGCCCTGCATCGCCTCCAGCGCCTGCACGAACTCGTTCCGGTCGAGCGACTTGGGCGGGCGGCGGGCCACGAACGCCTCGATCGAGTTGCGCCGCAGCCGGTCGACGTGCACGCGCCCGGCCGCGGCCGCGGCGCCGTCGCGGTCGCAGCTCTGCCCGGTCCGGGCGCGCATCCAGTCGTCGACCAGCGCATTGGCGGGCCCGGTGTCGAAGCCGACCAGGGCGCCCGGCGCCTCGGGGCCCGCCGCCTCGGGATCAGCCCAGGAAACGTTGCCGACCCCGCCGAGGTTGAGAAAACACACCGGCCCTCGCCCCAGCGCGCGGGCCAGGGCGAAATGGTAGAACGGGGCCAGCGGCGCCCCCTGCCCGCCGGCCGTCACGTCGGCGCAGCGGAAGTCCCAGGCCACGGTCCGGTTCAGCGCCCGCGCCAGCGCCGCCCCGTCGCCCAGCTGCCAGGTCCAGCCGCCGGCGGGATCGTCCGGCCCGTGGGCGACGGTCTGGCCATGATAGCCCACGATCTCGGGCAGGGCCTCGGCCGCCTCCGCGCGCGCCAGCAGCCGGGCCGAGGCGGCGGCGTGGGCCGCGTCCACTTCGCGTCCCGCCTGCGCCAGCGTCGCCGCCGCGTCGCCGCCCGCCGCCGCGCGGCGGAACGGGCGCCAGTCAGCGTGGACGGCGCGCGCGGCGTCCATCTCCCCCGGCGCGTAGTCGAAAGCGCCGCCCGGCCCGAAGGCCTCGAGGCCAACCCCGTCGGTCTTCACCAGCGCCGCGTCGATCCCGTCGAACGAGGTCCCCGACATCAGCCCCAGCGCCCAGATCGCATCCACGCCCGCCGTCCTCCTCTCGCCTCGCCCCCGGTCCCGGGCGCCCTCGCGGGACCCGCCTCGCGAAGCGCCTGTTCCCGGGTGAGTCAGGAGCCCGCCGGAGGCTCCCCGCCCCCGTACTGCAGCCCCCCGCGCGCGCCTGGGCGCCGCGCAGCCAGGCCCGCCCGCAGGGCGCCTGCAGCCCGCGCCGCGCGCAACGCGCGCGGCCGCCGGCGCCGCGCGAGAGCCGCGCCGACGGCCCGCAGGAAGCCTCCCCCCTTCCCTTCCGTCCCCTCGCAAGGCATAGACCGCCGCTCCACACCCACCCAAGGACCGGACCGATGACCTACGCACCCAAGTCCGATTTCCTGCACGCCGTGGTCGAGCGCGACCTGGTGCAGGACTGCACGGATCTCGAGGGCCTCGACGAGGCGCTCCTGGCGGGGGCGGTTCCGGGCTATATCGGCTTCGACTGCACCGCCGACAGCCTGCATGTCGGTCACCTGACCGGGATCATGCTGCTGCGCTGGCTGCAGACCACCGGCCACAAGCCCATCGCGCTGATGGGCGGCGGCACGACGCGCATCGGCGACCCCTCGGGCAAGGACGACCAGCGCCAGCTGCTGACCGACGAGATCATCGCGGCCAACATGGACGGCATCCGCGCCATCTTCAGAAACTACCTCGCGTTCGAGGAGCAGGGCGGCAACGCCATCCAGCCCAACAACGCCGAGTGGCTGGACGAGCTGAACTACATCGACTTCCTGCGCGACTACGGCCGGCACTTCACCATCAACCGCATGCTGACCTTCGACAGCGTGCGGCTGCGGCTGGACCGCGAGCAGCCGCTGACCTTCCTCGAGTTCAACTACATGCTGCTCCAGGCCTACGACTTCCTCGAGCTGAGCCGGCGCACCGGCTGCCGGCTGCAGATGGGCGGCTCGGACCAGTGGGGGAACATCGTCAACGGCGTGGAGCTCACCCGCCGCGTCGACGGCCGCCAGGTGTTCGGCCTGACCGCCCCCCTGCTGACCAAGCCCGACGGGACCAAGATGGGCAAGACCGCCGGCGGCGCCGTCTGGCTCAACGAGGACCGGCTGGGCAATTTCGAGTTCTGGCAATACTGGCGCAACGTCGAGGACGTTCAGGTCGAGCAGCTCCTGAAACGCTTCACCGAGCTGCCGATCGACGAGTGCCGGCGCCTCGGCGCGCTGGCGGGCTCGGAGATCAACGAGGCCAAGGTGATCCTCGCCAACGAGGTGACGAAGCTCGCCCGCGGCGAAGCGGCCGCGCAGGCCGCCGAGGCGACCGCCCGCGAGGTGTTCGAGCGCGGCGGCGCCGGCGAGGACCTGCCCACCTTCGCGCTGACCGCCGACGAGGCCGCCGGGGGCGTCTCGATCGTGCAGCTCTTCGTCAAGGCGGGGCTGGCGAAGTCGGGCAAGGACGCCAAGCGCCTGATCGCCGAGGGCGGGGCGAAGCTGGGCGACGAGCCGGTCTCCGACGCGGGCCTGGTGCTGCAGGCCGAGGCGTTCGCGACCGGCCCCGTGAAGCTGTCGGCCGGGCGCAAGCGCCACGCGCTGGTCAAGCTCGACTGATCGCCGCGCCCGACCGCGGACCTCGAGGCCCCGGGCGCGCCCGGGGCCTTTTTCGTTCCCCGCCCGCTACTTGTCGTTGTCGAACAGGTCGGGATAGGGGTCCTCGGCCGCAGGGTCCGGGCGCGAGGGCTGCAGGATGCGGCGCAGGATGCCCGGGGTCAGGATCGACAGCGGGTTGGCGCTGATCCTGGGATCGGAGGCGTCGCCGACCACGGTGAAGTTCATCGCGAACAGGCCCTCGCCCTCGCCGCCGAACAGCTCGCCGATGACCGGGATGTTGTTGAGGATGCCGTTGACCGCGTAGGCCGGCGTCAGCACCCCCTGCAGGTCCAGCTGGTCCGAGCCGAGGTCGTAGTCCCCGTTCACCTTCAGCGCCAGCAGCGGCCCCGTCGCCAGCGCGTCAGTCACCGTGACGATGCCCCCGTTCAGGCGGAACGGCGCCTCGACCCGCGTGAACGAGTAGCCGCCCTCATAGCCCTCGCTCTTGCGCTCGATGACCCCGTCGCGGCGGGCGATGGTGACCACGCCGTCCAGCGCCTTGCGCCCCGCGACCCGAAGGTCCGAAAGCTCGGCCACCCCCTCGAGCACCGACTCGCCCGGCGGCAGGCGCCCGCGCACCCGCAGCGCGCCCCCCTGCACCGCGTCCGAGATCGAGAGGTCGTCCAGAAGCCGCCCCGCGTCGTCGCTGCGCAGGGACACCGAAATGCCCCCCTGCCGCCCCTCGCGATAGCGCAGGCGCGCCTCGGAGCCGCCGTTCACCGCGCCCGAGACCCGCACCGCGGTCACCCCGCGGCGGCGGCGGATCTCGCCCGTCGCCTCGTGCAGGGCGACGCCCTCGACCAGGGTGGCCACATCGAAGCTCAGCCTGCCGCTCATGTCGGGGATGCCGGAGAGCGGGTCGCCGTCCTCCGCGCCCGGATCGTCGGCCGCCTGCCCTTCGCGCACGCCGGCCATGCCGTCGCGCCGGGCGGTCAGCGCGGCGATGTCGAGCATGCTCCCGGTCACCGAGACCTGCATCGGCCCCTGCGCGTCGGCGCGCACGCTCACGGCCGCGTCCAGCACCCCCTCCAGCGCCAGCCGGTCGAGCGTGACGCTGCGCAGCGCGCCGCCCGCGCCCAGCGAGGCGCGGCCGCGCGCGGTCAGTCCCGCCGCCTTGACCTCGAACGCGTCCAGCGTGACCGAGCCGTCGTCGCCCGCCCGGCCCGAGACGCGCAGCCGCCCCGGCACGCCCGCCGCCTTCTTCCAGCCGACCTCGGCGATGCGCAGGTCCGCAGGCCCCAGGTCGGCGGTCACCGAGAAGCCCTCGCCGATCGCGCCGCCGATCAGCTCCACCTGCGCCGAGACACGGCCGCCCGGCATCTCGAGCGTCGGGCTCAGCCCGAACTCGGCGAAGTCCCTGGGGCCCAGCGTCAGCGAGGCCGAGACCTGCCGGCGCTGCGCCTCGGGCAGGCTGGCGTCGAACCGCTCGGTCCACGAGACCTGCGCGGGGCGCCCGTCGATCGAGGCGCCGCCCCACAGCCGGAAATCCTCGGGCGTCGCCTCGAGCCTGAGGTCGTTCGAGACGATGCGCGGGCCGTCGCCCGGGGCGGTCATCGCCAGCGACTCGATCCGCGCCGAGGCCGCGACTCCCACGTCGTCCACGTCGAGGTCCTTGAGCAGGCGGAACGACAGCCGCGCCTCGACCGAGGCGCGGCCCTCGATCGCGCCCAGGTCCATGTCCAGCTTGCGGGTCAGGCGCAGCGGCGGCTGGTCGATCAGCGCCATCAGGTCCACGAGCCGCCCCGCGCCGCGGATCACCGGGGCGGCGGGCTGGGGATCCTCGATCAGGTCGGGGATCACGAAGCGCGAGCCGGCGAGCGAGATCGGCTCGCCCCCCGGCGGGGTGGTCTGGGCGGCCTCGAAGCTCATCTCGAAACGGGTCAGGGTGGCGCGCCCCTCGCCCGCGGCCCCGGTCAGCCGCGGCATTCCTTCGAGGATCGAGCCCTCGAGGTCGGCGAACCCGAAGTCCATGGTGACCTCGGGCGTCTCCCCCGGCGCCATCCAGAAGGCGCCCGTCATGCCGGTCAGGCGCGCGGCCTCGACGTTCTCGTCGACCCACTCGCGCGCGCCGGGGGCGGCGAAGATCGGCCAGGCGCGCTTCAGGGCCGCCGCGCCGAACGGGTCGGCGCCAAAGCTCAGCGCCAGGCGGGGGCCGCCTTCCTCGAGGCTCGCCACGCCCTGCGCGTGCAGGCGGATCGGCCCCGCGTCGGGGAAATCGGCGGCCAGCTCCAGCGAAGACAGCTCCACGCGGCCCTCGGCGGGCAGCGCCTCGGCCTGCAGACGGCCGCCCGAGAAGGCGAGGGGGGCGACGAAGCCCGCGGCCTCGGTCGCCTCCAGCCGGTCGACGCGCAGGTCGAGGCTCCAGCCCGTCGGCCCCGCGCCCCAGGGTTCGGCCAGGCCCGAGAGGGACAGCGCCCCCGCCGGCCCCTTGACCGAGAGGCGCGAGACCACGATCTCGCCGCTGTCGCGGTTCCAGGAGGCCTCGGCCTGGGCCGCGTCGATCCGGTCGAAAGGCGCGGCGAGCCCTGGCGCGACCACCGCGCCGGGGCCCATCGACAGGCGCCCCGCCACGCGGCCGACCACGCCGGAGGTGTCGAGCGCGAGCTCGACCACGCCCGAGGCGCGGCTCTCGATTCCGGCGAGTCCGGCCAGCGCCGGGGTCACCGCGAGCTCGGAGACCGGCAGGTCCAGCACCGCGAGGCGAGCGGTGATCTCGTTGCCCACGCGCTCTCCGGTCAGGGTCACGTAGGGCGTGGGGGCGTCGGCGGGATCCTCGAAGACGCCGTCGGGACCCGAGTCGGTCGCGCCGTCGGGGGCGGCGCCTTGTGCGGCCTCGGGCGCGAGGTCGGAGGCTTCGGGGTAGTCTCGCGGCCCGTCCTGCGGGCCGACGCCCTGCAGCATGCGGTCCACGGGATCCTCGGGCGGGGCGGGCTCGCGCGTTTCGACCAGCCGGCCCGACAGCCGGCCGACCTCGCGCGCGCCCTGCAGCCCGACCACCAGCTGCGCGTCCTGCAGCCGCCAGGCCCGGTCCGAGGCCGCATCGCGCAGCGTCACGGTGGCGTCGCGGGCCGAGAGGCTGGCGAACCGCTGCAGCGGCCCCTCGCCCCGCGCCGCCTGGTCGAGCAGCGCGAGGAAACCCGAGAGGCCCGGCACGCCCGCGCCTCCCGCCGCAACCGCATCGCCCGCAGCGTCTGCCGCAACCGCATTGCCCGCGGCTTCCGCCGCTGGGCGCGGCGCCGCGGGATCGAGCACGATCCGCCCGTCGGGCTGCAGCGCCAGGGTCAGCGAGGCGCCGCGAAGCTCGACCGCCGTCGGCTCGAGCCGCCCCAGCAGCGCGTCGGCGAGGCGGAAGTCGACCACCAACGCGGGCGCGGCGGCGATCGGCGCCCCGTCGGCGCCGCGCATGGTGACATTGATCAGCCGCAGACCCGAGGGGCGCCCAGGCTCGCCCAGCGCGAACTCGAGATCGCCGATCTCGACGTCCAGTCCCTCGGCCCCGGCCTCGATGCGCGAGGCGACCAGAGCCGCCGCCTGCGGCCCCAGCGAGATCGGCCCCTGGCGCAGCCGCTGCTGGCCCAGCCCCACCGCCAGCACCACCAGCACCAGGGCCGCCAGCAGGAACGAGCCCGCGCGCCGCAGGCCCCAGCCGACGGGTCCGCTGCGCTCGCGCCGGCGGCGCTTTCGCCGGCGGTGCGACGGCGGCTCGCGCCCGTTGAGGTGCCTGCGATGCATTCGTGTCCCTGCGCCTCCACCCGCGCTTCGCCCCCTTGCGGGGAGGTCTCTCGTTTGCTGCGCCGGGCGCGTCGCGGACTTGACCCGGCCGACCGCGGTCTGTCTGGCTCCGCGGGTCCCGCCTCGCCCTCTGCCCACGCAGAGCCGCTGCGGCGCGCCGGGACCCAGATAGTGCCACCGCCCTCGAGGAGAAGCGATGATGACCGATGCCCCCGCCCCGCAAGGCCCGGCCGCAGGACCCGCGATCGGAGACGCCGCCCCTGACTTCACCCTGCCCCGGGACGGGGGCGGAGATGTGACGCTCGCGGGGCTGAAGGGCAAGCCGGTGGTGATCTACTTCTATCCCAAGGATGACACCTCGGGCTGCACCAAAGAGGCGATCGAGTTCACCGGCCTTGGCGCCGAGTTCGAGGCGGCGGGCGCAGTGGTGCTGGGGGTGTCGAAGGACTCGGTCGCGAGCCACGACAAGTTCAAGGCCAAGCATGAGCTCGGCGTGATCCTGCTCTCGGACGAGGACGGCGCGGTCTGCGAGGCTTACGGGGTCTGGGTGGAGAAGAGCATGTACGGCCGCAAGTACATGGGGATCGAGCGGGCGACCTGTCTCGTGGACGCGCAGGGCAAGGTCGCGCAGGTCTGGCGCAAGGCCAAGGCGACGGGCCACGCGAAGGCGGTGCTCGAGGCGGTGCGGGCGCTCTGAGGGGCGCCTCCCGCCGGGCGTCCCGGCCGGGCGGGAGCGCCTGCCTGCCGACCGGTCGCGACCGCGCGCCGCGGCGGCGGCCCGCCCGGTGGCAGGCCGATCCGCAGGCCGGGCCGGGAGGGCGCCGCGAGGCCGCCAGGCCCGCGCCCTCTCGCCGCAGCGAAGGCCGCGACGCTCAAACGATGAATCAACGATGTGTTAAGATCGGGGCGTCTAGGGTCCGACATCGCGACGAAAATCTGACGAATCTCGCGGACAGCCTCGTCAAGGGGCGGACGACCCTCCGGCAGACCGTCCGGAGGACATGACGCACACCGGTGCGAAACGTGTTGATCGTCGAGGCCCCCTTCGGGTAACGATGCATAAACACAACAACACGCGAAAATCTTCGTCGGCACAGAATCGACGCGGGACCGTACCGAGGGACAGCAATGACAGGCCAGCCGGGCCGCACGGACGACGTGCGTGAGCAAGGTGCGCTGCCGGAAAGGCGCCTGACGATCCGGACCGGAGACGACGTTCGACATCTGTCGATATCGCCTCGCACGCAGGTTCTCTGCGCGGTCGCCCTGACCGCGCTTCTGGGTTGGACAGGATACGCCACCGTCGCCAGCTTCGTGGCCGGGACCGAGCGCGACGCGCTCGCCGCCCGGGTCGCCCAGCTTCAGTCCGGCGCCACCAGCGTCGAGGCCGAGGTCGAGGCCCGCCACGCGCAGGAGCTGGGGGCGCTCGCCGCCGACTCCAATCTCCGCATCGCCGAGCTGTCGGAGGCCCGCGACGCCGCCCGCCGCTCGGCCGACGACGCGATGGGCAAGCTCGCGGTGATGACCCGCGAACTGGCCCGCCGCCAGTCCCGCCTGGTCGAGGCCGCCGAGTCGGAGGCCGAGCTTTCGGCCGCCCTCGACAGCCTGCGCGGCAAGCTCGCCGACGCGGTGACCGAGCGCGACAGCGCCCAGCGCCGGCAGACCGAACTCTCCCGCCGCATGGCCGAACTGTCCCGCGAGCACGGCGCCGACAACGAGGCCGAGGCCGAGTGGACCGCCTCGCTGGCCGAGGTCACCGCCGCGCTGGAGCAGACCGCCGAGGAGCGCGACGCCGCCACCCTGCTGCAGGCCGCCCTGCGCGAGCGTCTCGCCACGATGGAGGCCGACCGCTCCCGCGCCGAGGAAGCCCGCGGCCGCCTGTTCGCCCAGCTCGAGGACGCGGTGCAGGCCGGTCTCGGCGGGCTCGAGTCGATGTTCGAGAAGGTCGGCGTGAACCCCGACCGCGTGGTCGCCGAGATGCGCCGCGACTACTCCGGCGAGGGCGGGCCCTTCATCCCCGTCGACGAGACCCCGGCGCCCGAGCTGATCTCGACCGACGCCCAGCGCGTCGCCACCCTGCTCGGCGGGCTTGAGCGCGCCAGCCTGATGCAGGTGGCCGCCGCCAAGATGCCGGTCGCCAAGCCCGTGCACTCGGCCTTCCGCTTCACCTCGGGCTACGGCGTGCGGCGCGATCCCAAGAACGGCCGGATGCGGATGCATGCGGGCGTCGACTTCGCCTCGGACGTCGGCACGCCGATCTTTTCGGCCGGCGACGGGGTGGTGGTGTTCTCGGGCTGGCAGTCGGGCTACGGGCGGGTGGTGAAGATCCGCCACGCCTTCGGCTTCGAAACCGTCTACGCCCATCTCAACGCCGCGCGCGTCAAGGTCGGGGATCGGGTTGCGCGCGAAGACCGGATCGGCGATATGGGAAGGACCGGACGCGTGACGGGCTCGCATCTCCATTACGAGATCCGTCTGAACGGCAAGCCGGTCAACCCCATGAAGTACGTCGAGGCCGCGCGCAATGTTCTCTAAGTCGAAGATCAACGATCCGATCGACACCAAGGCGGACGAGGCTGCAAAGCCCGCGCCTGCGCCCGCCGCGCCGCCGCGTCCCGGCGCCGCCGCCCCCGCTCCGGCGCCCAAGCCCAAGGCGCCGCCGTCGATCCTCAGCTCCGACCTGACGATCACCGGCAACATCAAGACCACCGGCGACATCCAGGTCGAGGGCACGATCGAGGGCGACATCCGCGCCCACCTGCTGACCGTGGGCGAGACCGCCACCATCCGCGGCGAGATCGTCGCCGACGACGTGGTGGTCAACGGCCGCGTGGTTGGCCGCGTGCGCGGGGTGAAGGTGCGCCTGACCTCCTCGGCCAAGGTCGAGGGCGACATCATCCACAAGACCATCGCCATCGAGAGCGGCGCCCATTTCGAGGGCTCGGTCCAGCGCTCGGACGATCCGCTCTCCAACGGCGCCCAGCCCGGCCGGGCCGCGGCCTCGACGCCGGCGCCCGCGCCGTCCCCGTCGTCCAGCTCCGACTCGTCGCAGTCCTGACCCCGACGCCTCCGCGACTGCGGAGCGTGAGCCCAGACGACATGCGCCCCGCTCTCTCGCGGCGGCGCGTGTCGGCATTGGGCGGAGCGTGCGCCGTGCGGGCGCCCTCGGCCGGCCGCCGTCCGGACAGGAGACCTCTGCGCCGATGACGCTGGTCATGACGATCCTGGCCCGCGACGAGGGCGACATCCTCCGCGAGAACCTGCTGTTCCACCTGGAGTCGGGCGTCGACCACATCATCGTCACCGACAATCTCAGCGTCGACGCCACCCCCGACATCATCGACGAGTTCGCACGTCAGGGCGTGGTCACCCCCCTGCGCGAGGACGGCGACGATTTCCGCCAGGGCGAGTGGGTGACCCGCATGGCCCGCATGGCCGCCGCGCGCCACGGCGCCGACTGGGTGATCAACAGCGACGCCGACGAGTTCTGGATCCCGCGCGCGGGCGGGTCGCTGGCGCAAGCCCTGGGCGCCCTGCCCTTCTGGCGTTCCACCGCCCAGGCCTGGCACCACGACTTCGTCTGCATCGAGGACCCGGCCCTGCCGTTCCATGAGCGGATGCTGTGGCGCAAGCGGCGGACCACGATCCCCCACGACCGGCCCGCGCCGCCCAAGTATGCGCATCGCGGCTGGCGCTGGGTCACGGTGGTCGACGGCAATCACGAGGTCCGCCACGGCCGCCCTGGTCGGGTGGCCGGCGACGTGCTCGACATCCTGCACTTCACCATGCGCTCGCCGGAGCGCTACCGCCGCAAGATCCTGCGCGGAGGCGAGGCGTTCCTGCGCAACCCCGACCTGCCCGAGAGCGTCGGCTTCACCTGGCGGCGCCAGTACGAGGAGCTGCTGGCGACCAACGCCCTGCGCTTTGTCGAGGAAAGCCGCTACGACCTCGCCCGCGCCGAGGCGGCCGTCGCCACGGGCGAGCTGGTCCGCGACACCCGCGTGCGCGATCGTCTGCGCCGCCTGACGGGGCCCGGAACGCCGGACGCCGCGGTCGGGGCCTGACGGCCCGCCGCGGCGTGGGCGACATCTTCGGGGTCAACGTCGGTTCCGGCCGCCTCGCGCGCGTCCCCCGGGGGGGGTGAGCGCAAGGGGATCGGGGGCGGCGCGCGGGTCCCGCATGCGACGGGAGCGGCGGCCGGAACCGATTTCAGGCCGCGCCGCGCGCGGCGCGTTCGGCCTTGAGCTCTTCGGCCAGGTCCGTCTGCCAGGCCGCGAGATCGGCCGGCGCGGCGGCGGGCGCGCGACGCGGGCGCGCCAGCAGGGCGGCGGGGATCGCCACCGTCAGCACGATCGCCGACAGCCAGGCCGCCGCGAAGGCTGCGAGCAGACCGTGGCCGGCGACGGCGATGCCGACCCCGATCGCCGCGCCCCCGATGTAGCCGAGCGCCAGCGGCGCCAGCATGCCCCCGGACAGTCCTGGCAAATCGACCGCAGCGCCGGCGGCGAGAACGAAGGCGCCGGCGTCGTGGCGGGGAGTGGTCATCGCGGTGGTCATCTCGGTGGTCCCTGGCTCTGTCTGTCCGGCTCGGGGCGGGTCGGCCCCGCCGGCCCCCTCGGCGTCTGGGAGATATTTACGAAAACCCACGCCGCCGCGCGACATCGCTGAGGGACAGCCGGAGGTCCCGGTTGGCTTGCGGGCCTATCCGAAGGGATAGTTCCCCCCTCCGCGGCGCGCCCCGTCAGCCGCAGAGCCCCGCGCCCCCAGCATCCGCCGGAAGCGCCGCCATGCCGACCAAGGGGCGTCCCCGCCTGCCGGAGGGCGCCGCGCCGGCCCGGCGCGCCGGGGCGGGTGGGCGGGAGGCGCGCCGGGCCGGCGCGGCGCCCGGGAAGCGAAACGGCGGG
>NZ_CAXBOD010000033.1:0-54104 GCF_963977235.1 uncultured Albimonas sp.
ACGGGGGCGCCGGACCCGCGCGGGCGACGGGCCGGGACGCCTCGCGACCGGCGCCGCGGGCGGATCGAGCTCATTCGCCCATCACCACGAAGCGCGGGCGCAGGGCGTCGTCGGGGCAGATCGGCGCCTCGACCCGGTCGGAGGTCGCCCAGGCGATCACCTGGTGGTGGAGCGGGGCGTAGGGCGCCTGGTCGCGCACGATCTCCCAGGCCTCGGCGATCATCGCGTCGCGACGGGCGAGGTCGGTCTCGGTCGCCATCGCCGCCACCAGCTCGTTCAGGCGCAGGTTGTCGAAACCCGTGGCGTTCCAGGCGCCCCCGGCCTCGACCAGGTAGTCGAGCACGAAGGCGCTGTCCAAGGTCGGCGTGCCCCAGCCCAGCATGTAGAAATCGGTCTCGCGGTTCTGGATCCGGGGGAAGTGGCGGGTGCGCGGCTGCAGGTCGAGCGTGACCTCGATCCCCACGCGCGCCAGCATCGGGACCAGCGCCTGGCAGATCTCCTCGTCGTTGTTGTAGCGGTCGTTGGGGCAGTCGAGCCGGACCGAGAAGCCCTGCGCATAGCCGGCCTCGGCCAGCAGGGCGCGGGCGCGCTCGGGGTCGAACGGATAGGGGGCGTCGATATCGGGCGTGACGCCGTGCACGCCGGGGGGGGTCAGCAGGCCGGTGGGATAGCTCAGCCCCTCCATCACGTGGTCGCGGATCGCGAACCGGTCGATGGCGTGGTTGATCGCCAGGCGCACGCGCCGGTCGCCGAACGGGTTGCGCCCGACGACGTCCGAGCTGCGCAGCTCGGCCGAGGCCTGATCCATGCCCAGGAAGATGGTGCGGATCTGCGGCGCGCTGGTCACCTTCATGCCCTGCGCCGCGCGGATCCGCGCGAGGTCCTGCAGCGGCGGATCGAGCACCAGGTCCACGTCCCCCGCCAGCAGCGCGGCCACGCGGGTCGCGGGGTTGCGCATCGGGCGATACTCGATCCGCGCGAGGTTGCCGGGGAACAGGCCCCTGCCCCACCAGGCCTCGTGCGCGGTCAGCACCGTCAGCTCGTCGGGGCGTCGCTCCTCCAGCGCGAAGGGGCCGGTGCCGTTGGCCTGGCGGACGGCCGGCGTCTCCTGGCTGGCGGCGTAGTCCTGGGGGACGGCGGCGCCGATCGCCTCGGCCCAGCCGCTGTCCATGATGAAGACGTTGGTCAGCTGGTTGGGCAGGATCGGGTTGGGCCCCGAGGTGCGCAGGATCACGGTCAGGGGGTCGGGCGTCTCGACCTCGACGATCGAGGAGAGCTGCTCGCGCCAGTCCGAGCTCGGCGCCATCGCCCGGCGGATCGAGAAGGCGACGTCCTGCGCCTCGAAGCTCTCGCCGCCATGGAAGCTCACGCCCTCGCGCAGGCGGAAGCGCCAGCCGCCCTCAACCGGCTCCCATTGCGTGGCGAGTTCGGGCTGCAGGGTCATCGCGGGGTCGCGGGTGACCAGCGCCTCGTAGATCATGCCGGTCAGGGCGATCGTCGGCCCCTCGTTCTGGGCATGGGGGTCGAGGGTCAGGGCGTCGGCCTGGGAGCTCCAGCGCAGCGTCTGGGCGCTGGCCGGCGCGCCGAGCAGGCAGAGAGCCAGGATCGCGGCAAGGCTCCCGGCGGCGGCGCGGCGGGCGAGCGGGAACGGCATGGACCCCTCCTGGCGCGCCGGCGGGGATCTCCGCGAGGACGGGGGCGGGGACCCTCGTCGCGCGGACCGGCGCTTGAGACCGGCACGGTAGCCTGAACGCGCCTTCAGACTCAAGGCAGTGCGCCGGGCCGCGCCGGCTCCGAGGATGACCCGACCGCCGTGGCCGGGCAAGCGTCTCGACGCCTGTCGGGCGGCTGGGGCAACGCCGGGGCGAGGGGGGTTCGGCGGCCGGGTCCCGGCTGGCGGGGTCCCTGCTGGCGGCGTTTCGGCGGCGGGCTCCAGGGTTGCGGGCGGGCGGCGCGGCGTCGGCGCCCCTTGGCGACTCGGCGCGATTGGGCGACATGCGCCGGCGATGTCTGCCTGTGCTCCCCCTCCCGCCGCCGCGGCGCGCGCGTCATGCTGATCGAGGCGCTGACCGGCGCCCTGATCGGCGTGCTGTTCGCGGCCGGGTTCCTCGGCATCGTGCGGCTGGGACTGGACCGCCTGAACCAGGGGCTGGCGAGCTCGGCGGGGCTGGCGCTGCTGGTGGTCTGCTGTCTGGTGTTCGACGGCTGGATCCTGACCGCCATCCCCGGCTTCGCGCTGGGCGCGGCGGCGATGCTGGCGATCCGCTCGGCGCTGCGCTGAGAGCTCAGCGGCCCTTCCGGCGCGCCTCTTGCCGCTCGATCATCTTGGCGACCCGCAGGAAGCGGGCGAAGGCGATCGCGACCGAGAACACGAAGCCGTTCCATCCCCCCAGCACATGGCCACGCGCGAGCCAGGATTTCAGGAACACGAACGGCCCCTCGACCAGCAGCCGCAGGCGCAGCTTCCACAAGGCGCGGGGCCTGGCCGCCTGCGCCTGGAAGGAGGAGTAGGCGTTCTCCTTGGCCACCAGCCCGTGCCAGTCGAGGAAGGGGAAGTGGAAGATCGGCGCGCGCAGGCGACGCACCGGACCCTCGGTCTCGACTCTGTCGAACAGCGGATGGTCGCGGTAGCGCCCCACGCCCCGGTGATAGAGACGCACCACCGCGTAGTCGTTGGCCAGCGGCCGCGGCCGCTCGGCCCCCGGATAGACGTTGAGGATGCGGATCACATAGGCCCCGGGCGCAGGGTCGGCGGCGAGCGTGGCGCGGATCTCCTCGGCGAGCTCGGGCGTGACCACCTCGTCGGCGTCCACGTTCAGCAGCCAGTCGTGGCGGCACTGATCCTCCGCGAAGCGCTTCTGGGCGCCGTAGCCGGTCCAGTCGCGATGATGCGCCTCCGCCCCCGCGGCCTTCGCGATCTCCACCGTCGCGTCGGTCGAACCGCTGTCGACCACCACCACCTGATCCGCCAGCCCCTGCAGCGCGGCGAGCGTGCGCGGCAGACGGGCGGCCTCGTTCTTGACGATCAGGAAGGCGGAGAGGGGCGAGGTCACCGGGGCGGCATCCAGACCTGAAGGAGGAACATCGGCGGCGCGCCCGACCATAGGCCGCGGCGCCGGGCGTCGAAAGCCCCCCGGCGAACCGGCCGACCGACAAACAGTGGACGCCGCAGAAGATATTCACCTAGATGACAATCAGAGCAATTGAACGGAATCGTCTATGAAGACCCTGATCTTCGCTGCCGCCGCCGCGTCGCTGGCAGCGCCCGCCCTCGCCCTCCCCGTCCAGTGGGAGGTCGCCGACGGCGGCAACGGCCACTGGTACGAACTGGTGGAAAGCTCCCAGGTGTGGAGCGGGGCTCGGGACCTCGCGGCGGGCATGACCCATCTCGGGATGACCGGCTACCTTGCGACCATCACCTCGCAGGAGGAGCAGGATTTCCTCAGCGCCGAGGTCAACCCCGACGGCCTCGAGGCGTTCCTCGGCGGCTCGGACGCCGAGGTCGAGGGCGAATGGCGCTGGGTCGCGGGGCCCGAGGCGGGGACCCTGTTCTGGGTCGGCGCAGCCGCCGGCACGGCCTTCGGCTTCGAGGACTGGCATTCGGGCGAGCCCAACGACTCGACGGGCGAGGACAACCTCCTGGGCTGGTCCTTCGACTCCAACGACTGGATGGACTTGCGCTCCGACGCCGTGCGCGGCGCCTATCTGGTGGAATACAGCGGCGCCTCGCCCGTGCCGATCCCCGCCGCGGGCGGGCTGCTGGCCGCGGGCGTCGGCGCGCTGAGCCTGCTGCGCCGCCGCCGGCGCGCCTGACCTGCGGCCGTCGCGACGGTCGCGTCGCGGCGGCTCCACAGGACGCCCCGGCCGCTCGACGCCCCTCGCGCCGGCCGCTCCGTCCGGCGCGGAGCGCCTGGGCGGCGTTCCGCCGGAAACGCCTCCGAATTCGCAAGCATCCGCTGCAATTCCCCGACGCGCGGAGCCCGACGTTACGTCGAGCGCATTGTCGCGGTGCAGCATTTCGACCGTTGAGTTGTTGCTTTCCGCGCCTTGCCGGTTCAGAAGGCGCGCGGAACCGGCCCTGACCGTATGACCGCCGATCGAAGCGAGAAGCCGACAACATGACCACCGCGAACACCGCTCCCATCCCCGAGCTCTATGTTTCCTACGACAGCGCCGCGAAGCTGAAGCTGGAGGCGGGCGAGCTGCCGTCCTGGGACCTCACCGCGCGCCAGGTTTGCGACCTCGAGCTGCTGATGAACGGTGGCTTCAACCCGCTCAAGGGGTTCCTGACCGAGGCCGACTACGACGGCGTCGTCGAGAACATGCGCATGGCCGACGGCACGCTGTGGCCGATCCCGATCACGCTCGATGTCAACGAGAAGTTCGCTGACAAGGTTGCGCCCGGCCAGGACATCGCGCTGCGCGACGCCGAGGGCGTGATCCTCGCGATCATGTCGGTCACCGACAAGTGGGTCCCCAACAAGTCGCGCGAGGCCGAGAAGGTCTTCGGCGCCGACGACAAGGCCCACCCCGCGGTCAGCTACCTGCATGACACCGCCGGCAACGTCTACCTCGGCGGCCCGATCACCGGCATCCAGCAGCCGGTGCACTACGATTACCGCTCGCGCCGCGACACGCCCAACGAGATGCGCGCCTACTTCCGCAAGATGGGCTGGCGCAAGATCGTCGCCTTCCAGACGCGCAACCCCCTGCACCGCGCCCACCAGGAGCTGACCTTCCGCGCCGCGAAGGAGGCCCAGGCCAACCTGCTGATCCACCCCGTCGTGGGCATGACCAAGCCGGGCGACGTCGACCACTTCACCCGCGTGCGCTGCTACGAGGCGGTGCTCGACAAGTACCCCCAGGCGACCACCCACCTGTCGCTGCTGCCGCTGGCCATGCGCATGGCCGGCCCCCGCGAGGCGGTGTGGCACGGCCTGATCCGCCGCAACCACGGCGTCACCCACTTCATCGTGGGCCGCGACCACGCGGGCCCCGGCAAGAACTCGGCCGGCGAGGACTTCTACGGTCCCTACGACGCGCAGGAGCTGTTCCGCACGCACGAGGCCGAGATCGGCGTGACCATGGTCGACTTCAAGCACATGGTCTACGTGCAGGAGCGCGCCCAGTACGAGCCCGCCGACGAGATCGAGGAGGGCGTGACCGTCCTCAACATCTCGGGCACCGAGCTGCGTCGCCGCCTCCAGGAAGGCCTCGACATCCCCGAGTGGTTCTCCTTCCCCGAGGTGGTCAAGGAGCTGCGCCGCACCCGTCCGCCGCGGGCCCAGCAGGGCTTCACGGTGTTCCTGACCGGCCTCTCGGGCTCGGGCAAGTCGACGATCGCGAACGCGCTGATGGTCAAGCTGATGGAGCTGGGCGGCCGCCCGGTGACGCTGCTGGACGGCGACGTGGTGCGCAAGCACCTGTCCTCGGAGCTGGGCTTCTCCAAGGAGCACCGCGACATCAACATCAAGCGGATCGGCTACGTCGCCTCCGAGATCACCAAGAACGGCGGCATCGCCCTCTGCGCCCCGATCGCGCCCTACACGGCCACCCGTCGCGCCGTGCGCGAGATGATCGAGGCCTACGGCGCCTTCGTCGAGGTGCACGTCGCCACCAGCCTGGAAGAGTGCGAGCGGCGCGACCGCAAGGGCCTCTACAAGCTGGCGCGCGAGGGGAAGATCAAGGAGTTCACCGGCATCTCCGACCCCTACGAGGCGCCCGAGACCCCCGAGCTGCGGCTCGAGACCGAAGGCACCGACGTCGACAACTGCGCCCAGACCGTGCTGCTGAAGCTGGAGCAGATGGGCCTGATCGGCTGATCCCGGCGCTTCGTCTGACTGATTTCGGGGGGCGGTCCGCAGATGCGGGCCGCCCCCTTCGCTTTCGCCGCAGTCGCCGCGCCTGCGCGACGCTTTGCCCGCAGGCGCGCCGTGCCGTTCCGGGCCGGCCAATTCACTCTGTTGCACGCAGAATGGGGCCGCGAACTCGCCCGGCTTAAGACTTTGCCAATGCAACTCGCCTCTAACTCCCCCCATTCGCCGGAGGCCTTGCCCTGAGGTCGGCCGGCAGGGCCTGGGATGGAGCGGAGCGTGACCACCGAGCGGATGCAGCCGCTGCCTGCGGCGTCGGCCTCGACCTCGGCGTCGGGGACGCCCGGGACCGCCACGTCCCCGGCCCCGCCCGACCTCGCGGCGATCTCTCAACGCGCCCGTCGCGCGCTGGCCGAGGCCGAGCGGCGCGGCCTGCCCCCCGAACCCCGCGTTTTCGAAGTGTTCTACGTCTTTGTCGGCGCCGAGGACGCCCGCCTGGTCGGCGCCGTCGAGGCGCTGCTGCCCGAGGGTGGCGGCGCCAATCTCGACGCGCTCGAGCGGATTCACGAGGCGCACCTGTCACTGGACGGTCAGGCGGAGCGGTTCCTCGACGTCGGCCGGCAGGTGGAGCTCGAGCTCGCGCTGCTCTCCGAATCGCTCGCGCGTCGCTCGGCCACCAACGACGCCTTCCAGTACGACCTGACGCGCGCCCGCGACGGCATGTCGATTCTCGCGCGCCCCGGCACGGTGAAGCAGACGATCCGCGACCTGATCGACCTGACCGGCCGCCACGCCCAGCAGATCGAGGGGCATGACGCCGAGCTCGCCGCCGCCCGCTCCCAGATCTCGGACCTGCAGGATGAACTGCTCGAGCTGCGCGAGAGCGCGTTCCTCGACCACCTCACCGGGCTGGCCAACCGCCGGCGCTTCGACTCCGCGCTCGAGCTTGCGGTCCACGAGGGGCATGAGCGGGGACCGCTGAGCCTGGTGATCTGCGACCTGGACCATTTCAAGCGGATCAACGACGGGTTCGGCCATGCGGTCGGCGACTCGGTCCTCAAGCAGTTCGCCCGACTGCTGCGCCAGAACGTGCAGGGCAAGGACACCGCCGCCCGTTTCGGCGGCGAGGAGTTCGCGCTGATCCTGCCCCGGACCGAGCGGCTGGGCGCCCGCCACGTGGCCGAGCGGGTGCGCCAGGAGCTTGCGGCCCGCGCCTTCGTCGTCTCCGGCTCGCGCAAGCGCCTGGGGACGGTCACCGCCTCGCTGGGCGTGGCCGAATGGCGGCGCGGGGAGACTGGCGCGGACCTGATCGCCCGCGCCGACGCCGCCCTCTACAAGGCCAAGAACTCCGGGCGAAACCGCGTGATCGTGGCCGATTGAGCGAAGCTGGCGACGCGTCGCCGGCCGCGGAGCGGGGCCGCGGGTCCGTCGGCCGGACACGGCGCGTTCTCCGCCCCCCGCCGCGGCCGCGAGGCCGGACCCCGTCCCCCATCGGAGACCTGGCGGACAGGAGCCGGCCAGGATCTGCCGAGGCCCCTCCCCGAAAAACCTCAGCCGATGGTGGCGAGCGCGGGGAACGTCTCCAGCAGCCAGAAGGCCAGTGTCTCGAAGGCGCCGGTCATCATCAGCACGCCGACCCCCACCAGCAGCGCGCCCATCGCCATCTCGACCCGGCCGAGGTGCCGACGGAAGCCGCGCATCCAGCGCATGAACGGGCGCACGAAGGCCGCGGCCAGGATGAAGGGCACGCCCAGGCCCAGGGCGTAGACCGCGAGCATGCCCACGCCCTCGCCGATGGTCTCGCGCTGGGCGGCGAGGAACAGGATCGAGCCCAGCACCGGCCCGATGCACGGCGTCCAGCCGAAGGCGAAGGCGAGGCCGATCACGTAGGCCCCCGCGAAGGTGCCCGCCGAGCCGCCGGCGTCAAAGCGCGCCTCCTGCATCAGGAGGGGGATCCGCTCGGCCCCCGAGAGGCGCAGGGCCGCCGCCAGCAGGGCCAGCGCGACCAGCGCCGGCCAGTGGGCCTGCGCCTGTTCGACCAGGTTCTCCCCCCCGCCCGACAGCGCCAGAAGGGCCGCGAGCGCGATCGCGATCGCGACCGTCACGGGCGCGCGGCGAAAGCCGATGAAGTGCTGGCCCAGCAGATAGATGACAAAGCCCGCGACGATGCCGAACTCGTAGCGCCAAGCCTGCAAGGTCTGGCCCACCAGGCTCGCGCCCGCGCCAAGCGCCACGAACACCGTCGCCAGCCCCGCCACGAAGAACAGCGAGGAGACGAACACCCGCCGCGCCAGCGCGGCGTCGGGCTCCTCCTCTCCGGTCAGCTTGTCGAGGGTCGAGCCGGCCATGAACGCAAGATAGGGCGGCGCCAGGGGCAGCACGCAGGGCGACAGGAAGCTGAGGAGGCCGCCGAAGAAGGCGGCGAGCAGTCCGATGTCGGTCATGCGGCGCGCGGGGCTCCCTGTGCCGGATTTCGTCTGGGGGCGGGCGAGAGGTCTTCTGAACCCTCGCGCCCGGCGCGTCGACCGGGCGCCGCGTCGCCCCCGCTCAATTTGCCGTGTCGCCCGGGGAGGCGTCGGTCGCCTCGGGCGGAGCGGCCGGCCCGCTCGCCTCACCCGCAGGGGGGGATCCGCCGGTCCCCGGCGAGGTCGAAGCGTCGCCGGTTTCGGGGGCAGCAGGCGCATCGCCCGCTTCGGGGGAGACCGCGGGATCGCTCGCCTCCGGCGCCGGCGCCTCGGCGGGCGGCGCGCCGCCCGGCGCCCCCTCTGGCCCGGCGGCGGGCGTCGGCGACGCCGCCTCGCCCGGGCGAGCGTCGGGGTCCGGTTCATCGGGGTCAGGTTCGTCGGGGTTCGGGCCGTCGGGCGAAGGCTCGTTCTCCGGCGCCGCGTCGGCGGCTCCGTCGGGCCTCGTCGGGTCGGCGACGGGCGAAGCGTCCTCGCCGTCGAGGGTCGCAAGATAGGCCACCACGTCCTCGACCTCCTGCGCCGACAGCCAGGGCTGGCGCAGCGCGGGGGTCAGCGCCGCCTGGGCGAGCGAGACGTTGTGGTAGGCCGGCATCCGCGAGGCCTCGCGCGCGATGCGCGGGTTGATCACGCTCAGGCGCAGCTCGCCGATCTCGCGGCGCGCGGCGACGCCGGCGAGGTCTGGTCCCTGCGGCAACGGCAGCAGCGCCGCGGCGGCCGCGACCGCGTCGGGATCTTCGCCGGAGGGATCGGCGGAGTCGTCGCCTGCGGTTTCCTCGGACTGCGCCTCCGGATCGGGGCGGGCGGGCGGCGGGGCCGCGATCTCGGGCGCGAGGCGGCTGTTGGACTCCGCTACCGGCTCGGCGTTCGGCTCCAGCCCGTCGGCGGAGGGGTCGTCGAGGGCGGGGGGCAGCTCGGGCTCGGGCTCGGGCGTCGGCGCGCGCTCGGCCAGCACGTGGGGCACGAAGATCGCCCGCGGCAGGCCCGGCGCGGCGTGGCAGGCGCTGCACCCGCCCAGCGCCGGATCCGCATAGATCGCCCGGCCGCGGGCGGCCTCCCCGACCGCGCCGCCCAGAGGGCGCGGGACCGAGCGGCCGTCGAGCACCGTGTAGGCGTGTGGTTGCGGCCGGGGGTCGCGTTCGGCGGGGGCGGAGGCGCCAGCCTCGGGATCGGCGCTCTCCTGCCCGCCCGCCGGCGCCGCGCCCCAGGCAAGCAGCGCGATGAGCGAGACCGCCGACAGCCGCAGGACGGCTGGCGAGCGCGGGGAGGGGCGGCGGACAGGCGGAAAGGGCGTCATGGCGTCGAGGGCTGGTCTCGGGCCCCGGACCCTAGGGTCGCGGCCTCGGCGGCGCAAGCGCGGGCGGCGACTTGCCCCGGCCGGCGCGGGAGGCTAGCCGTGGGGCCAGCCCCGGAGCCCGCCCGATGACCCGCCCCCCTCGATCCCAGCCAGACCCCGCTCGCGCCGCCGCCTCCGGGACCGGCCCCGTGGCCGACGTCGAAGTCGACGCGATCGGGCTGATCTGCCCCCTGCCCGTTCTGAAGGCGCGCAAGCGCCTTGCGGGGCTGTCGGGCGGGGCGGTGCTGGCGATCGTCGCCGACGATCCGATGGCCGCGATCGACCTGCCGCACTTCTGCGCCGAGGCGGGGCACGCCCTGCTCTCGGCCGAGCCGGCGCCCGGCGGCGGGCGTCGCTTCGTGATCCGCAAGGGCGACTGAGCCCGGCGCCTCGGCTGCCCCCGGCCCGTCCTCGCGGCGGGGGCGGCGCGCCTCCACCTTCCGGAAACCGTTTTTCCCAACCGTCCGCCAACCGGTTTTGCACATCTGCGCCTAACCGATTTTCACAACGACCAAGTAACCACCCCTCGTTACGGGCCATAAACTCTGGCCATCAAACCTTTGATCACCAGTATACCCTTTATCAGCAAATAAAAATCCGACTTAACCAGCCCGCTTCACTTAGCGAATACTCGCGTTCGCCTATCCCTTCTCGCGGGGAATGTTCCCCGGCTTCCAGGGGTGGGGGCGAGAATGGGCGCGAAGATCACAGGCCGGACTCTGTTCGGCGGCAATGGCTCGCAGACGCTTCAGGGCGGCGAGGGCGACGACACCATCTACGGAGACGGGCGCGAGGCCGGCGGCTTCGAACTGCGGACCGAGGACCGCGACGGCGGCGCCCAGGCCAAGGGGCCGGGCGAGATCGCCATGGTCACGGTGAACGGCAAGGTCCACGCCTATGCCGCCGCCTCCGGGCGCGGCGCGGGCGGGGCCCAGGCCTGGACCGTCGAGGGCGAGGAGACGGGTCTGCGCCAGGTCTGGTCGCAGGACGCCATGTGGTACGGGACGCAGGACATGCTGACCGGCGCGCCGGCCATCGCCTCGATCGACTTCGGCGGCCAGACCTGCCTGATCACCGCGGGCATCGGCGTCAGCCTGGCGCGGCTCGACGCCTCGGGCGCGCCGGTGCTGCTCTCCAGCCTCGACTGGGACTGGGGCAACGGCCTGCTGCGTCCCGGCGCCCTCGTCCCCTTCGAGATCGGCGGCGAGCTGCGCATCCTGGTCGCCGGCGGCGAGGAGGGCGGGGTCACCGTGCTGCGCTACCGCGCCGGGGCGCTCGAGGTGGCCCAGCGCACCGAAGACACCGGCCGGCTCGAGGTCGGCGACGTCTCGGCGATGGAGATCGCGACGGTGAACGGCCAGCGCTACGCGGTGATCGCGGCGCGCGACGAGAGCGAGGTCTCGGTCTGGCGCTTCGGCGGCGCCAACCCCGAGCGGGCGACCCTGCGCCGCGCCGGCGACGGCGAGAGCCGCTTCGACCTGACCGACGTCGAGGACCTCGAGATCGTCCACCAGGGCGGCGAGGCCTATGTCTACGCCGCGGGCCCCGCCAAGCTCGTCATCTATCGGCTGACCGGCTCGGGCGACCTGGTGCGCGTCGGCTCGGCCGAGGGCGCGCTGGCGCTGGAGACGGCCGAGCTCGACGGGCGCACCCTGATGTTCGCCGCCGACGAGGACCGCGTCCGCGTCTACGAGATCGCCGGGAACGGCCGCCTGGACCTGGTCGAGACCTACAAGGCCGGCTGGGGCGCCGAGATCACCGACCTCGCCGCGACCACCCAGGGCGACCAGGTGCTGCTGATGGCCTCCCGCTCGGACGCCAACGGCCACGACCTGCTCAGCTTCGGCGCGCCGGGCGACGACCTGATCGAGGCCGGCGGGGGCGACGACTCGGTGCGCGGCGGCGGCGGCGACGACCGCATCTACGGCGGCGAGGGCGACGACCGGATTCTGGGCGAGGACGGCGCGGACTTCATCAGCGGCGACGCCGGCGTCGACGCGATCGGCGGCGGCAATGGCGCCGACGCGCTCCATGGCGGCGAGGGCAACGACCGGATCTACGGCGGCGAGGGCGACGACACCGCCCGCGGCGACGCCGGCAACGACCGGATCGAGGGCGGCGAGGGGGCCGACAGTCTGAATGGCGGCCTGGGCGACGACAGCCTCGCGGGCGGCGCGGGGAACGACCGGATCTTCTGCGAGAGCGGCAACGATGTCGCCAACGGCGACGCGGGCGTCGACGCGATCGCCGGCGGCGAGGGCGACGACCGTCTCTACGGCGGCGAGGGCAACGACGTCGTCGCCGGCGACGAGGGGGCCGACCTGATCGAGGGCGGCGCGGGCCACGACAGCCTGCGCGGCGGCGAGGGCGAGGACCGCATCCTGGCCGGCGAGGGCGACGATTTCGCCCGCGGCGACGCCGGCGCCGACGTGATCGAGGGCGGCGCGGGGAACGACGTGCTCGAGGGCGGCGGGGGCCTCGACTCGCTGCTGGGCGGCGAGGGCGACGACGTTCTCTCGCTCGAGGGCGCCGAGGCCGGCCGCATGTGGGGCGGCGCGGGCGCCGACAGGCTGGTCGGCGCCGCGGGCAAGGACTGGCTGTGGGGCGAGGACGACGCCGACATCCTGTTCGGCGGCGCCGGCGCCGACGAGCTGCGCGGGGGCGCGGGCAAGGACCGGCTCGACGCCGGCGCGGACACGGACAAGCTGTGGGGCGAGGGCGGCGGCGACGCCCTGGCCGGCGGCGCGGGCAAGGACAAGCTCTATGGCGGCGCCGGCGGCGACACGCTCGCGGGCGGCGAGGACGCCGACAAGCTGTGGGGCGGCAAGGGCAAGGACGTGTTCGTCTTCGCCAAGGGCGGGGGCAAGGACAAGGTGATGGATTTCGCCGGCCAGGACCGCCTGCACTTCGAGGACGTGGCCCGCTTCAAGCAGCTCGACATCTCGGGGCGCAAGGGCGACGCGATCATCAAGCACGACGGCGGGATCGTGAAGCTCGACGACGTCGACCACCGGGATCTCGACGCCGGCGACTTCCTGTTCGGCTGATCTCTGCGCCCGGCTCCAGGCCCAAACGGGCCGGCCCTCACCCCTGCTTGCGGAACCGGGCGCAGGGATCCTCGCGACCAGGCGCGGGCGCGATCACGGCGAGGTCGTAGGGAAGACCGCCGTCCGCCCGCCGCCAGGGCGCAAGCGCCGCGGCGACGTCGCCGGGCGCGTCGGGCGACCACTCGGCCTGCAGGATCGAGAGGACCCGCAGTTCGGGCGCGGCGAAGGTCAGGACGAAGGGCGCGCCACGGTCGCGGCGCGCGTGGCCGTTGCCGGTGACCAGCATCGCGCGCGCCGGGCCGGCCGACGCCCCCGCCCCCGCACCTGCCCCTTGCCGCGCGCGCAGCAGCGCCTGGGCGAAGCGGGCGTCGCGCAGGCGCTGGGCCTCGACCATCGGGGCCAGCATCTCGGCGGGCAGCGCCCCGCAGTGGGAGGCGTCGAGCTCGGCCTCGAGCGCCCCCTGCTCGCCGGCCGGCAGCGGCGCGTCGAGCCCGTAGCGCGCGGCGTCCGCGCCGAAGGCCGCCGCCGCGCCCTCGGTCATCGCCTGGCGCAGGTCGGCGCGAGGAACGCCTCCGCCTGTGACCTGCGCCTGGGGCACCGCCTCGATCACCCCGTGCCAGGGGGCGTAGTCGTCCCAGTCCGCGGCTGCGCGCAGGCTTTCGGTCTCCGGCGCGGCGCGCGTCTCGGGATCCGGCGCTGCGGCGCGCAGTTCGGCCAGCGCGGGTTCCGCGGCCTGCGGAACCATCTCCAGCGCCAGCGCCCGGATCCCCAGCGTCCGGGCCAGCACCACCTGCAATTCCTGGTGGCTGGGGTTGTCATGCACCTCGCCGACCACCAGCAGATCGGCCTCGCGGGCACGGGCGGCCAGCGCCGGCAGGCCGTCCAGCGCGCGGCCCGAGGGCAGCTCGACCACCCGCGTCCCTTCGGGCAGGCGCGCGTCGGAGGGCGCATCGGGGCCCGCGCAGGCCGCCAGAAGCGCCAGCCCGGCTGCGGCGAGCCCCGCGCGCAGGCCGCGGCGCGGCGCGCGGGGAACCGGGGAGCGGGCGGAGGCGGGGCGCGGCCGGAACAAGGTCATGTCGCCGAGCCTAGCGTCGCGGCGCCGGCGGGCAAGCGCAGGATCGCCCGCGCGCCCCCCGCGACCGCCGATCTCCGCCGCGCCGCCCGGCGCCGGGGCCGGCGCCGCGCCCCCTGCCCCTGCGGCGCCTGTCGCCCCGCCGCCTCGCTTGCCCTCTCCCGGCCGTGATGCGCGTCTGCGCGGCATGGCGGCGCGGGACGGAGCGCGATAGAACGAAGCAAGTCCTCGTCGCGAACGCCCGACGCAAAGGAGCCGAGCGCATGCCGCGACTTGCCGCCATTCCCGGTGTCGCCTCCATCCTGTCAGTCCGCCCTCGCCTGAGCGCGCTGGCCGCCCTTGCCGCCGGGGCGCTCGTCGCCGGCTGCGCGCTGACCACCGATCAGCTCTACTCCCAGGCGCTCGAGCGCTATGCCGCCGCCGGCCTGATGCGCACCGAGTACGATCCCGCCGACGCCCCGTTCACCAACGCCGACCTCGCCCGTGACTTCGAGCGGATCGCCTTCCACATGGAGTTCGAGGAGGGCGAGGATCTGGTGCAGAACTCGACCCCCGTGACGCTGGTCAAGTGGGACGGCCCGGTGCGCTGGCAGCTGACCGGCGACGGCGCCACGCCCCAGGACTTCGCCGCCTACCGCGACTACACCGGCCGCCTGTCGCGGCTGACCGGCCTCGACTTCATCGAGACCGACGTCGAGCCCGACATCCTGGTGATGATCGCCACCCCCATCCTGCGCGCCGCCTTCGTCGAGAAGATCGACGCCGACGGCTCGGGCGCGCGGATGCCGCTGATGCGCGAATGGGCGCGCAACGACCTCTATCCCTGCGTCGGCCAGGTCGGCCGCTCGCGCGAGGGGGGCAAGTGGCGCAACAAGGCCACCATCGTGATCAAGTCCGAGACCAAGGGCGTGCTGCGCGACAGCTGCATCCACGAGGAGATGGCCCAGACCCTGGGCCTGCTGAACGACGACGGCGACTCGCGCCCCTCGATCTTCAACGACGATCAGGAGTTCGCGCTGCTGACCCGGCATGACGAGCTTCTGCTGCAGATCCTCTACGATCCGCGGCTGAAGGCGGGCATGTCGGCCGCGCAGGGGATGCCGATCGTGCGCCGGATCATCGACGAGATCGGACCGGGCCCGAGGCTGGAGGGCGCCTCGGGATGAGGGCGGCGCTGCGACCGGCGACGGCCGCGGGGCTGGCGCTGCTGGCGGCCGGATGCGCGCGACCCTCGGCCCAGGAGCATTTCGCCGCGCTGCAGTCCTCGCTGCTGGCCAAGGGCGGTCTGCGCACCGAGATCGCGCCCGCCGACGCCCCCTACGACCGCGCCGACCTCGAGCGGAACTTCCGCCTGGTGGCGTTCCGGACCGAGTTTCCCGCCCCCGGCGACATCATCGACGAGCGGCCGCTGACCAAGTGGCGCGGTGCGCTGACCTGGCGGATGCTGGGCGAGGAGCGTCCCTCGGACCGCGCCCGGATGCAGGCGCTGGGCGCGCGCATCGCCGAGGCGACCGGCCTCGAGGTGCGCGAGGCCCAGGGCGAGGAGGTCGCCCGGATGCTGATCATGTATCTCGGCCCCGAGTCGCGGCCCCGGATGCGGGCGGCGCTGGGGGCGCGGTTCTCCGACGACTCGCTGCAGATGTTCGACCTGTGGGCCTCGCGGCTGTGGGTGGTCTGCTACGCCACGACCTTCCAGGGCGGAGACGGCAAGTGGACCTCGGGCGCGATGATCGGGATCCGCGACGAGCTGCCCGACCTGCTGCGCGACTCCTGCCTCGACGAGGAGGTGGCCCAGGCGATGGGCCTGCCCAACGACGACGACTCGGTGCGGCCCTCGATCTTCAACGACGACGAGGAGTTCGCCTTCATGACCGAGCATGACGCGGACCTCTTGCGCATCCTCTACGACCCCCGCCTGAAGCCCGGCATGACCGAGGCCGAGGCCGCGCCCATTGTGCGCCGCATCGTGCAGGAGATGACCGAGGTCCCCGCCCGCCTGCCCGCGCGCGCAGGCCGGCCGGCCGCGACGCGGTCCGGCGGGCCGGCCCGCGCCCTGCCCTCCGGCCGGCCGCCCGACCCGCTCGCCCCGCACCGGGCCGAGACCGAGCGCGGCGTGATCGCGCCCGCCTCCTGAGGCGCGGCGCAGGCGGGCGTCTCAGTCCTCGGGTTCGGTGGTGAAGCGCAGCGGGAAGCCGTTGGCGCGCCCGGCGTCGTTGGCGTCGGCGGACTTGGTCTCGGCGACCTCGCGGGTGTAGACGGCGACCACGCAGACGCCCCTCTGATGCGCGGTGATCATCACCCGCCAGGCCTGGTCCTCGGTCAGGCGGAACACGCTTTTCAGCACCGCGGTGACGAACTCGCGCGGGGTGAAATCGTCGTTCAGCAGGATCACTTTCCAGAGGCGCGGTCGCTGCGCCCTGGGTTTGACCTTCGCCTCGAGATCTGAGTCGGCGGTCCCGCTCATGGGCCCCTCCCGTGACCTGTCCCGGGCATCGGCCCGGGGGTCCCAATCCGGCCGCAGGGACCGACCCGCCAAACGTGGCACGCCGCGCGGGCGGCGTCCATGCCCCAGCGCTCCGCCGGGGCCCGTGCGCGCGCTGCGGGCCCGCGCGCGCTGGTCCTGCGGCCTTGACGCCGCGGGCCCGAGCGGGGAGAGGAGGAGCCCCGCGCCGGCGCAGCCCGGCCCCCTGACCGGAGATCCCGCGATGACCTACCTCGGCCTCGACCTCGGCACCTCCTCGGCCAAGGCGGCGCTGATGGACGCGGAGGGGGCGGTGATCGCCTCGCGCTCGGCGCCGCTCGCGGTCTCGCGCCCCGCGCCGGGTTGGTCCGAGCAGGCGCCGCAGGACTGGATCGAGGCGTGCTGGGCCGCGCTCGACGCGCTGGCCGCCGACCGCCCCGCCGAGATGGCGGCGGTCGAGGGGATCGGCCTCTCGGGCCAGATGCACGGGGCGACGTTCCTGGGCGCCGACGACCGGCCGCTGCGCCCGGCGATCCTGTGGAACGACATGCGCTCGGCCCCCGACTGCGCGGCGCTGGACGCGGCCGCCGACTTTCGCGGCATCGGCGGCAACCTGGTGATGCCGGGCTTCACCGCCCCCAAGGCCCGCTGGCTGGCGCGCGAGGAGCCGGCGCTGTTCGAGGCGACGAAGCGCATCCTGCTGCCCAAGGACTACGTGCGCCTGGCGCTGACCGGCGAGGCGGTCTCGGACATGTCCGACGCTTCGGGCACGCTGTGGCTCGACGTGGGGGCGCGGGACTGGTCGGACGCGCTGCTGGCCGCGACCGGGCTCGACCGCTCCCACATGCCGGCGCTGGTCGAGGGGTCGGCCCCCTCCGGCCGCCTGCGGGCCGAGCTTTGCGCCCGCTGGGGGATGGCGAAGGCGCCCGTGGTGGCGGGCGGGGGCGGCGACAACGCGGCCGCAGCCTGCGGGGTGGGGGCGCTGGCGGCGGGGACGGCCTTCGTCTCGCTGGGCACCTCGGGGGTGCTGTTCGTGGCGGGCGACGCGTTTCGCCCCAACACGGCCGGCGCCGTCCACGCCTTCTGCCACGCGGCCCCGGGCCTGTGGCACCAGATGGGGGTGATCCTGGCGGCCGCCGACGCGCTGGAGTGGCTCTCGACCCTCGCCGGCGCCCCGGCCGCCGAACTGATCGCCGAGGCGGAGGCCGCCGACCTCGCCGGCGAGGTCGCGACCGAGGCGATGTTCCTGCCCTACCTCTCGGGCGAGCGCACGCCCCACAACGATCCCGCCGCCCGCGGGGCCTTCGCGGGGCTGGGCCGGGCCGACTCGCGGGCCGAGCTGACCCGCGCGGTGCTCGAGGGGGTGGCCCTGGCCTTCGCCGACTGCCAGGCGGCGCTGGGGGCGGCGGGGTCGGATTTCGACAGCGCCTGGGCGGTGGGCGGAGGGGCGCGCTCGCGCCTGTGGCTGCGGATCGTGGCCGCGGCGCTGGATCGGCCTCTGACCCTGCCGCCGGCCGGCGACTACGGCGCCGCGCTGGGCGCCGCGCGGCTGGGCCTGTGTGCGGCCACCGGCGCCGAGGCGACCGCCGTCTGCGCCCCGCCCGAGCCCGCCGAGGTCGTCTCCCCCGAGCCCGCCCTGGTCGAGCGCATGGCCGCCAAGCGCGCGCGCTTCCGCGCCCTGCACCCCGCGATCTCGGGTGCGCTCAGGGCCTGAGCGCGCTCAGGCCACCCTGCCCTGCCAGCGCCGGCGCGAAGCCTCGTCGAGCAGCGCCAGCGCCAGGAACACACCGCCCCCGGCCGCCAGCCCCGCGCCGACCAGTCCGACCGAGCTCCATCCCCAGCCCGCGGCCAGCGCCAGCCCGCCCAGCCACGGACCCAGCGCGTTGGCGACGTTGAAGGCCGAGTGGTTCAGCGCCGCCGCCAGCATCTGCGCGTCGCCCGCCACGTTCATCAGCCGCGTCTGCAGGATCGGCGACAGCGCGCACCCGAGCCCCACCGCGAACACCGCCGGCAGCATCAGCATCACGTCGTCCGAGACCCGCGCGAAGACCAGCATCGACACCGTGCTGACCGCCAGCGTCGCAAAGATCGCCGGCGTCATCGCCCGGTCCGCGGCCCAGCCGCCGGCCATCGAGCCCGCCGTCATCCCCGCCCCGAACACCGCCAGCAGCCCCGGCAGCCACGAGGCAGGAGCCCTGGCATGCTCGATCACGATCGAGCCGAGGTAGGTGTAGACGCAGAACATGCCCGCAAAGCCGATCGCCCCCATGCCCAGCGTCAGCCAGACCTGCCGGCGGCCCAGGGCGCCGAGCTCGCGCAGCGGGCTGGCGCTCGCGTCGGGCCTCTGCACGGGCGCGAGCCAGGCCAGCAGCCCCGCCGAGGCCGCCGCCAGCGCCGCCACCATCGCAAAGGCCCAGCGCCAGCCGAATCCCTGGCCCAGCGCGTTGGCCAGCGGCACGCCCACGATGGTGGCGATGGCGAGCCCCAGCAGCACCCGCGCCACCGCCTGCCCCCGCCGGTTCGGCGCGGCCAGCGAAGCCGCCATCAGCGCCGCCGCGCCCAGATAGGCCCCGTGCGGAAGCCCGGCGACAAAGCGCGAGGCGACGAAGGCCGAGTAGCCCTCGACCAGCCCCGAGAGCCCGTTGGCGAGCGCGAACAGCGCCATCAGCCCCACCAGGATCGTGCGCCGGGCGATGCGCGCGGCCAGCACCGTGATCACCGGCGCGCCGACGCACACGCCCAGCGCATAGGCGCTGATCGCGTGGCCGGCCTGGGTCTCGCGGATGCCGAAGTCGGCCGAGAAGAAGGGGACGAGGCTCATCGAGGCGAACTCGGCGACGCCGATCGCGAACCCGCCAAGGGCGAGCGCGAGCATCACCAGGCCGCCGCGCTCGACGCGGGGGGCGACTTGGGGTTGGGGGGCCACGGGGCGACCTTTCGTGCTGCGGCGCAAGGCGGGGGGCGGCGCCGCGGAAACGGATGCGGCCGGAGCGGTCGCGACTCGCGCGCCCGGCCCCGCCGTTTGGCGCAGTCTGCCTCCGCCAAACCCTTGGTGCACGTAACGAATGCGTCCTGGCGCGCAGGGCCGCCATGCGAATGCTGCATGGCAGCATCGTCGGGCCCGCGCGGCCGCAGCCGACCCGCCGCCCGCGGCGCCTCGGCCCCCGCGGGGCCTGCCCGCGGCGCCCCGGTCTTCGCGCGGCTTGCCGGAGGGCCTCAGCCTCGCACGGCTTGCCCGCCGCCCCTCACCGCCGCGCGGCGCCTCAGCCCCCGCGAGGCTTGCCGGCGGCGAGCTCGGCCAGCCGCAGGCAGACGCCGGTGGCGGCGGCCATGTCCTGCACGCTGATCCACTCCAGCGGCCCGTGGATCTCGGTCATGCCGGTGAATAGGTTGGGCGTGGGCACCCCCATCTCGGTCAGGCGCGAGCCGTCGGTGCCGCCGCGGATCGGGGTCGAGACCGGCTCGATCCCCGCCGCCCGGCAGGCCTCGCGCGCCAGCTCCACCGGGGTCATGTCGTTCTCCAGCCAGTAGCGCATGTTGCGGTACTGGGGGCGGATCTCGCAGGTCACGCGCGCGCGCGGCTCGCCCGCCTGCACCGCCGCGCAGACCGAGCGCAGCAGCGCGCCGTGGCTCTCCAGCCCCTCCAGCTCGAAGTCGCGCAGGATGACGCCGATCTCGGCCTCGGCCGCCGTGCCCTCCAGCTTGTAGACATGCAGGAAGCCCTCGCGGTCCGAGGTGGTCTCGGGCGTGCGGGTGGCCTGCGGCAGGGTCTGCACGATCTTGGCGGCGAGATGCAGGGCGTTGACCAGCTTGTCCTTGGCCCAGCCGGGATGGACCGAGACGCCCTCGATCCGCACCAGGGCGGCGTCGGCCGAGAAGCTCTCGAATTCGATCTCGCCCTTGCGGGCGCCGTCGAAGGTGAAGGCGAAATCCGCGCCCAGGTCCTTGGGCAGGCGCGCGTCGACGCCGCGCCCGATCTCCTCGTCGGGCGTGAAGGCGATGCGGATGCGCGGACGCGGCAGCGCGGGATCGGCCAGCAGCGCCCGCGCGGCGGTCATGATGATCGCCACCCCCGCCTTGTCGTCCGCGCCCAGCAGCGTGGTCCCCGAGGCGACGACGATGTCCTGCCCCTCCTTCCCCGCCAGATAGGGCGAGACCTCGGGCGACAGCGCCAGGTCGGGCGCGTCGGGATAGGTGATCGGCCCGCCGTTCCAGTTGCGGATCACCCGCGGCTTGACCCCCTTGGCATTGAACGCCGGCGCCGTGTCGACATGGGCGAGCAGGCCCAGCACCGGCGCCTCGACCCCCTCCGAGGCGGGGATCGTCGCCAGCACCGCGCCGTAGGAGGTCAGCGTCACCTCCTGGGCCCCGATCTCCTCCAGCTCGGCGACCAGCATCCGCTGCATGTCGAGCTGGATATCGGTCGAGGGCGAGGTCGCCGAGGTCTCGTCGCTCTGGCTGTCGACGGCGGCGTAGCGGACCAGGCGCTCTTCGAGCTCACGGTCGAAGTCGCGGGCGAGATCGGCGGTCATCGCAGGCTCCGGGTGGGGGAACGGGAGCCATGGTGATCGCAGAGCCGGGCGGGCGCGTCCAGCGGGCGCGGTCGTCGCAACGGACGTCGCGCCGGCGCGCGCGAGGCGCCATAAGGGAGGCGAATGGAGCGGACGACGCATCGGCGCGGCGCGTCCCCTCCCGGGCCTCCGGGCCGCCAGAACACGACGCGCCGGGAGGAAACCGATGACGACGCCCGAGCCCGCGGCCGTGCCTGTCGCCGCGCACGACACGCCCACCGACTCGACCCTGGTGCTGCGGGCGCTGGCCCGCCACCCGGAGCGGACGGCGTTCCGCTCCGAGCATCTCGACCTGACCTACGCGCAGACCGCCGGCCTGATCGCGCGCCTCCAGCGGGTGCTCGCGCGGCACGGCGTGGGCCCCGGGGCGCGGGTGGCGATCCTGTCGGCGAACCGGCCCGAGTCCTGGTGCTCGAGCGTCGCGACCATCGCGCTGGGCGGGGCCACCACGATGCTGCATCCGCTGGGCGCGCGCGAGGGCCAGACCGCCCAGATCGAGGAGCTCGGCGCCCAGGTGGTGATCGTCGACGCCGCCAACCACGCGCCGCGCGGCGCGGAGCTGCAGTCCGATCATCCGGACGCGACCTTCCTGACGCTGGGCCCGGCCGACTACGGAACCGACCTGCTGGCCGCCGCGGCGGCGGAGGCCGACTGCGCGCCGCTCAACCGCTCCGATCCTCGGCAGCCGGCGCACTACAACTTCACCGGCGGCACCACCGGCCGGCCCAAGGGGGTGATGCGCACCGCCGGCGGCGCGGGCAAGATCACGCTGGCGGTGATGGCCGACTTCGACCTGCCCAAGGCGCCCCGCTATCTCGCGGTCGCCCCGATCTCCCACGTGGCGGGAACCAAGGTCACGCCCACCCTGCTCAAGGGCGGCACGGTCCACCTGATGAACGGGTTCGATCCCGCGAAGGTGCTGGCGACCATCGAGGCCGAGAAGATCTCGATGACCCTGCTGGTGCCCACGATGATCTACGCGCTGCTCGACCACCCCGACATGGCCGCCCGCGACGTCTCGAGCCTCGAGATGGTGCTCTACGGCGCGGCGCCCATGTCCCCCACGCGGCTGGGCGAGGCCATCGCCCGGTTCGGCCCGGTCTTCGCCCAGCTTTACGGCCAGACCGAGTGCTATCCGATCGCCGTCCTGCCCGTGGCCGACCATGACGTGAGCCGGCCCGAGCTGCTCTCGGCCTGCGGCTTCGCGGTGTCCTCGGCGACCGTGCGCCTGCTGGATGCCGACGGGAACGACGTCCCCCAGGGCATGCCGGGCGAGATCTCGGTGCAGGCGCCCCAGGTGATGGAGGGCTACTACCAGCGCCCCGACCTGACGCAGGAGGCGCTCGGCGACGGCTGGCTGCGCACCGGCGACGTGGCGGTGAGGGACGCCGAGGGGCGGCTCTACATCGTCGACCGGCGCAAGGACATGATCGTCTCGGGCGGCTTCAACGTCTACCCGCGCGAGGTCGAGGACGCGCTGGCCGCGCATCCCGACGTGGCGATGGCCGCGGTGATCGGCATCCCCGACGAGAAATGGGGCGAGGCGGTCTGCGCCTACGTGGTCCCGAAGGCCGGCGCGACGCTCGACCCCGAGGCGCTGGCGGCGATGGTCAAGGCCAGCAAGGGCGGCGTGCACACGCCCAAGTCCTTCCACATGGTCGACGCCCTGCCCCAGACCGCGCTAGGCAAGATCGACAAGGTCGCGCTCCGCGCCCCGCACTGGGAGGGCCGCGCCCGCAAGGTCGGCTGACCCTCCCCCGCCGCCGGCGGCGCCCCCGATCCCCTCCGGGCCCGCCGGCGCCCCCGCTCCCGCGCGCCACACGCGCCCCCGGGAAGCGCCTGTTCTCCGGAGCCGTCTCTCGCGGATGCCGCCCGGAGCGACTCGCCCCGAGGGGTCAGGGATCGCGCAGCGACCGCGCCCTGCGCGGCTTGTCCTTGACCCCTCGGGGCGAGTCGCTCAGGCATCGCTGGCGAGAGACGGATCCGGAGAACAGGCGCGGGCGTCTTGTTCTTGGGTGAGTCAGGAGCCCGCCGGAGGCTCCGACGCCCGCCCTCTCCAGGCCTGCCCCCCCCAACCGGCGCCCGGCAGCCAGGCCCGCCCGCAGGGCGCCTGCAGTCCGCTCCCCCGCTTTCCGCGCCGTCTCGCCTCCTCGCCGCTCCCGCGCTAGTGTCCGACACTCTTGCGCCCCGACCCGCCGCCCTTTACCGATCCTGTCGAACCCGGCGGGCGCGTCGCGGCCCCTCTCGCAGCGGCCGCTTGCCCGCGACCACGAGAGGAGACGCAGCGAGATGCAGATCGACGGACTGGCCGCCATCGTCACGGGCGGGGCCTCGGGGCTCGGCGGGGCGACGGCGGAGATGCTGGCCGCCAAGGGCGCCAGGGTCGCCATCTTCGACCTCAACGAGGAACTGGGGACGCAGAAGGCCAAGGCCATCGGCGGCAGCTTCCACAAGGTGAACGTCACCGACGAGGACGAGGTGACCAAGGCCATCGAGGAGGCCGCGGGCCTGCACGGCAAGGCCCGGATCCTGGTCAACTGCGCCGGCATCGGCCCGCCCGCCAAGGTCATCGACCGTGACGGCAACCCGCTGCCGCTGGCCAAGTTCGCGGCCATCGTCAACGTGAACCTGATCGGCACGTTCAACGTGCTCTCCAAGTTCGCCGCCCGCATCCAGGCCGAGGATCCGGTGGGCGAGGAGCGGGGCGTGATCATCAACACCGCCTCCGTCGCCGCCTACGAGGGCCAGATCGGCCAGGCCGCCTACGCCGCCTCCAAGGGGGGGATCGTGGGCATGACCATCCCCATCGCGCGCGAGTTCGCCCGCTCGGGCATCCGGGTGTGCACCATCGCGCCGGGCCTGTTCCTGACCCCTCTGCTCGCCTCGCTGCCCGAGGAGGCGCAGAAGTCGCTGGGCGCGCAGGTGCCGTTCCCCTCCCGCCTCGGCGACCCGTCCGAATATGCCAAGATGGCGCTGTCGATCATCGACAACCCGATGCTCAACGGCGAGACGATCCGGCTCGACGGCGCGATCCGCATGGCGCCGAAGTAAGATCCTCCGCCTCCCCGGGATGCCCGGGGAGGCGGCCCCGATACGCCCCCAGGGAGGAGAGGCGCGATGCTGCCCACCGAAGATCAGGCGATGGTCCGCGACATGGCGCGCCGCTTCGCCGCGCAGAAGCTGGCCCCCAACGCCGCCCGCTGGGACGAGACCGGGGAATTCCCCAGGGACGTGATCGCCGAGATGGGCGGCCTTGGCCTGATGGGCATGCTGACGCCCGAGGACTACGACGGCGCCTTCACCGACACCATCGCCTACGCCCTGGCGCTGGAGGCGATCGCGGCGGGCGACGGCGCGATCTCGACGGTGATGTCGGTCCACAACTCCGTCGGCTGCGTCCCGATCCTGCGCTACGGCACCGAGGCGCAGAAGGAGCAGTGGCTGCGCCCCATGGCCCGCGGCGAGACGCTGGGCGCCTTCGCCTTGACCGAGCCGCACGCGGGCTCGGACGCCTCCGCCCTGAAGACGAAGGCCGTGCGCACCGATGCGGGCTACGTGCTCAACGGGGTGAAGCAGTTCATCACCTCGGGCGCGAACGCCGACGTCGCCATCGTCTTCGCCGTCACCGACCCCGAGGCCGGCAAGAAGGGCATCTCGGCCTTCATCGTGCCCACCGACGCCCCCGGCTGGCGGGTCGCCTCGCTGGAGAAGAAGCTGGGCCAGACCCTCTCGGACACCGCCCAGATCGCGCTCGAGGACCTCGAGATCCCGGCCGAGAACCTGCTGGGCGAGGAGGGCGAGGGCTATCGCATCGCGCTTTCGAACCTCGAGGGCGGGCGCATCGGCATCGCGGCGCAAGCGGTGGGCATGGCCCAGGCCGCGCTCGACTATGCGGTGGGCTACGCGAAGGAGCGGGTCTCGATGGGCAAGCCGATCATCGAGCATCAGGCGGTGGGCTTCCGCCTCGCCGACATGGCGACCCAGCTCGAGGCGGGCCGGCAGATGGTCCTCCACGCCGCCGCGGTGAAGGACGCGGGGCTTCCGGCCCTGCAGGCGGCATCCATGGCCAAGCTCTTCACGTCCGAGATGGCCGAGCGGGTCTGCTCCGCCGCGATCCAGACGCTGGGCGGCTACGGTTACACGCGCGATTTTCCCGTCGAGCGGATCTATCGCGACGTGCGGGTGTGCCAGATCTACGAGGGCGCCTCGGACATCCAGCGGATGCTGATCGCGCGCGGCCTCGCAGCCTGAGCCCCGCTCCCCCCGCGCCGGGCGCAAGCCGTCCGGCGCGGCGGCGCCCAGCGGCGCGCGCCCCGGGCCTGACCCGGGGCCTCCTGCGCAACGCCGTCAACCGGCGCGCCGCCCGAGGCTTGCGAGGGTCGGCGCCTGCCCCCTCTCAGCCCCCGGCGGCGCCTGCCCGGATCGTCTCTACCGGCTGCCCCAACCCTGCCAGCGCCTCGCCCGTCTCCCTCAGCGTCCCGGACCGGGCGAGCGCCGCCACCCGCCCCCCCTCGCCCAGCGCGGCGGCGATGGCCTCGAGGTCCAGCGGGTCGGCGCCCGAGCGCTCGGCGTCGCGGCGGGCGAGTTCCAGCGCGGCGGCGGGCGCATCGGTGGGATGGGCCACAAGATCCGCCTCCTGCATCCGACGCACCGCGCGCAGCGCCATCAGGTCAACGTCGGCGGGCAGCTCCAGCAGGCTTAGACGGGCGGCGACCGAGACCGGCGCGGCCCCGGCCTCGACGGCTGCGCGGACCTCGTCGAGCGCGCCCTCGATGTCGCCGGCCTCGGCGCGCAGGCGAGGGCCGTCCATGATCCAGTTCCAGAACGCCCGCGGGGTCGGCTGCAGGGGGATCTGCATCATTCGCGGGCGCAGCTCGGCGAGGCCGGCGAGGAACGGGCCGGTGGCCGAGGACAGGAAGCTCTCGGTCAGGGTCTTCACCCGTTGGGCGAGCACGGGGGCCACGCCCTCGGTGCCGATGGCGACCACCAGCGGGTCGCGGTCGACGATGGCGGGCGTGATCGCGGTGCACAGCTCCGGGCGGTCGACGATGTTGACCACCCGGCCCCAGCGGCGGACCTTCGCGGCCATCTCGGCGTCGCCCTCGGGGTCGACGTCGCTGGCGCCGATGGCGAGATAGGCGCCGGCCACCGCGGCGCGGTCGTCGCGCGCGGCCAGGTGCAGCAGGCGGCCCTGGGCCGCGAGCGCCGCGAGCTCCTCGTTCAGCTCGGGCCACATCACCGTCACCTCGGCCTCGGTGCGCAGGAACAGGCGGGCCTTCTGGGCCGCGGTCTCGCCGCCGCCGCGGATCACCACGCTGCGGCCGCGCAGGTCGAGGAACAGGGGGAAATAGCGCATGTCGGTCTCGCGGGGCGGCTGGATCGGCGGGCGGGCGGGGGGGAGGGGTCCCGCGCGCGACAATGGGGCGCCGCGCGCGGGTGGCAACCCCCCGCTTGACGCCCTGCGCGCGGCCGGGACTGATGGGCGAGCCCCCCGAGCCCTGCAGGAGCCGCCATGACCGCCCCCGATCCCGCCGCCGCCCCCGCACCGGGGCCCGCCTCAGCCCCTCTCGCGGACGTGCCGGCGCTCGAGGTGCGGGCCACGCCGGTCACCGCCCCCGAGGCGCTGGAGCTGATCGCGGGGAGCGAGGCGGAGCTGGCCTCGATCTACCCGCCCGACGTGCGCTTCGCCTTCTCCCCGCAGGAACTGGTCGAGGCGCAGGTGCATTTCGTCGTGGCCTGGGCGGAGGGCGAGCCCGCGGCCTGCGGCGGGTTCGCCCCGCTCGCGGGCTATGGAGAGCTGAAGCGGATGTTCACCCGCCCCGACCGCCGCGGCCGGCGCCTGGCGGGCGCCGTGCTGGCGGTCCTGGAGGCCGAGGCGCGGGCCCGCGGCCTGCCGGTCATGCGGCTCGAGACCGGCGAGGCCAGCCCGGAGGCGATCCGCGCCTATGAGCGCGCCGGCTACGCCCGCCGCGGCCCGTTCGGCGCCTATGAGGAGAACGGGTCGAGCGTGTTCATGGAGAAGCCCCTGCGCTGACGGCGCGCCCCCCGGCCCCGCCTGTCGGCGGGGGCGCCGCGTCAGAGGTCGCGCCCGGCCGAACCGTCCCGCCCGCGGCGCGGTGCGGGCGAGGCGCCCGCTGCGAACGGGCGCCCGGGGCGGCGCATCCGCCCCATGCGCGCCGCCGGACCCTGGCCCACGGCCAGCGACCGGCGCCGGTCGCAACGCGTCGCCTCGCCCGCAACGCGCCGCGCGCGCTCCGCGCGGAACCGGCGCTCGGCCCGACGCGGCGCTTCCGAGAGCCGAGCGCGCGCCCGCCGGTCCTCAGCCCTCGCGTTGCTCGGGCGCGGCGCCGGGCTCCTCGATCAGCAGAGGCATCCGGTCGGTGCAGAACCAGGTCAGGCCGTATTCGACCGGGCGCCCTTCGGCGTCGACGCTCAGGCTCTCGGCCCGCAGCAGGGGCGTCGTCTCGGGGATCATCAGGTGGCGAGCGATTAGCACCCCGGGCCGGCAGGCGGTCATCCGCGTCCAGCGGCGGGTGTAGTCGGCCACCCCGCAGGCGGCCAGCGCCGCGGTGATCGAGCCGCTCTCGCGCAGCGCCTCGGGCAGTCCCGGCAAGGCCGCGGCCGGGAACACCGTGCGCGCAAAGGCCATCGGCACGCCGTCGGCAAGCGTCAGCCCCTCGTAGACATGCACCGCCTGCCCGCGCGCGATCTCGAGCGCCACCGCCTCCTCCCGACCCGCGGACCGGGAGTCGAGCGCCAGGATCCGCCGCGCGGGCAACCGCCCGGCCTTGCGCAGGTTCTCGGTGAACCGCGTGCGGCGCGAGATCGGATAATCGGTCGTGGCGTGGGTCACCGTCGCCCCCGCCCCGCGACGCACATGCACCAGCCCCGCCTCGGCCAGCGCCGCCATCGCCCGGCGCAGGGTGTGACGGTTGACCCCGAAGCGCGCGGCCAGCGCGCTCTCGGAGGGAAGACGCTCCCCCGTCGCCCAGCGCCCGTCGCGGATCTCGTCGCCAAGCGCGTCCCTTATCCGCGCCCAGATCGGCCCGGCGCCCTCGCCCCGGTCGCGCGGCGCAGGCGCCTGCGCCCGGCGCTCCTCCCCTGCCTGCGGCATCGGTCGCTCCCCGTCGTCATGCAGATGTCATCAATCGCGCGTTGCCTTCGCGCGCCGAGTCGGCGATACCATACTTGTGCAGTTGTCGAGTTGGCTAGACAGAAATGCAACCTGTGACCTCTTCCGATCCCACCGCCGCCCGCAAGGGCTGGATGAGCACCCTGGCCAAGGCCCCGGCCGAGCGGCTGGCAGCCTTGTGGGGGGCCTCGGGCCTCGCCGCGCAAGCGCAAGGGTTCGAGTGGCTGCGCCGCCCCGAGAGCGGGGCGGTGATGCTGCGCGGCCGGGCCGGGGCCGTCGGCGCGCCCTTCAACCTGGGCGAGATGACCGTGACCCGCGGCGCGCTTCGGCTCGCCTCGGGCGAGGTCGGACACGCCTGGGTGCAGGGCCGCGACAAGGGCAAGGCGACGGCCGCCGCGCTCGCAGACGCGCTGATGCAGACCGACGCCGCCCCGCGGGTGGAGGCCGAGATCCTCGCCCCCCTGCGCGCCGAGGCGACAGCCCGCGCCGCGGCCCGCGCCGCCCGGGCCGCGGCCACGAAGGTCGAGTTCTTCACCATGGTTCGAGGGGACGTCGAATGAGCGCGATCGCCGCAGACGCGCTCGAGGGCGCTTTCGCCGACTCCCCCGCGGAGGCCGCGCGCGCCTTCCGCGCGGCGCTCGAGGCGATGTCGCGTCCCGGAACGCTCCAGCCGACCGTCGGCGCCCGCCCCCCCGCGCCCCTCTCGCCCGCCGCCGGCGCGCTGGCCCTGACGCTGGTCGACGCCGAGACGCCGGTCTGGCTCGCCCCCGACCTCCGCGGCGGCCCGGCCGCGGGCTGGCTGCGCTTCCACTGCAACGCGCCGCTGACCGAAACGGCGCAGGAGGCGGCCTTCGCCATCGGCTCGCCCGCCGCCCTGCGCGCCGAACTCGACCGTTTCGCGATCGGCGCGCCCGACTACCCCGACCGCTCCACGACGCTCGTCGCGCTGCTGGAGGGGTTCGCGGGCGCCGAGGCCGAGTTGACCGGCCCCGGCATCCGGACGACCGCGCGCCTCGCGCTCGGCCCCGCGCGCGCCGACGTGCTGGCGCTCTGCGCCCCCAACGCCGCCCTGTTCCCCCAGGGCCGCGACCTGTTCCTGGCGGCGGAGGGGCGGCTCGCCGCCCTCCCCCGCTCCACCCGTCTGCGGGAGGTCTGAGCGATGTATGTGGCCGTGAAGGGCGGCGAGCGGGCGATCGACAACGCCCACGCCTGGCTCGCCGAGGCGCGCCGCGGCGACGTCTCGGTCCCCGAGCTCTCGCTCGCCCAGATCCGCGAGCAGATGACGCTCGCCGTCAACCGGGTGATGGCCGAGGGCTCGCTGCACGACCCCGACCTCGCGGCGCTCGCGATCAAGCAGGCGCGCGGCGACCTGATCGAGGCGATCTTTCTCATTCGCGCCTACCGCACGACGCTGCCGAGGTTCGGGCACTCGGTCCCGCTGGAGACCGCCGAGATGGCCGTCTCCCGCCGCGTCTCCGCCACCTTCAAGGACGCGCCCGGCGGCCAGGTCCTGGGCCCGACCTTCGACTACACCCACCGCCTGATCGATTTCGCCTTGGCCGCCGAGGGCGAGGCCCCCGAGGCGCCCCAGGCCACCCCCCTGGCGGACCGCACGCCCCACATCGCCGAGTTCCTCGACGCCGAGGGCCTGCTGCAGTCCGAGCCCGAGGGCGCCCCCACGCCCCCCGACCTCACCCGCCAGCCGCTGGCCTTCCCCGCCGACCGCGCCCTGCGCCTGCAGGCGCTGGCCCGCGCCGACGAGGGGTTCACCTTGTCGCTCGCCTACTCCACCCAGCGCGGCTACGGCCGCAACCACCCCTTCGTGGGCGAGCTGCGCGTGGGCGTGGTCTCGGTCGAGGCGGAGATCCCCGAGCTCGGCTTCACGGTCGAGATCGGCGAGGTCGAGCTGACCGAATGCGAGACGGTCAACCAGTTCGCAGGATCCCGCACCGAGCCCCCGCAGTTCACCCGCGGCTACGGCCTCACGCTGGGCCATTGCGAGCGCAAGGCGATCTCGATGGCGCTGGTCGACCGGGCGATGCGCTGGAAGGAGCTCGGCGAGGACGACGTCGGCGCTCCCGCCCAGGACGAGGAATTCGTCCTAAGCCACTGCGACAACATCCAGGCCACCGGCTTCCTGGAGCACATCAAGCTGCCCCACTACGTCGACTTCCAGGCCGAGCTCGAACTCATCCGCCAGCTCCGCCGCGAGGCCGAAGCCGCCGCGCAGGCCCAGGCCGCCAAGGAGGCCGCGGAATGACCGCCCAGACCGCCACGCAGGCCCCCACCCGGGCCGACCCCGACTACAACTTCGCCTATCTCGACGAGCAGACCAAGCGGATGATCCGCCGGGCCCTGCTGAAAGCGGTGGCGATCCCCGGCTACCAGGTGCCCTTCGCCAGCCGCGAGATGCCCATGCCCTACGGCTGGGGCACCGGCGGCGTGCAGGTGACGGCTGCGGCGCTGACGCCCGAGGATACGCTGAAGGTCATCGACCAGGGCGCCGACGACACCACCAACGCCGTCTCCATCCGAAAATTCTTCCAGCGGGTCGCTGGCGTGGCGGTCACCGAGGCGACCGCCGAGGCGACCCTGATCCAGACCCGCCACCGGATCCCCGAGACGCCCCTGACCGAGGGCCAGATCCTCGTCTACCAGGTGCCGATCCCCGAACCGCTGCGGTTTCTCGAGCCGCGCGAGACCGAAACCCGCAAGATGCACGCGCTCGAGGAATACGGGCTGATGCATGTGAAGCTCTACGAGGACATCGCCCGCCACGGCCATATCGCCACCGCCTACGCCTACCCGGTCAAGGTCGAGGGGCGCTATGTGATGGACCCCTCGCCGATCCCGAAGTTCGACAATCCCAAGATGTCGAACTCGCCGGCCCTGCAGCTCTTCGGCGCGGGGCGCGAGCAGCGGATCTATGCGATCCCGCCCTGGACGGAGGTGGTCAGCCTCGACTTCGAGGATCACCCGTTCGATCCCGGCGGGGCGAACGCCGCCTGCGCGCTGTGCGACGCGCACGGCGTCTACCTCGACGAGGTGATCGTGGACGACGCGGGCGGGCGGATGTTCGTGTGCTCGGACACCGACCATTGCCGCACGCGGCGCGAGGCGGGCCATGTCGGCGCCGAGGGCCCGGCCGCAGAAGGAGCCCTGGCATGAGCGCGCCCTTGTTCTCCGTCCAGGGGCTGACCCGGCGCTACGGCGCGCGGATCGGCTGCGCGGACGTCTCCTTCGACCTCTGGCCCGGGGAGGTGCTGGGGATCGTGGGCGAATCCGGCTCCGGCAAGTCGACGCTGCTGTCCTGCATCTCGGGCCAGATGGACCCCGACGAGGGTCGGGTGCGCTACGCGACCCGGGATCTGGGACCGGTGGACGTGCGCGAGCTCTCGGAGCCCCGCCGCCGGATGCTGATGCGCACCGACTGGGCCTTCGTCCACCAGAACCCGCGCGACGGGCTGCGGATGACGGTCTCGGCCGGCGCCAATGTCGGCGAGCGGCTGATGGCCGTGGGCGCGCGCCGCTACGGCGCGATCCGCGAGAGCGCGACCGACTGGCTGGGCAAGGTCGAGATCGCGGCCGAACGGATCGACGACCGCCCCGCGGCTTTCTCCGGCGGCATGCAGCAGCGCCTGCAGATCGCGCGCAACCTGGTGACGGGCCCGCGGCTGGTGTTCATGGACGAGCCGACGGGGGGGCTGGACGTCTCGGTCCAGGCGCGCCTGCTGGATCTGATCCGGGGGCTGGTGCGGGAGCTGGGGCTGTCCGCGATCATCGTCACCCACGACCTGGCGGTGGTGCGGCTGCTCGCCGACCGGCTGATGGTGATGAAGGACGGCGGCGTGGTCGAGACGGGTCTGACCGACCAGGTCCTCGACGATCCCCAGCACCCCTACACGCAGCTTCTGGTCAGTTCGGTGCTCCAGGCATGAGCACTACCCGGAAGATAGCTTGCTGTTCCATAAGGACTCCTGGCGTCTCGCCCCTGGCCGGGGTCGGTCGGGACGGCGCTTGCCGAGCGCTTCGCGCCGGCGCCGCCCGCCCGCCGACCCCGCTCCGGCCGCCCCAAGCGCTCTGGCTGCGGCGGGGTCGGCGGGCGGGCGAGAGCGGCGCGCAGCGCCGCGCGAGTCCCGTCCCGACCGACCCGAGGACCCTGCGATGATCGAGCTCGACAACGTCTCCAAGACCTTCACCCTCCACCAGCAGGGCGGCCAGATCCTGCCGGTGATCGTCGACGCCGCCTTCCGCGTGGATCCAGGCGAATGCGTCGCGCTGGCCGGTCCATCGGGCGCGGGCAAGTCCACGCTCCTGCGCATGGTCTGGGGCAACTACCTCGCCGCGACCGGCTCAATCCGGGTGGGCGGCCTCGACGTCGCCCGCGCCAGCCCGCGCGAGATCATCGCCCTGCGCCGCGAGACGCTGGGCTATGTCTCCCAGTTCCTGCGCGTGGTCCCCCGCGTGCCCGCCCTCGAAGTCGTCGCCGACCCGCTTCTCGCCCTCGGCCGTGCCCGGGCCGAGGCGGAAGCGCGCGCGGCCGACCTCCTGACCCGCCTCAACGTGCCCGAGCGGCTCTGGACCCTCTCGCCGATGACCTTCTCGGGCGGAGAGCAGCAGCGGGTGAACATCGCCCGCGGCTTCGCCCATCCCTGCCCCGCGCTGCTGCTGGACGAGCCGACCGCCTCGCTCGATCCGGTCAACCGGGCCGTCGTGCTCGACCTGATCGGCGAAGCGAAGGCCCGCGGCGCCGCGATCCTGGGCATATTCCACGACGCCGCCGCCCGGGCCGAGGTCTGCGACCGGGAGATCGACGTCTCGGCCTTCGCCCCGCGCCCCGATCCCGCCGCCGAGGCCGCCTGATGCGCGGAACCCTGCACCTGGTCGTGGGGCCCTCGGGCGTGGGCAAGGACACGCTGATCGCGGCCGCCCGGGCCGCGCGTCCCGACCTCGCGTTTCCCACCCGCGTCATCACCCGCCCCGCCGGCCCCGGCGAGAACCATGAGCCGGTCTCGGAGGCCGAGTTCGCCCGCCGACTGGCGTTGGGCGAGTTCGCCCTGCACTGGCGCGCCCATGGCCTCGCCTACGGCATTCCCGCGGCGGTCGAGACCGCGCTGTCGGCCTGTCGCGGGGGGGTGATCAACGTCTCTCGCGCCGCCGTGGCCGAGGCGCGCGCGCGCTTCGCGCCGGTCCGCATCCTCGCCCTCACCGCGGCGCCGGAGGTCCGGGCCCGCCGCATCGCCGGCCGCGGCCGCGAGACCGAGGCCCAGATCGCCGCGCGCCTGCGCCGCACGCCCCCCGCCCTTCCCCAAGGGCCCGACGTCCGCATCATCGACAACGGCGGCGCGCTCGAAGACGCCACCGCGGCGTTCCTGGCCGCCCTCGCGCCCGCGCCCGCGCCCCTGACCCGGAGCCCCTCATGACCCTCGCCGACGCCAAAGCCCCCCTCCGGGCCGCCGCCCCCGCCGGAGAGATCGCGCTGACCAACGCCCGCCTGGTGCTGGCCGACGAGGAGGTGACCGGTTCGGTCCTGATCCGCGACGGCCGCATCGCCTCGGTCGACCCCGGCCGGACGCGGACCGGCGAGGACCTCGAGGGCGACCTCCTCGCCCCCGGCCTGATCGAGCTGCACACCGACAACCTCGAGCGTCATTGCCAGCCCCGCCCCGGCGTCGACTGGCCGCGCGAGGCCGCCGTGATCGCCCATGACGCAGAACTCGCCTCGACCGGCATCGCGACCGTCTTCGACGCGATCCGCGTGGGCTCGGTCGCCAGTTTCGAGAAGGCCGCCTATGGAAAATACGCCCGCGAGGCGACCGACGCGATCAACGCGCTGAAACGCCAGGGGGCGCTGCGCATCTCGCACCTGCTGCACCTGCGCGCCGAGATCTGCTCGGAGACGCTGGTCGAGGAACTGGCCGAGTTCACCGCCCATGACGACGTGCGCATCGTCTCGCTGATGGACCACACGCCGGGCTTCCGCCAGTTCCGCGACATCGACCAGCTGAAGAAATACCACATGGGCAAGCACGGCCGCACCCAGGCCGAGTTCGACGAGTACATGCAGTTCCTGGCCGAGCTGTCGCTGCGCGTCTCGACCTCCCACGAGGCCGAGGCCGTCGCCGCCGCCCGCGCCTGGGGGGCGGCCATCGCCAGCCACGACGACACCGATGTGGCCCACGTGCAGGCCTCGGCCGCCCACGGCGCCCGCATCGCCGAGTTCCCCACCACCATCGAGGCCGCCCGCGCCTGCCGCGACCACGGCATCGCCGTGATGATGGGCGCGCCGAACCTGCTGCGCGGGGGGTCGCACTCGGGCAACGTCGCCGCGGCGGATCTGGCGGCCGAAGGGCTGCTCGACATCCTCAGCTCGGACTATGTCCCCGCCTCGCTGCTGATGGCCGCGGTGAAGCTGGGCGAGATGACCGGGGACATGGCCAAGGGCTTCGCCACCGTGACCCGCGCCCCTGCCCGCGCCACGGGTCTTTCGGACCGCGGAGAAATCGCGCCGGGCCTGCGCGCCGATCTGGTGCGGGTGCGAACCGCCCATGCCGCCCCGGTCGTCCGGGGCCTGTGGGTGGAGGGTCGCCGGGTCTGACGCCCGCCCCCGACCCTGACGCCCCGCCCCCGGCCCTGACACCCGGGCCGTGTCAGGACGCCGGGTCCGTCCGGCCCGCGACGGCGGGGGGCTCGACGCCTCCCTCAGGCGCCGCCCTGCCTGCCGACCGGCTTGACGGCGCCCGCCGCGCCGGGCTTGCTGCGCGCGGGAGGACACCATGGCAAACCTGGAAAAACTGGTCTCGATGGAAGACCTGCGTCGCCGTGCGCGCAGGAGGATGCCCCGCGTGGCGTGGGAGTTCCTGGACAGCGGCACCGGCGCCGAGACCGCGCTGATCCGCAACCGCGAGCGGATGGACGCCGTCACCATGGTCCCGCGGATGATGCGCGCGGCCCGCGTCCCCGACACCTCGGCCCCCCTGCTGGGCCGCACCTGGCAAGCGCCCATCGGCGTCGCCCCCGTGGGTCTGCAAAGCCTGATGTGGCCGGGGATCGAGCAAGCGCTCGCCGCGATGGCCGCCCGGCAGGGCATCCCCTACTGCCTTTCGACCGTGGCGGGCGAGAGCCTCGAGGACATCGCCCGGGTCAATCCCGACTTCTGGTTCCAGCTCTACCCGCCGACCGATGCCGAGGCCCGCCGCGATCTGATCCGTCGCGCCCATGACGCCGGCGCAAAGGCGCTGGTGCTGACGCTCGACATTCCCCGCTCGTCCCGGCGCGAGCGGCAGCGGCGCGCGGGCGTGGGGATGCCGCCCAAGACCACCGCGCGGCTGGTGGCCGACGTGCTCTCCCACCCGTCCTGGGCGCTCGCCACCTGGCGGCGTGGCGTGCCGACGATGCGCTCGCTGGCGCCCTACATCCCCTCGACCGACATGAAGAAGATGGCGGAGTTCACCGCCAGGAATCTCGCCTTCGACCTGACGCCCGAGGGCGTGGCCGAGATCCGCGACCTCTGGCCCGGGCAGTTCATCGTCAAGGGCGTGCTGCACCCCGAGGACGCCGAGAAGCTGATCGGGATCGGGGCCGACGCGATCTGGGTCTCCAACCACGGCGGGCGCCAGGTCGACATCGGGGTGGCGGCCATCGACGCCCTGCCCGGCATCGTGCAGGCGGTGGGCGACCGCGCCGGGATCATCTATGACTCAGGCATCGCCTCGGGCGCGGACGTCGCCCGGGCGGTGGCTCTGGGCGCGCAGATGTGCTTTGTCGGCCGGGGCTTCGTGTGGGGCGTCGCGGCGCTTGGCGCGCCGGGCGCGGCCCATGCCGAGGCGATCCTGCGCGACGAGCTGTCCAACGTCATGTCCCAGCTCGGCTGCCATCGCCTTGATGAGCTGAAGGAGCGGCTGGCTTGAAGATCGTCCTCTACGGCATCGGCGTGTCGGCCTTCGTGGCCAAGGTGCGCATCGTGCTCGACCACAAGGGCCTGCCCTTCGAGGAGGTCCCCCCGCCGGGCGGCTACGGCTCGGCCGAATACCGCGTGCGGGTGCCTGCGGGCTCGGTGCCGGGCATGACGGTCGACGGGACGCCGCTCCACGATTCCAACGCGATGATGGAGTTCCTCGACGAGGTCGCCCCCGAACCGCCGCTGATGCCGGTCGAGCCGCTGGCCCGCGCCCGGATCCGCGCGCTGCTCGGCTTCCACGACACCCGCGTCGAGGCCGCCGTGCGCGCCCTGTTCCCGCTTGTGAAGCGCGACTGGCGGGGCGAGCCCGAGGCGCTCGAGGCCGCCTGCGCGGGGATCGAGGCGGCGCTCGAGCGGCTCGACGAGATCGACGCGCCGGCGCGGGTGCTGGCGGGCGAGGGGCCCACGCTGGCCGATCTCGCCTATCCCTGCACGTTGCAGATGGGGGCGATGCTGGGCGCGGAGATGGGCCGCCCCCTGGTCCTTCCTCCGCGCATCGAGGACTGGGCGGCGCAGGTCTCGACCCTGCCCGCCGTCGCCCGTTCGCTCGCCATCCACGCGCAGGCGATGGAGGGCTGGATGGCCGGCTTCCGCCGCGCCTGACACCCCCTCGCCGCCCCAACGGAGACCCTCAGATGACCGACCAAGCCGCCCGCATCGCCGACGCGATCATGGCCCGCGCGCCCTTCGACGACCTGGGCGCCGCCGCGCCCGGCACGCTGGTCGAGGCCTATGCCCTGCAGGCGCAGGTGGTCGAGAAGCTCGCCGCCGCCCATGGCGGGATCGGCGGGCGCAAGATCGCCTGGAACACCGCCGTGCAGATGGACGCGATGGGCCTTTCCGAGCCCGGCGCCGCCTGCATCTGCGCGGACCTCGTGCGCCGCTCTCCCGCCACGCTCGCGGCCGCCGACTTCCACACCTTCGCCATCGAGCCCGAGATCTGCGCCGTGCTGAAGGCCGACCTCGCCCCGCGGCCCAACGGCCACGACCGCTCGACCGTGATCGAGGCGGTGGAGCGACTGGCACCGGCGTTCGAGCTGCTGGACCCCCGCGGCATGGGCAAGGCGGCGCCGTTCTCGGTCCTGGCGCAGAACATCAACAACCGGGGCATCGTCGTCGGCGGGCCGGGTCTGGCGCCCCATGACCTCGACGCCGAGGCGCTGCGCTCGGTGGTGACCTGCAACGGGGAGACGATGCTCGACAAAGCCGGCGCGGCGCCGATGGACCCGCTGAGCGCGGTGGCGTTTCTCGCCAACCGCTTCAACGCGCTGGGCCAGACCATCCGGGCGGGCGAGGTGATGCTGCTGGGCGCCCACCTGCCGCCCACGCCGATCGCCGCCCCCGCGACGATGCGTTTCGAACTTGGCGCCCTTGGCGCGGTGGAATTCACGATAGCCTGAGCGCTCCCCGTCGCGGGTCGCGGCGCGTGCGGCGGGGGCGCGCCTCCCGCCGCCGGTTCGGATTGCGATGCTTGCCGCCTCCCCCTCGATCTGGCCTTACGTGCTGCCGCCCGTGATGCTGGTCGCCTCCAACGTGTTCATGACGTTCGCCTGGTACGGGCATCTGAAGTTCGCCTCGGCGCCGCTGTGGGGGGTGATCCTGGTCAGTTGGGGGATCGCCTTCTTCGAATACTGCCTCGCGGTCCCGGCCAACCGGATCGGGCACACGGTCTATTCGGCCGCCCAGCTCAAGACGATGCAGGAGGTGATTACCTTCGCGGTGTTCGTGGCGGTCTCGAGCGCCTATCTGAAAGAGGCGCTCGCCCCCTCGCAGTTGCTCGGCTTCGCCCTGATGGCGGGCGGGGCGGCGCTTGTATTCCTCAAGCCGTGAAGGCAGGTTCCGGCCGATGAGCATTCCCGACGACGCCTACCGCCACATGCCCGACCTGCTGGGCCGGGTTCAGGATCCGATGACCTCGCGATTCCGGCAGATGGAGCAGTGGATCGCCGAGCTTGACGCCGTCGAGGCCGAGGCCGGGCGCGATCCCGCCGCCTGGCGCTGGACCGAGGCCGAGCGGGAGGCGTGTCGGCGCGACCTGCTGCGCGGGCGCGAGGGCGAGGACCTGTGGGTGTTCGGCTACGGCTCGTTGATCTGGGACCCGGCGGTGAAGGTGGCCGAGTTCCGCCGCGCCCGCCTCGAAGGCTTCCGCCGCAGCTTCTGCATGCACCTCGAGGGCGGGCGCGGCAGCCCCGAATGCCCCGGCCTGATGGCCGCGCTCGACGCCGATCCGGGCCATGCCTGCGAGGGGGTGGCGATGCGCCTGCCCGCGGAGATCGCCGACGAGGAGACGCGCATCATGTGGATGCGCGAGATGATCACCGGCGCCTACATTCCGGCCTTCCTGCCCGTGCAGACGCCGCAGGGCGAGGTCGAGGCGATCTGCTTTCTCGCCGACCGGGCCAACGACCGTTTCGTGTTCCTGCCCCGGCCCGAGCGCGCCCAGCGCATCGCCACCGCAGAGGGCCGGCTGGGCACCAACCGCGAATACCTCGAGAACCTGCTCGAGAGTCTCCACGCCCTGGGAATCGAGGATCCCGAGATGGTGGAGCTGCTGGCGATGGTGCGCGAGGCCGCGCCGGAGGCCGCGACTCCGTAGGGCGCATTTCAATGCGCCGCGCCTCACGCCGCCCTCCGCGCCGCCCGACATCGCGGTCGGGCGATGGCGGCGAGGCGCGCGCGGCGCATTGAAATGCGCCCTACGGGACGCGGGCTGAGGTTTCGCTCAGGCCTCGACCTTCGCGTTCTCCTCGAAGAAACGCGCGATCCGCTGGCCCAGAGCCGGCGAGGTCAGGGGCTCGGTCATCCGGCCCAGGGCCGCGTCGGCGAGCGCATCGTCGTAGGTCAGTCCGCGGCGCATCTCGATCAGGCCGGTGGTGAAGGCGGGGCTCATCTCGGGGTGAGGCTGCCAGGAGATCGCGGGCGTGTCCTCCCACGCCAGGCCGGCGATCGGGCAGAAGTCGTTCTCGGCGATGATCCGAGTGCGGGGCGGCTGCTCGAGCACCTGGTCCTGGTGGACGGCGATGATCCGCATGGTCTCGCCGCTCTCGAGGTCGCGGTAGTCGACCGGACCGAGGCCCCAGCCCTTGTCGGACTTGGCCGCCCGCCCGCCCAGCGCATGGGCCATCAGCTGGTGGCCAAAGCAGATGCCCACCAGCGGAACCTTCGCCGCCGCGATCTCGCGCACCAGATCCATGGCGCGCGAGATCCAGGGCTCGTCGTCGTAGACCCCGAAGCGCGAGCCGGTGATCAGCCAGCCGTCGGCGTCGTGGGGGCCCTGAGGGAACACGTCCTTGAGCACGGGCCAGGCCTGGAACTCGAACCCGTGGCCTCCCAGAAGCTTCGCGAACATGTCGGGATAGGTCCCGTGGGCCTCCTGCAATTCGCGCGGGGGGAAGCCGGTCTCGAGGATGCCGATGCGCATGAGAAGTCCTGTCCGCTTTCCTTCGCCGTCAGGGCAGGCAATATAGGGGTTCGACGCGCCCGCGAAAGCCCCGGACGAACCGGGGGACGTCCCGGGCGCCGCCTTCTCGCGGACCCGAACCCTCGGACCGGATTTCATGACCAAGCTCACGCCCGAGATCTCGCTCTCGGTCTCGCCCTCCCTCGCCACGCCGGACCTCGAGTCGCTGCGCGACTGGATCCGCGCCCACCGGGTCGAGGAGATCGAGTGCGTCACCCCCGACTTCGCCGGCATCGCGCGCGGCAAGGTCATGCCCGCGGCCAAGTTCCTGCGCGAAAGCGAGATCCGGCTGCCGGTCTCGATCTTTTTCGCGGGCATCACCGGCGAATACGCCGACGTCGACCACCCCGAGCTCTACTCGGACGGCGACATCACGCTGGTTCCCGACCTGACCACGGCGCGCGCAGTGCCCTGGGCGGGCGAGGCCAGCCTGCAGATCATCCACGACGTGGTCGACCGCCACGGAGAGCCGATCGCCTTCGCCCCGCGCGAGGTGCTGCGCCGGGTGCTGCGGGCCTATGAGCAGAAGGGCTGGACGCCGGTGGTGGCGCCCGAGCTGGAGTTCTACCTCACCAAGCCCAACACCGATCCCGACTACCCGCTCGAGCCGCCGGTCGGCCGCTCGGGCCGGCAGTCGACGGGCAGCCAGGCGTTCTCGCTCTCGGCCGTGGACGAATACGATTCGGTGATCGAGCACATCTACGACTACGCCGAGGCGCAGGGGCTGGAGATCGACACGATCATCCAGGAGGCCGGGGCCGCGCAGCTCGAGATCAACATGATGCACGGGGACGCGATGAAGCTCGCGGACCAGGTGTTCCTGTTCAAGCGGCTGATCCGCGAGGCGGCGCTGCGCTGCGGCTCCTACGCCACGTTCATGGCCAAGCCGATGGCCCGTCAGCCGGGATCGGCGATGCATGTGCACCAGTCGGTGCTGGACGGCGAGGGGCGCAACATCTTCACTGCCGAGGACGGCGAGCCGACCCCGCTGTTCGGGCATTTCATCGGCGGGCAGCAGAAGTACCTGCCAGCGTGCTCGGCGCTGAGCGCGCCCTACGTGAACTCCTACCGGCGGCTGGTGAAGTACATGTCGGCGCCGGTGAACCTGGAGTGGGGCTACGACAACCGCTCGACCGGGCTGCGCGCGCCCCGGGCGGATCCGCGCGCGAGGCGGGTCGAGAACCGGGTGACGGGGGCGGACGCCAACCCCTATCTGGCGCTGGCCGGCTCGCTGGCCGCGGGGTTCCTCGGGATGGTCGAGGAGACGACGCCGCGCCCGGCGGTAAGCGGCGGCGCCTACGACAACGAGCGGGATCTGCCCTACTCGCTGCTCGAGGCCGTGGACCTGCTGACCGAGTGCGCGCCGCTGACTGCGCTGCTGGGCGAGGATTTCGTGAAGATCTACGGGACGCTGAAGCAGTTCGAGTACGATCAGTTCATGACCGTGATCAGCCCGTGGGAGCGCGAGCACCTGCTGTTGAACGTCTGAGCCTGCGGTCGACGGCGGCCGCCCGCGCGCGCCCGCCGACGACCGCGCCCCACCCGCCCACCCCGGCACGGCCGCCAACGGGCGCGCGCGGGCGGCCTTCTCGGGCAGCCTTGCGAAGCGCCGCGGGAGGCTGAACGCGGGGGCCTGCCGACCCCGGCTGACGCGACCCGCGCGGGCCACGCGCTTGCCGCGGGGCGGGCCTGAGGCGGGCGCGGCCTGCGGGTTTCGCGCCCCGCCCCCCTGTCCGGCGGCGGGGTGGGCGGGCGGGAGCCGCCGGACAGGGGGGCGGCCGGGCCCCCGGCCCGGACCTGCGCCGACCCTGACGCCACGCCCCGACCTTCGACGGACCCACCCATGAACCTCCTCTACGCAAACGAGACCCCCGGCGCCCTGCCCCCGAGCTGGTACGCCCACAGCGCCGCCCCCTTCCCCCCCCAGCCGCCGCTGGAGGGCGAGGTCCGCGCCGACGTCTGCGTGATCGGGGGGGGCTACACCGGCCTCTCGACCGCGCTGCACCTGGCCGAGCGCGGGGTGCGCGTGATCCTGCTCGAGGCGCACCGGGTGGGCTGGGGCGCCTCGGGGCGCAACGGCGGCCAGATCGGCGTCGGCCAGCGGGTCGACCCCGAGACCATCGCGAGGCTGGCCGACGAGGGGCTCGCGCGCGACGCCTTCGTCCTGGGCCGCGACGCCGCCCTCTATGTGCGCGAACTGGTCGAGCGCCACGCCATCGACTGCGCCCTGAAACCGGGCGTGATGTATGTCAACCACCGCGCCCGCTTCGACGCGGCGACCCGCGCCCATGCCGAACACCTGGCGAAGGCCTACGACCACGACGCCGTCTACCTCTCGCCGAAGGAGGTCTCGGACCGGCTCGGCGCCGTCGAGGTCTCGGGCGGGATGCTCGAGCCCTCGGGCGGACATCTGCACCCGCTCGCCTACGCCCGGGGGCTCGCCCGCGCGGCGCTGGCCGCGGGCGCGACGCTCCACGAGATGACCGAGGCGACGGCGATCGAGGGCACGACCGTGCAGACCGCCCGAGGCCGGGTGCTCGCCGACCGGGTGGTCGTCGCCTGCAACGGCTACCTGGGCAAGCTGCTGCCCGAGGTCGCGGCGAAGGTCATGCCGATCAACAACTTCGTGCTGGCGACCGAGCCGCTGGGCGAGCGTCGCGCCGCCGCCCTGATCCGCGACGACCTCGCCGTCGCCGACAGCCGCTTCGTGGTCAACTACTACCGCCTGTCGGAGGACCGGCGGATGCTGTTCGGGGGCGGCGAAAGCTATGGCTGGATCTTCCCCAGGGACCTCAAGGGCTTCGTGCGCAAGCGGATGCTGGCGGTGTTCCCCCAGCTCGCCGACGTGAAGGTCACCCACGCCTGGGGCGGCACGCTCGCGATCACCCCCACCCGGCTGCCGGTGTGGGGGGAGCTGCGGCCGGGCGTGTTCAACGCTTCGGGCTATTCCGGCTCGGGCGTGGCGCTGGCCACGATGGCGGGCGCGGTGCTGGCCGAGGCGATCGGGGGCGACCGCCGCCGGCTTGAGACCATGGCCCGGCTGCCGGTCCCCGCGTTTCCCGGCGGCGCCCGTCTGCGCCAGCCAATCCTGGTGGCCGCAATGTTGCTCGCGCGGATGCGCGACGCGCTGTAGGGCCGGGCCGTCGCCCCTCCCCGCGACGCCTGCGCCCGCCCGCGCGCGGCGGGTTGACCGGCCGGCCCGGCGCGGCCAGAAGGGCGCGGGCCTCGCGCGGGCCCGTCCCCCGACCGCCAAGCTGACCGGAGCCCCGCCATGGAACCCTCGTCCCGCATCCGCGCGATCCTCGGCGGCGGCGCCTCGGGCTGGGAGGTGGTGCACCGCGCCCGCCGGATGCAGCGCCAGGGCGTGCGGATCAGCGACCTGACCGTCGGCCAGCACGAGGACCCGACCCCCGCCCCGATCCTCGAGGCGATGCACACCTCGGCGATGGCGGGCAACACCCGATACTCCGACGTCGCCGGCTCTCCCGAGCTGCGGGCGGCGATCGCCGAGCGGGCGGCGGCCGCCACGGGCGCGCCCGCGGGGCCCGCCAACGTGGTGGTCACCGCGGGCGGCCAGGCGGCGCTGCTGCACACGTTCATGGCGACGCTGGACGCGGGCGACGCGGCGGTGATGATCGACCCCTATTACGTGACCTATCCCGGCACCATCCGCGCCACCGGCGGCGTGCCCCGGATCACGCCGGCCCGGGCCGAGGCCGGCTTCCAGCCCGACCTCGACGCGCTCGAGGCCGCCTGCACGGGCGCGCGGGCGCTGCTGATCAACTCGCCCAACAACCCCACCGGCGCGATCTATTCCGACGAGACGCTCGACGGCGTCGCCGAGATCTGCCGCCGCCACGATCTGTGGCTGATCTCGGACGAGGTCTACGACGGCATGGCCTGGGACGGGCCCCACCGCTCGCCCCGCGCGCTGCCGGGGATGGCCGAGCGGACGGTGGTGATCGGCTCGCTGTCCAAGAGCCACGGCATGACCGGCTCGCGCCTCGGCTGGACGCTGGCGCCCGAGGAACTGAGCCGCTTCATCGAGATCTACGCGCTGAACGCCACCTACGGCATTCCCGGCTTCATCCAGGACGCGGGCCTGTGGTGCCTGCGCGAGGGGGCCGGGATCGAGGCCGGGCTCGCCGCCACCTTCCGCCGCCGCCGCGACGTCGCGCTGAACACGCTGGCGGGACGGCAGTCGGTGCGCCTGTCGCCGCCGCAGGGGGCGATGTACGTGATGCTGGACGTGCGGGCGACGGGGCTTTCGGGCCTCGCGTTTGCCGAGCGGCTGCTCGAGGAGGCGCATATCGCCGTGATGCCGGGCGAGAGCTTCGGCGCCTCGGCCGCCGGCCACCTGCGCGTGGCGCTGACCGTGGACGACGCCGAGCTGGCCCGCGCGCTGGGCCGCCTCGCCGACTTCGCCGAGACGCTGGTCGCCGAGCGGGCCGAAGCCGGGACCGCCTGAGCGCCCGGCCGGGTGCGGCCCGCGCCGAGCGGGCCGAGGCCGGGCCCGGTTTCCGCCCCTCTTCGCGCCCCGTATCGGCGATCTGCCATTGCCCCCCGGCGTGCGTCCTCCCTATGTTCTGCGCAGAGTCCGCCCCCGCGGGCCCCACGCAGGAGTGTTCCGATGCCATTGCCCGTCGCGCTCGCGCCGCTGGCCAGCCCCTGGGCGCTGAAGGCCGCCACCGGGGCCGCCGCGGCGTTCGCCCTCTACCAGGCGACCCGCCGCGCCCGCTGGTCCGACGCCCGCCCCGCCGCCTCCGAGGCGGTGCTCGACGACGTCCCCGAGGGGCTCGAGTGGGGCTGGTCGCGCGACGCCGACCGCGCCCGCGCCGACGCCCGCGCCGGCCTGCGCGGCCACCTGCGCTGGGGCGAGGACGGGCCGGGGGTCGCGATGGACCTCTCGGCCCTCGCCCGCCTGCGGCTCGGCCTTCTCAAGGCCCGCTCGAAACCGTTCCGGGAACCCGCGCGATGATGAAGCTCCGCCACGCCGCCGCCTCGCCCTTCGTGCGCAAGGTCATGGTCCTGCTGCACGAGACCGGCCAGCTCGAGAAGGTGGAGCTCGAGAACGGCTCCACCTCGCCGCTCGACCCCAACCCGGGGAACCTCGCGGTGAACCCGCTGGGCAAGATCCCCTGCCTGGTCACCGAGGCCGGCGCGCCGATCTACGACAGCCGGGTGATCACCCGCTATCTCGACACCCTCCACGAGGGGACCCGCCTTTATCCCGAGGGCGAGGCGCTGTGGCCCGCCCTGGTGATGGAGGCCACCGGCGACGCGATGATGGAGGCCGGCGTCGGCATCATCTACGAGCGTCGCCTGCGCGAGGAGGCCAAGCGGTCGGAGGCCTGGATGGCCGCCCAGCGGGGCAAGATCGCCCAGGCGATGGACAAGCTCGAGAGCGCGCGCTTCCCCGAGGCGCTGGACATGGGCCAGGTCTCGGTCGCCTGCGCGCTGGGCTACCTCGATTTCCGCTTCCCCGAGTGGGACTGGCGCAGCGGGCGCGGCTCGCTCGCCGCCTGGGCCAAGCGGATGGAGCGGCGGGCCTCCTTCCAGTCCACCGCGCCGGCGTAAGGCCATGACCCGTCTCAACGACCTGGGTCAGCCGATCGGCGAGGCCCTGCCCGACTGGACCCCGCCCCCGGTCCCCGCCCGCGCGCCCCTGACCGGCCGCTGGGCGAGCCTCGAGCCGCTGGACCCCGCCGCCCACGGCGACGACCTGTGGGAGGCCGCGCAGCTCGACCCCGAGGGGCGGACCTGGACCTGGCTCGGCGACGGTCCCTTCGCCGAGCGGGCCGAGTTCGACGCCCTGCTCGCCCGCAACGCCGCGAGCGCGGACCCGATGTTCTTCGCCCTGCGCTCGGCGGCCACCGGCCGGGCCGAGGGCTGGTGCTCGCTGATGCGCATCACGCCGGGCGCCGGGACCATCGAGGTCGGCTGGATCTGGTGGGGCCCGCGAATGCAACGCACCCCTGCGGCGACCGAGGCGATCTTCCTGCTGATGCGGGAGGTGTTCGGCCTCGGCTACCGGCGGTTCGAGTGGAAGTGCGACACGCTCAACGCCGCCTCGCGCGCCGCGGCGATGCGCTTTGGCTTCAGCTATGAGGGGGTGTTCCGCCAGGCCGTGGTCTACAAGGGCCGCAGCCGCGACACCGCCTGGTACGCGATGATCGACAAGGAGGCGCCGGCGCTCGAGCGCGCCTACGCCGCCTGGCTCGACCCCGCCAACTTCGACGAGGCCGACGCCCAGAAGCGGCGCCTCGCCGACCTCACCGCGCCCGTGCTCGTCGCCCGCGGCTGAGCGCGCCGCGGCGCGGCCGGGCCGGAGGGGGCTCGACGCTCCCTTCGGGCCGACCCGCCCGCCCGGGCGCAAACCTTGACTTGCCAGGCCCGCGGTCCGATGTCCGGAGCCGCCCCCAGCGCTCCTCTCGCTGTCCGGAGACAGTTTTGACCGACACGACCGACCAGACCGCCCCCCTGATCGCGCCCGACGCCGCGGCGCTGGCGTTCCTGCTGACGCGCCGCTCGCGCATCGCCAAGACGCTGACCTTCCCCGGCCCCGACCGCGCCACCGTCGAGACAATGCTCAAGGCCGCCGCCCGCTCTCCTGACCATGGCAAGATGGAGCCCTGGCGCTTCGTGGTGCTGGCCGGGCCGGAGGCCGCCAGGCTGGGCGCGCTGACCCGCGAGCTGGGCCCCGCCCGCGGCATCGACCCCGACCGGATCGAGAAGCACGCCGAACCGTTCGAGCTGACCCCCCTGACCGTCGCCGTGATCGCCGCCCCGAAGTCCACCGAGAAGGTGCCCGAGGTCGAGCAGACCCTCTCGGCCGGCGCGGTGTGCCTGGCGCTGCTCAACGCCTCGCTCGCCTCGGGCTGGGGCGCGAACTGGCTGACCGCCTGGATGGCCCAGGACCGCGAGTTCCTGGAGACCGGCCTCGGCCTCGCCCCGCATGAGTGGGTGGCGGGCTTCATCCACATCGGCACGCCCACCCGGCCGGTCAGCGAGCGGCCGCGCCCGGACATGGACGCCAAGGTGGAATGGCGGGGGATCTGAGGCGATGATCGGCGACTTCCTGCGCGCCGTCGGACAGATCGGGGACCCGCGGTTTCGCCGCGTGTTCCTGCTGTCGCTGGGCCTGACCGTGGCGCTGCTGGCCGCGGCCATGTTCGGCTGGGGCCAGCTGGTGGCGATGATCCCCGACAGCGGCCTGACCGCGTTCGGCTACGACCTGTCGTTCCTCGACTGGGCGGTGGATTTCCTCGCCTGGACGGCGGGGGCGCTGGGGGCCGTGTTCCTGATGTTCCCGGTCGCCGCCCTCTTCATCGGCCTGTTCCTCGAGGAGATCGCCGAGGCGGTGGAGGCGCGCTTCTACCCCCACCTGCCCCCGGCGCGGAGCATGACCTGGCTCGAGATCCTGGCCGACGGGCTGATCTTCACCGCCGCCCTGATCGGCCTCAACCTCGTGGGCCTCGTGATCTACTTCGCCGTGCCCCCCGCGGCGCCCTTCGTCTTCGTGATCATCAACGGCTGGCTGCTGGGACGGCAGTATTTCGAGCTCGCCGCCGCCCGGCGCGTGGGCGCGAAGGAGGCGCGGCTCATGCGCAAGCGCATGGGCGGGCGGATCTTCGGGGCCGGCGTGCTGATGGCGCTGGCCCTCTCGATCCCCTTTGTCGCGCTGGCGATCCCGGTGCTGGCGGTGGCCACGTTCACCCACATGTTCCACCGCGCCCACGGGGAGGTCCCCGCAGGCTGACCGGCAGGCGGGCCGGCGGCCCCTGGCTTCAGGAGCCGACGGTCGGGGACGGCTTCTCGCCGGCGGAACTGCAGCCGCCCTCTGCCGCGGCAGGCGCGGCCGAGAAGGCGGCGACGCCCAGGACAAGCGTGGCGAGGACGGCGAGGAAGCGAAGCTGGGTCATATCGGGTCTCCCTGGACCAGAGCACGGTTGGCCCGAGCCTAGCATGACGCCGCGTCGCCGACGCATCACGCACGCGTGACGAAGGAGGGGCGCAGGCGCGCCCCGGGCGGCCCCTCGCCGGCTCAGGCGAGGCGCGCCGGCTCGGACGCGCGCGGGGTCAGTTGAACCGCACGGGCAGTCAGTTGAAGCGCACCGGCAGCAGGAAGCTGCGCCGCTCGCCGCCCAGCTCGGCGGGGGCCGAGGGGAAGGGCGCCGCGGCCGCCACCGCGCGCATCGCCGCCCGGTCGAGCCGGGCGCCCGCGCTGCGCCGGATCGCATGGGACAGAAGGTCCCCGTTGGGCGAGACCACCAGCATCACCAGCGCCTCGCCCCGCCCGTCGCCGCGGTCGAGCTCGCGCCGCTGCTGCACCTGGCTGCGGATCTTCGCGCCCCACTCGAGCACCAGCCGGCGCGCGGCGTCGGGATCTGCGCCCGCGGCGTCCGGGCTCGACGCGGCGCCGGCCTCGGCCCCGCCGCCGGCGCCGGCGGCGCGCGCCTCGTTGCGCGCCGGTCCGTCCTCGGCGGCCTCGGCGACCTGCCCGGCGGCGGGAGCGGCCTTGGCGGCGGTCGTGGACGGCGCCGGAGCCGGAGCCGCGGGCTCGCGGGCCGGTTCGGGGCGCGCCTCGGCCACCTCGCGGCGGGCCGGGCGGGGGGGCGACTCGGGGCGGGCCGGGGGCGCCGGCAGGGCGGACGAGTCTGCGTCGGCCTGCACCTGACGGATCGCCTCGCGGTCGGGCGGCGGCGGCGCGACCGGGGCCTGCGTGGCGGGGGGCGCCGGGGGGGCGGCCGCCTGGGGCGCCTCGGGCCGCAGGGTCGGGGCCTCGGGCGCCGTGGCGGGCTCCGGCAGGTCCGTGGGCAGGCTGGGCGCGAGGCTCGGCGGCGCGGTGGGCGAGGGGACGGCGGCGCGCGCGGGGACCTCCGCGACCGCCGGCGCCTCGGCCGCCTGCGGCGCGGCGGCGGGCGGCTGCGGGGCCGCCTGGGAGGCCGCCGCGTCAGGGGCCGCGTCGGGGGCGGTCGCATCCGGCGGCGTCTCGGAGGCCAGCGTCGGGGCCTGCGCCCGCGGCGCCTCGGCGGCTTCGGGGGGGCGGTCCCAGGCCTCGACCAGGGCGGCGAGTTCGGGCGAGGCGGCGGCCACGCTCAGCGCCTGCGTTCCCCCCGCGCCCGAGGCGGACGAGGCGCCGCCCTCCGGCCAGCTCAGGAACGCCGCCAGGTGCAGCGCGGCGGCCAGCGCCAGGAACACCGCGAAGGAAAAGATCCGTCGCATCGCCGCTCAGCGCCCCGAGACGACGATGTCGGCGCGCGCGACGCCCCGCTCGCCCAGGCGCGTCAGCACGCGGGCGAGCGCGGCGGCCTCGATCGCGCCATCGGCGCGCAGGGCGAGCGGGGTCTGCGCGTCCCGGCCGGCCTCTGCCGCGGCGTGCAGCGCGGCCTCGCCCCGGGCGTCGCCGAAGGCCATGCGGCCGTCGGCGGCGAGATGCAGCGTGCGCGGGGTCTCGGCGGCGCCCGGCTCGGCCTCGGCGGCGGGGAGCTCGACCTCGAAGGGCGCCGGCGGGGCGATGGTGGCGGTCATCAGGAAGAAGATCAGCAGCAGGAACACCACGTTGATCATCGGCGTGACGCTCTCGACCGGCGGCCTGGGCTGGGGGGCGTCGAGGCGCATCGGGCTCACTCCGCCAGGATCACGGGGCGCAGGCCGCCGCCCGAGGCCGCGCGCGCCACGTCGGCCAGCCGCTGCAGCGTCGCGCCCTCGCGCCCGCGCAGCACCACCGGATCGGAGGGGCTCTCGGACAGCCGCGCAAGCTCGGCGGCGAGCGCCGCGGGGGCGATGGGTGCGCCGTTCAGGCTGAGGCTGTCGGGGCGCACGTCGACCAGGCGGGGCGGGCCGCTCCAGGTTCCGCCGCCGCCGGCGGCGACCACGGGCATCACCCCCTCGACCCCGAATCGGGCCGCGAGCATGAAGAACACCAGCAGCAGGAACACCACGTCGATCATCGGCGTCAGGCTGATGCGTCGGGCGCGGCGCGGAGCCTCGTCAAGCAGCATCGGCGCGGGCCTCCGCCCCCTGCGCAGGGGGCCAGGACTGGGCGGCCGAGCTCGGGTCCGGGGCCGCGGCCGCGGCGAGGAACAGGCGGGCGCCGAGGTCCTCCATGTCCTGGCGGGCGCGGTCGGCGACGCTCTCGAACCAGGTCAGGGCGGCCGAGGCGGGGATCGCCACAGCCATGCCCGCGGCGGTGGTCAGCAGCGCCTCCCAGATGCCGCCCGCCAGCATCGCGGGGTCGGCGCGCCCGCCGGCCTCCTGCAGGGTGCGGAAGGCCGCGATCATGCCCAGCACGGTGCCCAGCAGGCCCAGCAGGGGGGCGGCGGTGGCGATCAGCTCCAGCGCCCGCAGGCCGGTGCGGGCGTCGGCGAGCTCCCGTTTGGCGACGCGGGCGGTCTCCTCCCGCGCGGCGGCCAGGGGAAGGGCGGCGAGCGCGGCGAAGCCCGCGCGCAGCATCCGCCCGCGCAGGCCGGGGCGGCGGCGTAGGGCGGCGAGGCCGGCCTCGGGTCCGCCGTGCAGGTAGGCCGCCAGCGCCCGCTCCGAGCGCGCCCGCGACCAGGCGCCCAGGCGCATCAGCGTCCAGGTCTTCCACAGGATCAGCGCCACGGTGACGACCGAGAGCGCCGCGATCGCCCAGACCGCCGGCCCGCCGTCGTTGAGCATGCGCAGCGCCGAATCCAGCGCGCCGTCGATGGCTCCGACCGCGGGCGCGGCCACGCCGTCGGCCGTCATGCCGCCCGTCGCCGCCGAGGGATCGAGCGCTGAGGGGTCGAGCGCCGAGGGATCCAGCCCCGGCGTCGCGGCCGCGTCTGGAGGCGGGGACCCCGCGGCCGGCGCGGGCGCAGGCGCGCCCTGCCCCGCCTCGGTCCCGCCCGTCGGCGCAGGCGGATCCTGGACGGGCCCGGTCTGCAGCGGCGCGTCCTGTCCAGGCGCCGCGGGCGCAGCGCCGGGCGCAGGCGCAGCCGGCGCGCCGCCCGCCTCCGCCGGCGCGGAGGGGGCCGCGGGGGGCGGAGCCGCGGGCGTCTCGGGGGCCTCGGCGGACGGCGCCGCGGGGGCCTGGGCCAGAGTCGTCTCGGGGACGCCGGTCATCGGGGGATCCTCCCCGCCGGCCCGCCGAACGACGCCTCGCGCGGGTGGCGCGCGTCCGGGGCGCGAGGGCAGGAGAGGCTGCGGGCGAGGCGCGGGGCGAGCATGCGGACCTCATGGCCGGGGAATGTCACGGGTGGCTCGCGGCATCGCCGCTGGCTGGTTGGCCCGGAGATCGCTTCTCCGACGAAACTTGTCAAGCATTGCGCGGCAACCCGCGCCGCGCGGTCGCGCGTGTGAACCGTTCCGGGACGCCTCCGCTCGGGTTATGGTGCCCCGGCGTGACCGTGTGCGAGGATGAGGAAGGCGAGCGATGCGTGCAGGACCGGTACGGCTGGCGCTGGCTTTGCTTGCGGGGCTGTGCGCCGCCGGCGGGGCGCAGGCGGGCGAGGGCGGCGGCAAGACCTCGGGCAAGCTCGGCAAGGCCGCGCTGAGGCTGATCAACGCCGATGTCAGCGACCGCGCCACCGGGGCGCTGGCGATGCTGGGCGTGACCGCGGTGCCCTCGGAGACGGCAAGCACCCTGCATCTCGATTCGAACGCCGGCGAGGGCAACCAGTTCTTCGCCTCGCAGCTGGGCGGGGCGTTCACGATCTCCGAGTCCTTCCCCCTCTACCTCGAGGGGTTCGTGGGCTACTCGCGCTACGATCCGGTCTTCGTGTTCTCCGACGGGACCAGCCGCTCCCGCCTGCCGACGAAGTGGACGACGGTGGGGGCCGAGGGCGGCGTCGGCTGGGATTTCCAGCTGAGCGACACGCTGGTGTTCCGCCCGATCTTCAACGTGGCGCTGGGTCATGTCGAAAGCGACGCCGCCCTGCTTGGCCGCATCGTCAACCGGCGCTACGGGCTGGACCTGCAGTTCCTCGAGGACGGGCGGCTGACGGCGGGGGGCTTTGGCGCCTCGCTGATGCTGGACTACGAGTATCACTCCGAGGCCTACGACGCCGACGTCGAGCTGCGCTACACCCACCTCCACCTCGAGCCGATCGCGGGATCGAAGGCGATCGAGGCGAGCTCGACGGCCGCGACGCTGGGCATGTGGTCGCGGCTGCGGGTGCCCACGGGGGTGGACCTGTTCGGCGGCCCGCTTCGCGCGGTGATCGAGGCTTCGGGCTCGTGGCTGCCGGGCGACCAGGGCCAGGTGCTGCAGACCCGCTGGCTGGCGCAGGCGGGCCTGGGGATCGAGTTCGACACCGAGCAGACCTTCATCCCCCTCAGCCGGGTGCGGATCGTCGCCCGCCAAACCATCGGCGACAACCTCAGCGGCTACTCCCTGGGCCTCTCGGCGAGCTTCTGAGCGCCTCCGCGAGAGGTCCCGGGCGCATCGGGCCGCCGACGCGACGCCGCCGCCCGGCGCCGCCGCCTGGGAAGCGGGGTCGGCGGGCGGGCGTCCCGGCCGCGCAGCGGACGGCAGAGCCGTCCCGCCGACCGCCTCCCCCCAGGCGACGCCTGCGCACTTGCATCGCGCGCAAGGCTGCGCCATGCCCGACGCATGGCCCGCCTCGCCCCTCCCGAAGCCCCGCTCTCCCCGCTCCAGAAAGTGCTGCGCTTTCACTGGGGCCTGGCGCTGCTGATCGCGGCGGTCGCCTGCGTGGGCTTCCTGATGCTCTACTCGGTGGCCGGCGGCGACCTCGACCCCTGGGCCTCGCGCCAGATGGTGCGCTTCGGCGCCGGCATGGCGATCATGTTCGGCGTGGCGATGATCCACGTGCGCTACTGGCGCACGCTCGCCCCGCTGACCTATCTCGGATCCCTCGCGCTGCTCGTGGCCGTCGAGGTCGCCGGCGAGACCGGCATGGGCGCCACCCGCTGGATCGCCGTCGGCCCGCTGCAACTCCAACCCTCCGAGGTGATGAAGATCGCCGTCGTGCTGGCGCTCGCGCGCTACTACGACTGGCTGGGAGAGCCCCGCGTCTCCCGCCCGCTGTGGCTTCTCCCGCCGCTGCTGCTGATCCTGCTGCCCATGGCGCTGGTGCTCAAGCAGCCCGACCTCGGCACCGCCCTGTTGCTGGCGCTCGGCGGCGCCGCGGTGATGTGGCTTGCCGGCGTGCATTGGGGCTATTTCCTCGCCGCCATCGCGCTGGGCGTCGGCCTGGTCACCGCGGTGCTCGAGAGCAGGGGCACGGACTGGCAGCTGCTCAAGGACTACCAGTACCGCCGGATCGAGACCTTCCTGAACCCCGAGTCGGACCCCCTCGGCGCGGGCTACCACATCACCCAGTCCAAGATCGCCTTCGGCTCGGGCGGCCTCTCGGGGCGGGGCTTCATGCAGGGCACCCAGACCCGGCTGAACTTCCTGCCCGAGAAGCACACCGACTTCATCTTCACCACGCTCGCCGAGGAGTTCGGCTTCGTCGGCGCGGTCTCGCTGCTGATCCTCTACGGCCTGATCACACTGTTCTGCATCGTCTCGGCGATGGCCAACCGCGATCGCTTCGGCGCGCTGCTCACGGGCGGAATCGGCGCCACCTTCTTCCTGTTCTTCTCCGTGAACATGGCGATGGTCACCGGCCTCGCCCCGGTGGTTGGCGTGCCGTTGCCGCTGGTCTCCTACGGCGGCTCTGCCATGCTGGTGCTGCTGATGGCCTTCGGGCTCGCGCAATCGGCCCACGTCCACCGTCCCCGCGGCTGAGCCCGCGCCCCCCCTGCCAGGAGGCTCCATGACCGCCATTCCCCGTCCCGTGATCCTGTTCGGCGGCCGCCCGGCCCAGCGCGAGGAGTGGGGCGCCGCGATCCGCGCCGGCGCGCGGGCGAGCGGCGTCGCGATGGACCTGCGCATGGCGCCCGAGGACGTCGACCCCGCCGAGGTCGACGCGGTGGTCTACAACCCCGAGGGCCCGATCCAGGACTTCGCCCCCTTCACGAACCTCAGGGCCGCGCTGAACATGTGGGCCGGCGTCGAGAAGGTGGTCGGCAACCAGACCCTCAAGGCGCCCCTCACCCGCATGGTCGAGCCCGGCCTGACCGAGGGCATGACCGACTGGGTCGTGGCCCACGCCACCCGTCTCCACGCCGGCATCGACCGGCATCTGCACCTTGCGCCCGGCCAGTGGCCGCAATGGCACCCCCCGCTCGCGCGCGAGCGTCGGGTGGGCGTGCTGGGCCTGGGCGAGCTCGGCGCCGACGCCGCCCGCATGCTCGCGGCCCTGCGTTTCGACGTCGCCGGCTGGTCGCGCCGCCCTAAGACGGTCGAGGGCGTGACCTGTCTGCATGGCGAGGACGGCCTGCGCGAGATCCTTTCGCGCTCCGAGATCCTGGTCCTGCTGCTCCCCTCGACGCCCGCCACGGAAAACCTTCTGGACGCCGAGACCCTGGCCCTGCTCCCGAAGGGCGCGGCGATCCTCAACCCCGGCCGCGGCCCGCTGATCGACGAAGCCGCCCTGATCGCGGCGCTGGACAGCGGCCAGCTTTCCCACGCCACGCTCGACGTCTTCCGGATCGAGCCGCTGCCCGAGGATCACCCGTTCTGGGCGCATCCGCGCGTCACGATCACCCCTCACATCGCCTCGGTGACCCGGTCCTCGACCGCCGCGACCGCGCTGGTCGAGCAGATCGGCCGCCTCTCCCGCGGCGAGCCCCTGCTCCACGTCGTCGACCGCGCCCAGGGCTACTGACCCCCCCGCCCGCGCGCGCCAGGCGCCCTGGCGACCCGCCAGACACCCGGCGCGAGCGCCTGTTCTCCGGAGCCGTCCGTCGCTGATGCCG
>NZ_CAXBOD010000034.1:0-53981 GCF_963977235.1 uncultured Albimonas sp.
CGGGCGCCCCGGCGCGTCCGCTGCGCGGCCGCGACCGCCCCGCCCTGCGTCCCCGCCGAGGCGGCGCCTGGCGTTGGAGGGGCGTTAGCGGCTTTTTCACCAGAGGCAGGCGAAGAGGGGCGTGAATTGCGCCGGAAACGCCGATGCCCCGAGTCGATGTCCTCTCCGATCTTTCCGCCGGCAGGCCCCCCGCGCCGGGCGCCGGGCGTCGCCGCCGCGCCGCCGGTTGGCTGGGGCTCGGGGCGCTGGGACTGCTCGCAGGGCTGGGCGGACCGACCGCCGCCCTGCTCGCGGCCCGCGCGGGGGACCCGCAGGCGGGCGCCCCGGCCGGCGGCGACCCGGTGCTGGCGATCGTCGCGCCCTGGACCGACGTCGAGGCTGTGGTCGCGCAGGCCTCGGGGCGGGGGATCTCTCCGATTTCCGCCCCGCTGGCCGCGCTGGCCGTGGGCGAGGGCCCTGATTTCCCTGAAAGACTGAAGGCCGCGGGGGCGTGGCTCGTCCTCGACGGCCGCCTGCTCGCCGAACTCTGCGGAGCTGCTGGATGACCCATATCGACGCCAACGGGCACGCGGCCGGCCACCCGGGCCCGGCCTTCGCCCTTCCCTTCCTCAGCGGCCACGGGGGCCTGGACGAGAGCCGAGCGCGCATGACCCGGGCGCTGGGCTGGCTGAACTGGATGCATGTGCCGGTGCTGACCGCGGTCATGCTGGCGATCGGCGGGCCGGCCCTGTGGCTCGGCGGCCTGTCGCTGGCGATGTGCCTGCTGACCGAGGGGGTGATGCGGGCCGACGCGCGGATGGGGCGGCTGGCGCTGGCGATCTCGCTGATCGGCCAGTGCGCGCTGTTCGTGGGCGGGTTCGCCGGCCACCCGTGGCAGGTCGACACCCACATGTACATCTTCGCGATGCTGGCCTTCATCGGCGCGATGACCGACCTGACCGCCCTGCTGACCGCCACCGCGGTCATCGCCGTGCACCACCTGGCGCTGAATTTCGCCATGCCCGCGCTGCTGTTTCCCGGCGGCGGCGACCTGGGCCGCACCCTGTTCCACGCCTGGATCGTGGCGCTCGAGACGGCGTTGCTGGCGGTGATGGGCCAGGAGCAGGTGCGCCTCGACGCAGCCGCCCGTCGCGACCAGGTCCGCGCCGGCAAGGAGGCCGAGGCCGCCCGCGCCGCACAGGAGGCCCGCGTCCAGTCCGACCAGGACAACGAGGCCCGGCGCGAGCGCAGCGCCGCGATGATGGACCGCCTGTTCCGCGAGATGGTGGACCAGGGCGTGAAGGGCGACTTCTCGGGCCGCATCTCGGAGCGGATCGAGGAGCCGGTCCTCAAGCGCCTCGCCGACGGGCTCAACCACCTCTACGGCGAGCTCGACCAGGTCTTCGACGAGCTCGAGAGCCGGCTCGGGGCGCTGGCCGACGGCAACCTGACCGCCACGCGCGAAAAGGCGCGGGAGGGACGCTTCGGCCTGATCCAGACCCGGCTGCGCCAGACCGCGGGGCAGCTCGCGGAACTGGCCGGGGGCATCGCCTCGGCCGTGGACCGGGCGCGGGACGCCTCCGACGACATCGAGCGCAGCGCCGACGCGGTCGCCGGACGGGCCGAAAGCCAGGCGGCCTCGCTCGAGGAGACGGCCGCGACGATGGAGGAGATCTCCTCGACCGTCGCCTCCTCGGCCGAACGGCTGGGCGAGGCGGAGAAGCTCGCCGCCGAGATCACCCGCCGCACCGCCACCGGCGAGGGCGCCGCGCGGGAGGCCGTCTCGGCCGTCGGCCGGATCGAGGAGAGCTCCTCCAGGATCTCGGACATCATCTCGGTGATCGACTCGATCGCCTTCCAGACCAACCTGCTGGCCCTGAACGCCGCCGTCGAGGCCGCCCGCGCCGGCGAGGCCGGCAAGGGCTTCGCGGTCGTCGCGGCCGAGGTGCGGACCCTGGCCCAGCGCAGCTCGGACGCGGCCAAGGACATCGCCGGGCTGATCGAGGAAAGCGCGGGCCACGTCGGCGAGGGCGTGCGCCTGGTGCAGCGCACCGGCGAATCGCTGGGCAAGATCACCGGGGGCATCGACGACCTCGCGCGGGTCATCGGCGACATCGCCACCGCCGGGCGCGAGCAGTCGCAGGGCGTCTCCGAGGTCAACTCCGCGGTCAGCCAGCTCGACAGCGCCACGCAGGAGAACGCCGCCGCCGCCGAACGCGCAGCCTCCGCCGTGCGCCAGTTGCGCGGGGAGATCAGCGAGCTTTCGGACCTTGTCGGCCGTTTCGTGTTCGAGGCCGAAACCGGCCGCCGCGTCGCCTGACGGCGCCGCTTCGGGGCGCCGCCCGCCGCCCGCCGCACTCGGCCCGCCCGGCGCCCGCGCCGGACGCGGCGGCGCCAGAAACATCCGCCGCCCCGATGCGGGGCGGGCTTCGCCCCAGGGCGCCGCGCCTCGGGCGCGGGCGCCCCGCCGGCCGGGATCCGGGCCGCGCACGACCGCGCTGCCCACGACCGCGCTGCCCACGACCGCGCTGCCCACGACCGCGCTGCGCTGCAAAATTCGCTGGATCGCGCGCCAGGGTCGATGACAGGATGACGACACCGCCCCCTCCGGGTCCGTGCCGCGACGCACGCCGGAGCCCCGGCGCAAGTCAGTGAAGGAGACGCCGACGCAGGAGCCCCGATGACCCAGACGGTCGACCCCGATTTCCGCCGCCAGCTCGAAGGCTGGTCGCTCGCCACAGCCGAGATCGTATACCGCATGCCCGACGCGCGGTCCCTGCTGCAGACCTATCTCTGGCAGGACTACGATCTCGCCCCAGATTTCCCGCGCCTGCGGGACTTCCTCGATTTCTGGACGCGGGAGCTCGACGGCCCCCTGCATTCCGTGCGCCTGTCTCACGCCCGCCTGCTCGGCCCGCGCGAGGTCCGCTACCGCAACCACGAGATCCTGTTGCACTGACCCTGCGCCCTCGCGCCGGTCGGCGCGAGGGCCCTCCGACCCTGCCGAGCCGGCGCGCCGCGTCCCGATCGCTCCGCGGCTCCTGCCCCTTCCGCTCCGCGGCTCCTGCCCCGGCCGCGCCGCGTCCCTTTCCCCCGCCGCGCCGCGCGTCTCGCCCCCGTCGCACCGCGACCCTTGCCCCCGTCGCACCGCGACCCTTGCCCCCGTCGCACCGCGTCCCTTGCCCGGTCGCGCGCCCTCTCGCAGGGTTGACTCGCCGGCCATCGCCGGCACGGCTACGGTCACGTCCGTATCCTGCCGGAGGTTCCGAATGCGCGTCCGATCCCGCCGTCCCGTCCGTTCCCAGCCCGCCCTGCGCGCGGGTCCGGGCCGGGTCCTGCGGTCGATCCGACGCGCGGTCGCGACGGCGCTCTCCGCGCTGCGCCGCCCGGTCGGCCTGCGCGAGGGGGCGCGCCTCGCCGCGCTGCCCCTCATTGCGGCGCTGGTCCTCCTCGCCCCGGCGCGGGCCGAGGATCGCTCCGCCCCCCTGACGGTGGTCGAGCTGTTCACCTCGCAGGGCTGCTCCTCCTGTCCGCCGGCCGACGAACTGCTGGCGGAGCTCGCCGCCCGCCCCGACGTGCTCGCCCTGTCGCTGCACGTGGACTACTGGGACTATCTCGGCTGGAAGGACGCCTTCGCCATGCCCGCCTTCACCAAGCGGCAGGTGGCCTATGGCGAGGCGGCGGGCGCGCGCTCGGTCTACACGCCCCAGATCATCGTGCAGGGCGGCGAGCGGATGGTCGGCTCGCACCGCGACAAGGTGCTCGCCGCCGTCGCCGCGGCCGCCGAAAGCCCGCGACTGGCCGCGATCAGCATCCGCGACGCCGACGAGGGGCTCGAGGTCCGCGTCCGCCCCCTCGTCGCGGGCGCCCCCGGCGGGGTGCTCTGGTTCGTGACCTTCCACAACCCCGAGCCGATCCTGATCCCGAAGGGCGAGAACGCCGGCCGCGAGGTCGCCTATCGCAATGTCGCCCGTTCGTGGATGAAGCTCGGGCGCTGGGACGGCGCGGCCGAGGCCGTCTACGCCGCCCCCGCCCCCTCGGGCGAGGCGCCCGGCGCCGGCGTCGCGGTGATCCTCCAGCAGGGCTATGTCGGTCCGGTGCTGGCCGCGGCCCGCCTCGCGCGATAGCCCGCGGCCCCCGCGCCCGGCCCGCCACGCGGCGCGACGCAGCCAAGCCCGCCCGCAGGGCGCCTGTAGTCCGCTCCCCGAAACCCGCTCCCCGAACCCGCTCAGCCGCCCTCGCCGCGGGCCGCGCGGATGCGGGCGCCGCGCGGGCGGGTCTTCCAGCGCCGGTGCAGCCAGAACCACTGCTCGGGCCAGGCCTCGATCCAGGCGCCGATGCGGGCGTTGACCTCGGTCATCATCGTCTCGGCGTCGGTCCGCGCGATCTCGTCCTCGAACCGGACCGAGAACCGCCCGTCCGCCAGCCGCAGCCCCCGGGCGGGGATCAGCGCCGCGTCGAAGCGCAGCGCCAGCTCGGCCGCGGCCAGCGCGGTCTCCGCCTCGCGCCCCAGGAACGGGATCAGCGGAGAGCCGGTCTGCCGCTGGTCCACCAGGATCAGCGCCACCCCCTTGCGCGCCACGTGGCGCAGCAGCGCGCGGGTGCCGTCGCGCCCCTTGTGCAGCACCGGCGTGCCGGCGTGAGAGATCATCGACCGCGACCAGTCGTCGAACAGCGGGTTGTTGAACGCCCGGTAGATCAGCGCGCAGTCGCGCCCCGACCCGGCCTGCCCAGAGCCCTGCCCGGAGCTCTCTCCAGAGTCCTGCTCCGAGACTGGCCCCGAGACTGGCCCCGCGACTGGCCCCGAGGCCTGCCGCACGGCCAGCCGGATCGCCTCCCAGTTGCCGAAATGGCCGGTGACCAGCACCGCGCCGCGGCCCGAGTCCAGCGCCGCCAGCAGGGGACCGGCGTCCTCGATCACGACCCGCCCGGGGTCGGCGGCGATGCGGTCGAGGTTGAGGTATTCCACCGCCACGCGGGCGAAGTGGCCGCAGACGTCGGCGGCCAGCGCCCGCGCCTCGGCGCGGCTCGCCTCGGGGCGCACCAGCGCCAGGTTGTCGGCGACCCGCTTCACCAGCCCAGGCCACAGCGGCCCGATCACCCGGCCCGCCGATTGCGCCCAGGCCTCGCCCGGCGCGGCCAGCGAGATCGCCTGCACCAGGCGCGCGGCCCCCATCTCGATCCGGTCCTGCGCCCGCCGGTGCAGGGGGCGGGGACGCTGCGACGCGCCGCTCATCGGCTCGTCTCCGCGCGCACCCGCTCGCGCCACCAGACATAGAGGCCCGCGCCCACCACCACCGCGGCCCCGGCCACGGTCCATCCGTCGGGGAAGTCGCCGAACACGATCAGCCCCCAGATCGCCGAGAACACCAGCCCGAGGTAGCTGATCGGCGCCACCGTCGAGGCCGAGGCGCTGCGCAGCGCCAGGATCATCAGCATCTGTCCCGCCCCTCCGATCACGCCGAACCCGGCCATCACCAGTCCGTCCTGCCACGAGGGCGTGGACCAGTAAAAGGGCACGACGAGGCTGGAGCAAACCGCCCCGCCCAGCGCGGTGTAGAAGAACGGGGTCCAGGGGCTTTCCTCGTCGCCCAGCCAGCGGGTGGCGATGGCGTAGGAGGCGTAGAAGAACGCCGCCGCCAGCGGCAGGACCATCGCCGGCGTGAAGACGTCGGTCCCGGGCCGGATGATGATCATCGCCCCCACGAAGCCGATCGCCACGCCGGTCCAGCGGCGGGGGCCGACCTTCTCCTTGAGCAGGAAGAAGGCGAGGATGGTGATGAACAGCGGCGCCACCTCGAAGATCGCCACCGCCTCGGCCACCTGCATGGTCTGCAGCGCCGTGAAGAAGCACATCGTCGCCCCGAACGGCAGCAGCGCCCGGATCGCGTGCAGCCCGGGGCGCGAGGTCCGCGCGATCGTGCCCAGCCGCGGAGCCAGCAGCAGGAACGCCCAGAACGCCTGGCTGGCGTAGCGCGCCCAGACCACCATCACCGGGTCGTGACGCTCGACCAGCCACTTGGCGATGACGTCCATGGTGGTGAAGAACACCAGCGCGCCGACGTAGAGGAGGATCCCGCGCAGCTCCAGGGCCCGCGCGTCGGCCCCCGGAGCGGAAGGGGCGGTCATCCGCGGGCGAGCGCCCGAAGAAGCGAGCGGCGCGGCCCCGGCCGGGGGCAGGGCGCCGACAGGGGCAGGGCGCGGGTCATCCGGCGGCGGCCGCCTCGTTCGCTCCGGACACGCGCGGCACGGCGACCCCGATCATGCAGTCGCGGTCGACGAGGGCGGCGAGCCGCTCCTCCGACCAGCCCTCGGTCCCTTCGGGCCGGGCGGGCAGCACCAGATAGCGCATGTCGGCGGTGGAATCGTGGACGCGCACGGTGACTGCCTCGGGCAGGTCGAGGCCGAATTCCGAGAGCACCCGGCGCGGCTCGATCACCACGCGCGAGCGGTAGGCGCGCTGCTTGTACCAGTCCGGCGGCAGCCCCAGCAGGGTGCGCGGGTAGCAGCTGCACAGCGTGCAGACGATGACGTTGTGGGTGTCGGCGTCGTTCTCGACGACCACCAGCTTCAGCGCGTCGATGTCGGCGCCGAGCTCGCGCGAGGCGGCCGAGCCGTCGGCCAGCAGCCGCGCCTTGTAATCGGGGTCCGTCCAGGCGCGGGCCACCACCTTCGCGCCCATGGCGGGCGAGCGGGCGTCCATCCGCGCGATCGCCTCGGCGATCTGCGCTTCGGTGAAGACGCCCTTCTCGACCAGCAGTTCGCGCACCGCGATCTCGAGCGCCTGCGCCTCGGTGAGGGGGGCGTCCTGATCGGCGCGGTAGGGGTGGCCGGAGGGGCTCATCCCCTCGTGGCTGTGCCCGCGCCCGTGCCCGTGCCCGTGGTCATGGTCGTGATGGTCATGGGGCATCGGTCGTCTCCGCGTCCGCGACCGGCTCCAGCCAGTGGGCGTAGATCTCGGCGTCGAGCGTGTCGTCGGGGCGCTCGGCCTCCTCGCCCCACAGCTCGCGCATGGTGAAGCGCACGCGCAGCAGGGGTTTCGTCTCGGCGGGCAGGCCGTAGGCGAGCTGCTCGGGGTTGGCGAATTCGCCCAGGCGCCGCTCGATCACGCCGGTCTTGCCGCGCAGATACCACGGCGCGCGCAGGTGGAAGCCTCTGGGCCGCCAGTCCTTGACCCGCACCCGCTCAGCCATGGTCGGCCCCCAGCGAGGCCTCGCCATAGGTGGTTCCGCGGGCCTTCACGGCGGCGAGCTTCTCGGCGAGCTCGGCGGGGGTGAAGGCGCCGGCCTCCACCAGGTTGCGGGTCACCGATTCGATCCAGCGCTCGTAATAGGTCTTCGTCTCGAAGGCCTCGGGGCCCATGTCCTCGAGCACCCGGCGCAGGCCGTCGACGGTGAACATGCCCTTGCCGGTGGCGAGCGTCATCAGCGCGTCGACGCGCTTCTCCCACAGGGCGAAGTCGTGCTGGGAGAAGTCCATCTCCCCCGCGGGCAGGCCGCCCATGTCGTGCCAGGATCGTTCGGTCATGGGCCGAGGCTACGCCGGCCGCGCGGCGGCGCCAAGCCCGTGCGGGCGCCCGCGGCCGCAGACCGGCAGGGGGCCCCGGGTCCGGAGGCGTGCTGCGGGCCCGGGCCGGAGGCGGCGACCGCGCGTCAGGGGACGAGGCGGCGCCGCTTGCGGCCGCGCGCCGCCCCCGGCACGCCTCCCGCCCGCCCACCCCGGCGCGCCGGGGGCGGCGCGCTCAGCGGGCGAAGACCAGCGCCAGGTTGTTCGCGGGCATCTCGATGCGCCGCTCCAGCGTCAGCCGGTGCAGGGCGGCCAGCGCCACCACGTCGGCCAGCGGCCGCACCCCCCACTCCGGATCCCGCTCCTGCAACGCGCGGTCGAAGGCGAGGTTGGAGGGGGCGGCGCCCGCCGTCTCGAGGAACGGGCCGTAGAGGATCAACCGGCCGCCCTCGCCCAGCGCCCGCGCGGCGCCGGCGACGATCCCCTCGGCCACGCGCCAGGGGGCGATGTGGATCACGTTGGCGCAGAACACCGCCCGCAGCGGTCCGTGGGTCAGCGCGGTCGCCGCCGACCAGTCGTCGGTGGCGTCGATCCGCATCGGCTCGGCGAGGTTCGCCAGCCCCTCATGGGTCCGCCAGGCCCGGATCGAGCGCAGGTGCACGGGGTCGGGGTCCGAGGGGATCCAGGTCATCCGCGGCAGCGCGCGCGCGCCCGCCACGGCGTGCTGGCCGGAGCCGGCGCCGATCTCGAGCAGGGGGCCGGCCTCGTCGGCCAGGACCTCGGCCAGCATCCCGGCGATGGGACCGGCGTTGCGCAGGGCGGCGGGGGCGACGAGACGCTCGGCGGTCTCGTCCTCGTAGCCGGGGCGGGAGCGGGCGGGATCCTGGGCAGCGGGGTCGGTCATCGGGGGGCCTCCATCAGGCGCGATCGAACGCCTCGCGCGCGGCGGGGTCAAGGGGGCGGGGTCAAGGGGGCGGGGGCGCAAGGGGGGCGACCCCGCTTCCCTTGCCACCCTCGCCTTGGCGCCTATGCTCGCGGGCGTTTCCCGGACCGGAGTTCCCATGCCCTCCATGCCCGCCTTCGAGCTGGTCAATCCCGACGGCGATCCCTCGGCGCTGCTGCTGTGCGACCATGCCGCCAACACGGTGCCCGCGGAGGTGAACGGCGGCGACCTGGGCCTGCCGGCAGAGGACATGGCCCGCCACATCGCCTATGATGTGGGCGCGCGCGGCCTGACCCTGAAGCTGGCCGAGCGGCTGGGGTTTCCCGCGGTGCTCTCGACGTTCTCGCGGCTGGTGATCGACCCCAACCGGGGCGAGGACGATCCCACGCTGATCATGAAGCTCAACGACGGCTCGGTGATCCCGGCGAACCGGGGGGTGGACGCGGCCGAGACGCAGGCGCGGCTCGACGCCTGGCACCGGCCCTATCACGCCGCGATCCGCGCGCAGATCGACCGGGCCGAGGCGCGGGGCGTGCGCCCGGCGCTGATCTCGATGCACTCGTTCACCAAGCAGTTCCGCGGGCGGCCTCCGCGGCCCTGGCATGTCGGCGTGCTGTGGGACGAGGACGGTCGCCTGCCCCTGCCGCTGATGGAGATCCTGCGCGAGGAGCCCGACCTGGTGATCGGCGACAACGAGCCCTACACCGGTGCGCTGGCGGGCGACTGCATGTGGACCCACGGGACCCTGCGCGGCCTGCCCAACGCGCTGATCGAGGTGCGCAACGACCTGATCGCGGACCCCCAGGGCGAGGCGATCTGGGCCGAGCGTCTCGCCCCGATCCTGACGCGGGCGCTGGACCGGATGCGCGCAGGCGCCTAGATGCGCAGGATCCGCCGCGGATCCCTGGAGGACGCCATGGACGACGCCACCCGAACCGAGCTGGAAGCCGCCGCCTTCCGCCGCCTGCGCGATCACCTGCGCGAGCGGACGGACGTGCAGAACATCGACCTGATGAACCTCGCCGGCTTCTGCCGCAACTGCCTGAGCCGCTGGTACCAGGAGGCCGCCGCCGAGCGGGGCCTCGAGATGACCAAGGACGAGGGCCGCGAGATCGTCTACGGCATGCCCTACGACGACTGGCGTGCGCAGCACCAGACCGAGGCCGCGCCCGACACGCAGGCGGCGTTCGAGAAGTCCCGCCCCGAGCACTAGGGCCTCCGCCCGCCGCCTGAGGTCCGCTCCGCGGCCGCAGGCGGCCGCGGAAGCGCCGCGTCGAGGGCGCGCCGGTGGCCACGCTCCGCCCGCGGCGCGACGGCGAGGACGGCGCCGGGTTGCGACCCGCGCCAGGCGCGCAACGCCCGCCCTGCGCCGCGGGCGGCGCCTGGAAACGGGCGTGCGCGGCGTCGCGGCGCTCTCGTTCGGGGGCGCGGCGTTGAGAAGGGCGAGGGCGGGACCCGGGCGAGGCCCGCGCGCCGGGGCGCGAGGGGTCAGGCGGTCAGGCGCCGCCAGGCCTTGAAGTAGAGCTGGTTGGGCAGCCGGTTCAGGATCCGCAGGAACCACACGAAGCGCCCGGGAAAGGCGATCTCGAACCCCGGGCGGGCGAGGCCGTCGGCGATGCGCTTCGCCGCCTCCTCGGGCTGCATCAGGAACGGCATCTCGAAGTCGTTCACCGCCGTCGCCTCGGTCTCGACGAAGCCGGGGTTGATCACCGAGATCCGCACGCCGAGGTCGATCAGGTCCAGCGCCAGGCTTTCGGCCATCGCGATCAGCCCGGCCTTGGAAGCCGAATAGGCCGCCGCCTGCGGCAGCCCCCCATAGCCCGCCACCGACGCCGTGATCGCCAGATGCCCCGAACCGCGCGCGATCATCGCCTTCATCGCCGGATCCAGCGCATTGACCACGCCCCCGAGGTTCACGTCGAAGGTCTTGCGGGCCCTGGCCGCGTCGAAGGCCTGCGCGCGCATCGGCAGGTAGACGCCCGCGTTCAGGATCGCCAGCGCCAGCGGGCCCTGCGCCTCGATCTCCCCGACCACGCGGGCCATCGCCTCGGGATCGGTGACGTCGGCCGGGCGCGGGATCACCCGACCGGGCCCCGCGATCAGCGCGATCGCCTCCAGCTTCTCGGCCGAGCGGGCGGTGGCGTGCACCGTCCACCCGCGCGAGGCCAGCTCCAGCGTCAGCGCCCGGCCGATCCCGCCCGAGGCGCCGGTGATCCAGACCGAGCCGTCCTCGGGCCGCTTCACCTGGTCGAAGACGTTCATCGCGTCCCGCTCCTCACCCGGCCCACAGGGGCGCCAGCGCCGGCGCGGACTCGAGCGCGCGGAACTGCGCCGTCGCGCCGCCCGCGTCGAAGGCGCTGCCCATCCACTCGCCGCGCGCGTCGTAGAACAGCGCGAGGTCGATGTCCCCCGAGACCTGCCAGCGCTCGACCGCCAGCGGACCCGAGGGGCCGGGGATCTCCGCGGGCCCGGCCTTCGCGACCGAGACCGACAGCGGCCGCCCGGTCTGGGTGCTGATCCAGACGCCGCGGTCGAGGAACGCGGGCGTCCAGTAGGTGGTGGTGGCCGCCTCGTCGGGCAGCTCCCCCGACCAGGTCCCCGAGGACACCAGCCGCCCCCCCTCGCGCCGCACGCGGGCGACCTCCTTCGCGCCATCGTCGTTGGTCTCGCCGTCGAGCGACACCAGCCGCCCGCCCTCCCAGCGCTCGGCGCTGTCGAGCTCGTAGCGGTAGGCGCCGATGCCCAGCACCTTGACCAGCAGGCGCACGCGCACCGTGACCTCGAGCGCATCGCCGTTGCGGGTGACGGTGGTGGTCTGCCGGCCGATCGGGCCGCCGTCGCGCAGCACCTCGAAGCTTCGCGCGGCGGTTCCCTCGGCCGCAAGGCCGACGCGGGGCAGGGCGAGGCCGGCGCCGGCCACGAGGCCTCCGGCCAGCAGGGCGCGCCGGGTCGGGGCGCGGAAGATCGGCGCGCGGGGCGCGCGCGGGTTCGCTCGGCGGGTCATGGCGACCTCCGTTCGATGGGGGGCGGGTCGGAGCGCGCCGGGGCGCCGCGGCCTCAGGACAGGTAGTTCAGCACCCGCGACAGGCGACCGGTGAAACGCATTTCGCCGGTCATCACCACCAGGCAGATGCAGGTCTCGTCCCCGACGATGCGGGGGCGATGGTCGTCGTCATCCGTGGCCACCGCCACGTCGCCGCGGCCCAGGGTGCGGCCGCGGTCCTCCATCAGCCCGCACAGCACCAGCGTCGTCTCGACGCCGGTGTGGGTGTGGGCGAAGATCGGCGCTCCGGGACGGGCGCGCAGCAACGAGACCTCCTCGTGCGCGTCGCCGAACCCCTCGAGGATGTGCTCGGACAGGCCCGGCAGCAGGCGCTTCCAGGCGACGCCCTCGGGGGTCGAGCCCGGACCCGCGCCCAGCGCCGCGCGCAGCGGCGCGGGGAACGGGTTGCCGGGGTCGGGCGCAGGGGCGGGGGCGGGGGCAGGGGCCTCGGCCGCCTGCGCCTTACGCCCCTCGCGGTCCAGACGCGCCAGCATCGCATCGAGCGAAGGCGGCGCCTCGGCTTTCAGTCCGGGCACGTCGCCGGCCAGCAGGGCGCCGCCCAGCCGCTCCAGCTCGGCCACCTGCCGGCGCCCGGCGGGGTTGAAGGTCAGCTGCGAGGCGACCAGCAGGGACAGGCCCGCCGGCAGGGAGCCGGCGGCGTATTCCGCCAGAAGCGCATCGTCGGGAAGGCTAGGCATCATCCAGTCGTCCGTCCGCGAGGCCGGCCGCATCGGCCGCGCCCCGTCGTCAAGTTCCATCCAGGCCGCGTCGCCCCGACCTCGGGGCGCGCGCGGCGTTGCAGGGAGCCTGCCGCGCAGACCCTGATCCTGCCACCTCCGGCGCCCGCGGCAAAGACCTCCGCCAGACGCCCGGCCTGCGACAGGACCCCGCTCCGTGTCCGGCGCGTCCTGCATTCCTGTTCGCCCTGTGTTACGTGCCCCGGCGCGGTTCGGTTCACCGCGACGCAAAGCTTTTCGCCCCCCTCGCCCGAGGGCCGGGCGCAGGGCGGCGCCCGGGCGCGATCCCCGGTCATGGACGGAGGACGGCGATGGCCGGCAGGGCGGTGTTCTTCTACGGGTCTCTGCGCGACCCCGAGCTGTTGTCGGTGGTCCTCGGCCGCCCCTGCGGCCAGATCGCGCTGAGCCCCGCCCACCTGCCCGATCACGCCGTGCGCCAGGTCGCCGGCGAGAACTTTCCCTGCGTGGCCCCCACCCCCGGCGCCGAGGCGCAGGGCGAGCTCGCCCACGACCTGACCGAGGCCGAGGTCGCCCGCGTCGGCTTCTTCGAGGACGACGAGGAATACGAGCTTCGCCCCCTCACCGTGCGCGACGACACCGGCGCGCCGGTCGAGGCGCTGGTCTGCTTCCCCCGCGGCCCCACCACCCCCGACGGTCCCTGGCGGTTCGAGGACTGGCCCGCGCCCGAGCGCGCCCTGATGATCGAGTGCGCGCACGAGATCATGGCCCTCTACGAGGACGGGGTCGACTGGTCCGACCTGACCCTGTGGCCCGGCCTGAAGGCTCGCGCCGCCGCCCGCGCGCGGGCCGGCCGCGCGCCCTCGACCGCCTTTCCCGGCGTCGACTTCTCCCGCGACGCGGTGCGGACCGAGCGGCTCGACCGCCCCTACGCCTCGTTCTTCGGGGTCGAGGAGCATCACGTCTCCTTCCCCACCTCCGACGGCGGCCGCTCGCCGGTGGTGCGCCGGGCGGTCTGGGCCTCGGGCGACGCGGCGACGGTGCTGCCCTACGACGCCCATGCCGACCGGGTGCTGCTGGTCACCCAGTGGCGCGCCGGCCCCCACGCGCGGGCCGACGCCCGCCCCTGGCCGTGGGAGGTCATCGCCGGCCGCCTCGACGCCACCGAGGCCCCCGAGGAGGCCGCCCGCCGCGAGGCGCAGGAGGAGGCCGGCCTGCTCATCGGCCGGGTCGAGCCCGCGGGCGCCTACTACACCTCGCCCGGCACGCTGGCCGAGTTCGTGACCTCCTTCGTGGGCGAGGCCGACCTCGCCTCGGCCGGCGGCGCCGGCGGCCTGGAGGAGGAGGCCGAGGACGTGATCTCGGCCGTGCTCGACTTCGACGCGGCGATGGCCGCGGTCGATCGGGGCGAGGTGAACTCCTCCCCCGCGCTGATCTCGCTGATGTGGCTCGCCCGTCACCGCGACCGCCTGCGGGCGGAATGGCGATGAGCCCCGCGGCCCGGGGGGGAACCCCGGAGGCGCCCGCGGGGGGGGAATCGCCGCGCCGGGAATTCACGCCTGTCCATGTGAAATAATTTGTTCCCCGGCCCCCGTCGTCAAATCCCCGACCCCGTCCTTGCGCGCGTGGCGTCCCGCGTCTAAGTCCCAGACGTAGGCCCGCCCTGCCCCGGCGGCGCCCGCGGATGAAGGAGCGCGAGATGACCATTCGCAAGGACCTGGCGGCCGCCGTCGGGAACACCCCGCTGATCCGGCTCAACCGCGCCTCGGAGGCCACCGGCTGCGAGATCCTGGGCAAGGCCGAGTTTCTCAACCCCGGCCAGTCGGTAAAGGACCGCGCCGCGCTTTTCATCATCAAGGACGCGGTGAAGAAGGGCCTGCTCGAGCCCGGCGGCACCATCGTCGAGGGCACCGCGGGCAACACCGGCATCGGTCTGGCGCTGGTCGGCGCCTCGATGGGCTTCCGCAGCGTGATCGTCATTCCCGAGACCCAGTCCCAGGAAAAGAAGGACATGATCCGCCTCGCCGGCGCCGAGCTGGTCGAGGTCCCCGCGGCTCCCTACCGCAACCCCAACAACTACGTGCGCTACTCCGGCCGCCTGGCCGAGGCGCTGGCGAAGACCGAGCCGCATGGCGCGATCTGGGCCAACCAGTTCGACAACACCGCCAACCGCCAGGCCCATATCGAGACCACCGGCCCCGAGATCTTCGAGCAGACCGGCGGCAAGGTCGACGGCTTCATCTGCGCAGTGGGCTCCGGCGGCACGCTCGCCGGCACGGCCCAGGCCCTGCGCGAGCGCAAGCGCGGCGTGAAGATCGGCCTCGCCGATCCCGACGGCGCGGCGCTCTACCACTACTACAAGCACGGCGAGCTGAAGTCCGAGGGCTCCTCGATCACCGAGGGCATCGGCCAGGGCCGGATCACGGCGAACCTCGAGGGCCTGTCGGTCGACATGCCCTTCAACATCCCCGACGCCGAGGCGCTGCCGGTGATCTTCGACCTGCTCGAGCATGAGGGCCTGTGCCTGGGCGGCTCGTCGGGCGTCAACATCGCCGGCGCGATCCGCATGGCCAGGGAGATGGGCCCCGGCCACACCATCGTGACCATCCTGTGCGACTACGGGACCCGCTACCAGACCAAGCTCTTCAACCCCGCCTTCCTGCGGGAGAAGGGGCTGCCCACCCCCGCCTTCCTCGAGCGCGCGCCCAGCGCCCTGCCCGAAGTCTTCGCCGAAGACGCCTGAGCCATGCGGCGGGCCGGCCAGCCGTCCGCGGATCCCGCCGCCCGCCCGCAGGCGCGGGCCGCGGTCCTGCGGGCGCTGGCGGTCGCGCTGCTGATCGCGCTCGGCGGCGTCCTAGGGCTCGGGCTCGGGCCCTCCCCGGCGCGCGCGCAGGGCTCCCCGGCGGTCGAGGCCGCCGGCGACGCCGCGCAGGCCGCAGGCGAGGCGGTCGAGGCCTTCGCCTCCGACAACCCCTCGGGCCCTCATTTCACCCCTCCCCGCGCCGCCCCGGCGGCCACGCCGCAGGCGGTCGAGGCCGACCAGGGCGCGGTCGACTCCCGCCTCGACGCCTGGTCGGAGTTCGCGCACAACGCCGAGTCCGCGCTCGCCGACGGCAGCGCCACCACCGCCCAGTACGAATCCATGCGCGCCGAGCTGGTCCACCAGCGCGGCGAGGCCTCGAGCACCGCCGAGCGCCTGCGCGCCGCCGTGCAGCCGCTGGCCGCCCAACTCGAGACGCTGGGCGCGGAAGGGGGCGGGGAGGGAAACGGCGAAGGGGTCGCCTCGCCCCGCGCCGGCGCCGGCCTCGACGAACTGCGCTCGGAGCTGCAGAGCCGCGTCGACGCCCTGGAATCCCGCGCCAAGCGGGCCGATCTGGCCTATTCGCGCGCCGACTCGCTGGTGCGCGAGATCGACGAGCTGATCCGCCGCCGCCAGGTCGAGGAGTTCCTGACCCTCGGCCCCAGCCCGCTGCTGCCCTCGACCTGGGCGCCGGCGCTCTCGGAGGCGCTGGACCTGCTGCGCAGCCTGGGGCGCGAGACGCTGCAGGTGGCACAGGACCGGATCGACCGCGGCGCGCCGCGGCTGGTGCCGACCGCGCTGATCCTGCTGGCCGCGGCCGTCGCGCTGCTGGGCGGCGCCCTGCAGGGGCTGGCGATCGTGCGCCGCCGGCTGGGCTTTGGCGCCACGCGGGGGCGTCGGGCGCTGGCCGCCGCGCTGGCGCTGGTCGCGCGGCTCGCGGCGCCGGCCATCGCCATCGTGCTGCTGCGCGGCGCGCTCTCCCAGGCTGAGCTGCTGGGCCCGACCGCCGAGGTGGTGGCCGACCACATCGCCTCGGGGCTGGTCTCCTTCGCCATCGGCTACGCCATCGCCGGCGCCTGGTTCTCGCCGGGCACGCCGGCGCTGCGGCTGTCCTCGCTCGACGACGCGGCGGCGATGCGCGGCTTCCGGCGCTCCACGCTGCTGGCCCTGACCATGGGGCTGAACGTGGCCGTGGTGCGGGCGGGCGAGGCGCTGGACCTCTCGCCGGCCTCGCTGGCCGTCGGCGCCTTCGGGGTGATGCTGCTGGGCGCGGCGGCGATGTGGCGGCTGGCCGACGTGCTCTCGCCCACCCCCGGGCCCGAGACCTCGGGCGCAAGCGGCGAGGCCGCGGCCGAGGGCGACGAGGACCCCGGCTTCACCCACCAGGACGAGGACCCGCTGGCCGAGAGCCTGCAGTCCGCCGCCACCGTCGGCCGGCGGCTCGAGGGTCTGGGCGCCTTCTCCCTGCGCGCCGCCGCGGTGGTGGCGCTCGCCCTCTCGGCGGCCGGCTACTACGCCGCCGCGCAGCGCCTGTTCTACCCCGCCGCCGCCACCCTCGGGATCGTCGGCGCCGGGCTGATCCTGTTCTCGCTGATCCGCGAGTGGGTGGAGGCCGCGCTCGAGAACCGCACCGCCGACTCCGGCGGCCTGCGGCTGCTGACGGTGCTGTTCGGGTTTGTGATCACGCTCGCCAGCCTGCCGGTTCTGGCGCTGGTCTGGGGCGCGCGCACCGCCGACATCGGCGAGGCCTGGCGGATGGCCTCCTCGGGCGTGGACGTGGGCGGCGCGACCCTGACCCCGATGGTCTTCGTGACCTTCGGCGTGGTGTTCGCGCTGGGCTACGCGCTGACCCGCCTGCTGCAGGGGGTGATGGCGAGCTCGGTGCTGCCCAACACGCGGCTGGACGCGGGCGCGCGCTCGGCGATCACAACCGGGCTGGGATGGACCGGGATCACCGCCGCGGCGCTGGTGGGGATCGCGGCGGCGGGGCTGGACCTGTCCAACATCGCCATCGTCTTCGGCGCGCTGTCTGTCGGCATCGGCTTCGGCCTGCAGGCGATCGCCTCGAACTTCATCTCGGGCATCATCCTGATGATCGAGCGGCCGGTGAAGGTCGGCGACTGGATCCTGGTCGGCGGCACCCATGGCGTGGTCAAGCGGGTGGCCGTGCGCGCCACCGAGATCGAGACCTTCGACAAGACCGCGCTGATCGTCCCGAACTCGGAGCTGATCTCGGGGCGGGTGGTCAACTACACCCACAACAACGCGGTCGGCCGGCTGATCCTGAAGGCGCCGGTGGCCTACGGGACCGACCTGAAGGGGGTGCAGAAGCTGCTGCTCGACATCGCGCGCAAGGATCGCCGGGTGCTGCGGTATCCCGCGCCGATGGTGCTGATGACCGGCTTCGGGCCGAGCGCGATCGAGCTGGAGCTGCGCGTGATCCTGCGCGACGTGAACCAGATCTTCGACGTGCAGACCGACCTGTTCTTCGAGATCGACCGCCGCTATCGCGAGGCGGGGATCGAGATCCCCTACTCCCAGAACATCATCACCCTGCGCGAGCCCGAGCGCATCGCCGCCGCCTTCCGCGGCGCGCCCCCGCCGACCGACGAGGGGCTGGCGATTCCCGATCCGACCCGGACCGGCGGCGCGGCGCCCGAGCCTGCCCCCACGCCTGCCCCCGCGCCTGCGCCTGCGCCCGCGCCCTCCCGCCGCCGGGCCGCGACGCCCTCCGCGACGAAGGGGCCGGCCGGCCCGGGCGTCGCCGGGGACGGGGACGGCGGCGGTGGCGGGGGTGGCGGCGGCGACGGGGGGCGCTAGTCTGCGCGCCAGCGCAGATCCCGGAGAGGTCCCGATGCCCGCCCCCACGCCCGCCCCCACGCCTGCAGAGACGCCCGAGCCCGCCCAGCTGCCCCTGTGGCAGGGCTATCCCTACATGTTCGAGGGCCCCGCGCGGGTCGTCTCGGTGACCGGGGAGGGGGCGGTGATTCTCGACCGCCCGCTGTTCTACCCCGCCGGCGGCGGTCAGCCCGGCGACACCGGCGAGCTGCTGTTCGAGGGGCGCGCGATCCCGGTGCTCGACGCGCGCAAGGCGGACAAGGGGGTGGCGCTGATCCTGGCCGGGGGCGAGACCCCGCCCGAGGCCGGCGCCGCCGTGGTCCAGCGCCTCGACGAGGCCCGCCGGCGCGCCCACATGCGCATGCACACCGCGCTGCACCTGCTCTCGGTGGTCATTCCGCTGCCGGTGACCGGCGGCCAGATCACCGCCGAGAAGGGCCGGCTCGACTTCGACATGCCCGAGGCGCCCGAGGACAAGGCGGCGCTGGAGGCGCGGCTCAACGCCCTGGTCGAGGCCGACCACCCGGTCACCGACGAATGGATCACCGACGCCGAGCTCGAGGCCAACCCGGGCCTGGTCAAGACCATGGCGGTGAAGCCCCCGATGGGGTCGGGCCGGGTGCGGCTGGTGCGGATCGGCTCGCCCGAGGCGACGATCGACCTGCAGCCCTGCGGGGGCACCCACGTCCGCTCCACCGGCGAGATCGGTCCCCTGCGCATCGGCAAGATCGAGAAGAAGGGCCGCCAGAACCGCCGCGTCTCCCTGACCTTCGCCTGACGGGCCGGCGCCGGGTCTTGCGTATCCGATGCTGCGCCCGGTCGGACCTGTCGGGCGCTGCGCGCCCGAGGCGGCCCGCCCGGGCGCCCCCTCGGGGGCCCGGGATCGACCGGTCGCTTGGCTCTCGGACGTGGGGGCGGCGCGGCAGAGCGACGTCGCTCATGAACAATGGGCCGGGGGCTATCGGGGGGATGTCTCGCGCCGCAAGGGGGGCGCGGATGCCGGCTCATGGGCGACGCCTGCCGCTCAGGGGCTCACGGGCCTGAGGATCGCGACGGGCCTCTGTCAGGGTCCCGACGCTTCGGTTCTGCAGATGGACCTGCGATCCGCCGCTCCGGGGCGCCGCACCGGCGGGCAGGGTCCGCCAGGCCGCGCCTGTCGCCGCTCCCGAGCGAAGCGGCGCGGCGCCGCGAGCGTGAGGCCCGCAAGCGCGCCTCGCGATTGACGCGACGCGGTCGCGCGGCGATGCAGGGGGATGAGTCTTGAAGTCCTCCTCCGTCTCGGCCTGTTCCTGGGCATCCTCGCCGTCATGGCCGGCTGGGAGGCGCGCGCCGCCGCGCGGCCCGCCGCCCTGCCCAAGGCGCGGCGCTGGGCCACCAACGGAGCGGTGGCGGCGCTCGACATGGTCGTGATCCGACTGCTGTTCCCCGCCGCGGCGGTGGGGGCGGCGGTGGACGCCTCGGCGCAGGGCTGGGGGCTGTTCAACCTGCTCGGCGCGCCGGGGTGGCTGGCGGGGATCGTCTGCCTGATCGTCCTCGACCTCGCCATCTGGGGCCAGCACGTCGCCTTCCACCGCATCCCGCTGCTGTGGCGCCTGCACAAGGTCCACCACGCCGACCGCGACGTCGACGTCTCGACCGCCCTGCGCTTCCATCCGCTGGAGGCGACGCTCTCGATGCTGCTGAAGGTGGCGCTGGTCTATGCGCTGGGCGCGCCGGCCTGGGCGGCGCTGGCCTTCGAGGCGCTGCTGAACGGCTGCGCGATGTTCAACCACTCCAACATCGCGCTGCCGGGGGCGTGGGAGGGCCGGGTCCGCCGCATCCTGGTCACGCCCGAGATGCACCGCATCCACCACTCGGTGATCCGCGACGAGCACGACACCAACTTCGGTTTCTCGGTCAGCTGGTGGGATCGGCTGTCGGGCCTCTACTCCGCCCGGGCGCGGGGCGGCGAGGCGGGGCTGCGCCTGGGGCTGGCCGAGCACCAGGACGCCGCCCCTGGCCGCCTGGGCTGGACCCTGGCGCTGCCCTTCCGCCGCCAGCCATGACCCCGCGGTTCGAGGCCCTCGCCCGCGCCGCCGCGGCCCACGGCCTGCGCGCCGCCGCCTTCGCGCCCGAGCCGGCCGAGACCCCCGGCGCCCCCGCCGGGGCCGGCGTGCTGCTGGCCGCCGACGGCGGAACCTGGGCGCGGTTCGGGGCCTCGCCCGAGGCCTCGGACGGCCGGCCCGATCCGCTCGACCGCTGGTCGGCGCGGGTGGCGGGGGCGCTGGCCGCGCGTTTCGGGGGGCGGGCGGTGCTGCCCGGCGACGGCCCGCCCTGGGCGCCGTTCCTGGCCTGGGCGCTGCGGGCGGAGCCGGCCTGGCCCTCGCGCCTCGGCCCGCTGCTGCAGGCCGAGCGGGGGCTCTGGGCCTCCTGGCGCGCGGCGCTGCTGTTCGAGGCGCTGGAGGGGGCCCCGCCGCCCCCCGAGCCCGGCCCTCGCCCCTGCGACGCCTGCGCCGCGCCCTGCCTGCAGGCCTGCCCCGTGGGCGCCTTCGCCGAGACGTCGGCCGGTCCGCGCTATGACGTCGCCGCCTGCGCCGCCCACCTCGAGACGCCCCGGGGCGCGCCCTGCCGGGCGCGGGGCTGCCTCGCCCGGCACGCCTGCCCGGTGGGGCGCGCGGCGGCCCATGGACCCGAGCAGGCGGCCTTCCACATGGCCGCCTTCCTCGACGCCCGACGGGCGGAAGCGGCGGACAGGGCGCAGGGAGCCTGATCCGCGGCGCCGGCGGCGACCGGGGGGCGCTCGCCGGCCGCGGGGGCGGGCGAGGCCCTCCCCGATCTCGGGGTCCGCGCCGCCGCCGCTGCGCCCCGTTGCGGCGCCCCGTTGCGGCGCCCCGTTGCGGGGGAGCGCGGGCGGGGGAGCCCGCCGAGCCGTCTCGGGAACGTCAGGGCGTCGGGGCAGGGGGGCGCGACGCGGGGCGGTGGACAGGCGCGGGCGCCTGGGCCAGAAACGCGGCCGCGCCATCGCCGGCGCCGGCTCCGCCTCCATGGCCACGAAGGATCACCGATGCCTCGCCTCGTGCTGTTCCGCCACGCCAAGTCCGCCTGGGACGATCCGGACCTGCCGGACATCGACCGCCCGCTCGCCCGCCGCGGGCGGCTCGCCGCCACGCTGATGGGCGGCTACCTGGCCGAGGAGGGCCTGGCCCCCGACCTCGTCCTGCTCTCGCCGGCCCTGCGCACGCGCGAGACCTGGGCCCGCGCCGCCGCCGCGGCCGGGTTCGAGCCGCCCGCGCGGGTGAAGATCGTCTCCGATCTCTACATGGCCGATCCGCAGACCGCCCGCGCGATCCTCGCCGAGGAGGGGGGCGAGGCCGCAACCGTCCTGGTCCTGGGTCACGAGCCGGGGACCGGCGCCCTCCTGCGTCGCCTGCACGACGGACGGGCCGAGCCGCCCCTGACCCGCGCCTTCGAGAAATTCCCCACCGCCGCCGTCGCCGCGCTGGACCTGCCGGGCCCCTGGTCGCAGACCGCCTGGGGCGAGGCCGCCTTCGCCCTGTTCGCCGCTCCCAAGGATCTGGTCTGAGCGGCGCCGCAAACCGAAAGGCGCGCGACGGGAGATCCCGTCGCGCGCCCCGGCCGGCCGTCGGCCCGCCCCCCGGCGGCCTTCGGCGGCGTTCCTGCTCCTGGTGCGGCGGTCCGCCCGCCCGAAAGGGCCGGAGCCCCCCGGCGGTCCGCCAGACGGCTGCGGCCCCAGTCGGTTGAGGCCCCAGACGGCTGAGGCGCCAGACGGCTGAAGCCAGAACCTTGCGGCGGTCTACTCGGCCGCGTGGGCGAGAGGCCCGCGGCGGCGGGTCAGCAGTTCGAAGCGGTGCGCGGGAAAGGGGGCAGACTCCTCTGCGGCCTCCTCGCGCTCAAGGATCAGGGCCTCCGCCTGCCGGCACAGCTTCTCGATCGCGCCCTCGAGCGTGGCCCGCTCCTCCGCGCTCAGCGCCTGCAGCAGGTAGGTCTCGCGGTCGCGCACCTGGCGCTCGATCTCCTCGAGCGCGTCGGCGCCCGCCGGGGTCAGGCGCAGGATCTTGATGCGGCGGTCGGCGCGGTCCTCGGTGCGACGGATCAGGCCGCGATCCTCGAGCGACGAGGCGGCGCGCGAGATGGCGACCTTGTCGAGCCCCGTCTGCTCGGCGATGGCGCGGGTCGGCTGCGCCTCGGCCTCGCCGGTCGCGGCCAGCACCCGCCATTCGTCGCGACTGAGCCCATGCGCGTCGGCGTAGACCTGGCTGATGGCCGCGGACATCCGCGCGGCAAGCCGCGCTATGCGAAATGGCAGAAAGGCCTGGAGGAGCATCGGTCACGTCCCTCATTCTTGTCGTCTCAAGAATGACCATAGGGGCGGCCCGACGGTTTCGCCTTGACCTACATCAAACGTTTTTCTGTGGCCCGAAGGCCCTCTTGCGCCCGGATTAAATCCATGAAGGAAACAGAATGCGGCGCCGTGCGCGCAAGGGCGTCGCCCTGCGGGTGAACGCCGCCTGACTGTCGACAGATCAGCCCCGCGCCGGCCTCCGGGGCGGCGCTCGGTCCGGAGGCGTCCCGCCCCTGCGTCCGGCCTCCGGACGGCGACTCCGGGCGCCGACTCAGAAATCCGAGACGATTCCCTTCTTCTCCCAGTCGCCAAAGCGCGTGGGTTCGGGGCCGTCGCGGCCGCCCAGCTCGGGGGGCAGGGGCGCGCGCCGGGCCTCTTCCTCCCGTCGGGCGGCGGCCTCGGCCAGCGCCCGCTCGGCGGCGGCGCGCAGCCGCGCCTCTTTCTCGCCGGTCCCGTCCGCCATATATCTTCTCCCAAGCCGCCTTTGGCGCGCGCCTCGCGCCTCCCCCGCCACATAGTCCGGGGAGGCGCGGGCCGCAAACCCGGGGCGACGCGGACCCTCAACGCTGCGCGGACGAGAACGCCATGAACTACGTCAAGACGGCGATGCTGCTGGCCTTCCTCACCGCCCTGTTCATGGGCGTGGGCTTCCTGCTGGGCGGCGCCTCGGGAATGATGATCGCGCTGGTCGTCGCGATCGGCATGAACGCCTTCGCCTACTGGAACTCCGACACCCTGGCCCTCAAGGCCCACCGCGCGAAGCAGGTCGACGCCGCCACGGCGCCCGAGCTGCACGCCATGGTGGCGCGGCTGGCCCGCAACGCCGGCCTGCCGATGCCCAAGGTCTGCGTGATCGAGACCGACCAGCCCAACGCCTTCGCCACCGGCCGCAATCCCGACAACGCCGCCGTCGCCGTCACCACCGGCCTGATGCGCAGCCTGTCGCGCGAGGAGCTCGCCGGCGTGATCGCCCATGAGCTCGCCCATATCCGCAACCGCGACACGCTGATCATGACCCTGGCCGCGACGGTGGCCGGCGCGATCTCGATGCTCGCGCAGTTCGGCCTGTTCTTCGGGGGCGGCGCGCGGGACGAGCGCAACCCCCTGGGCCTTGTCGGCGTGATCGCCGCGGCGCTGTTCGCGCCCTTTGCGGCGATGCTGATCCAGATGATGATCTCGCGCACCCGCGAATACGCCGCCGACCGCGCCGGCGCGCAGATCTGCGGCGATCCGCTGGCGCTGGCCTCGGCCCTTCGCCGCATCGCCGGGGGCGGCAAGGCCCGGGTAATGGAGAGCGCCGAGCGCGATCCCGCCACCGCCCACATGTTCATCGTCAACCCGCTCGCCGGCCGCGGCGCCGACAGCCTGTTCTCGACCCACCCCGCCACCGCCAACCGCGTCGCCGCCCTCGAGGCGATGGCCCGCGAGGGGGGGCGCGCCCCCGCCCACCGCGCCGCCCCCGCCGGCTGGAACCCGCTGTCGCCCGAGGAGGAGACGGTCGAGGCCGGCGCCCCCGACGCCTCCCGCCCCGGCCCCGCCGACGCCGTCCGCCAGGCGCCCACGCGCATCCCCCGCTCCGGCGGCCGCGCCGGACCCTGGCGCTGAACCCCGAGGATCCTTCCCGACCGTGACGAACCCTCCCCGACCGCGCCGCAAGGGCGACCGTCCCCGCGACGCCGCCCCCCCGCGCGAGGCCGCCGCCCGCGCCGCCACGATGTCGGACGCGACCTCCGACGCGACTCCCGGCGCGCCGGGCGACCCGGACGCCGCCCCCGCCCGCGACAAGCCCGTGCGCCCCCATGCCGAGCGGATCGAGGCCCTGCGCCTGCTGACCGGCGTGCTGGAGGAGCGTCGGCCCCTGCCCGACCTCGCGGCCTCGGCTCCCGACCTGCCGCCCTCGATCCGTGCCCGCGCCCTGCACCGCGCCTCCGAGACGCTGCGCCGGCTGGGCCAGGCCGACGCGGTCCTCTCGCGCTATGTGCGCCGCCCGCCGCCGCCGCCGGCCCGCGACGCGCTGCGCCTCGCCACCGTTGAACTCCTGCACCTCGACGAGGCCCCCCACGCGGCGGCCGACGGCGCCGTGGCCGCCGTGCGCGCCCAGCCGGGCGGCGAGCGTCTGACGGGCCTTGTCAACGCCGTCGCCCGCCGCGTGGCCGCAGAGGGCGCCGCCGCCTGGGCCGCGCGCGACCCCGAGCGCGACGGCATGCCCAACTGGATGCGCGGCCGGCTGTCCTCGGCCTGGGGCGCCAAGGCGGTGCGCGGCATCGCCGCCGCCCACCTGCTGGCCCCGCCCGCCGACCTGACCCCGCGCGATCCCGCCGGCGCCGCCGACCTCGCCGCCCGGCTGGACGCCGAGCTGCTGCCCACCGGCTCGCTGCGCCTGCGCGGCCGCGCTCAGCTCACCGCTCTGCCGGGGTTCGAGACCGGCGAGTGGTGGGTCCAGGACGCCGCCGCCGCCCTGCCGGCGCGGATGCTGGGCGCGGTCGCGGGCCTGCGCGTCCTCGACCTCTGCGCGGCGCCGGGGGGCAAGACCCTGCAGCTTGCCGCCGCCGGGGCCCATGTCACCGCGCTCGACATCTCCGGCCCGCGACTGGCGCGGCTGCGCGAGAACCTCGCCCGCACCGGCCTCTCGGCGCAGATCCTGGCCGACGACGCCCTGCACTGGACGCCCGAGGCGCCGTTCGACGCGATCCTGCTCGACGCCCCCTGCTCGGCCACCGGCACCGGGCGGCGGCATCCCGACATGCCCCACCTGCGCGCGGACGACCTCGACCTCGCGGCGCTGACCGCGTTGCAAGACCGGCTGCTCGACCGCGCCTTCGGCTGGCTGGCGCCGGGGGGGCGGATGGTCTTCGCCACCTGCTCCCTGCTGCCCGAGGAGGGCGAGCGGCGGGCCGAGAGCTTCCTCGCCCGCACCCCCGCCGCCACGGCGCTTCCGGCCGACCCGCAGGCGCTGGGGATCCCGCCCGAATGGGTCTCCGCGGCCGGATTTCTTCGCACTAGACCGGATTTCTGGCCACAGTCCGGGGGTTTGGACGGGTTTTTCGCCGCAGGTTTCCTCAACAGGCCGTGACACGCCCGGCGACGCAGGCCATGTTGCGCCGCGTCAGGGGCAGGGACCGCGCGGGCACGGCTCGCCGCGGGTTTCGTGCTGCTCAGGAGACGGAAGGCGAAGACGAACGACGTGAGCGGACTGCTGGACAGCCTCGGGTTCGGGCCGCGCGCCCCGCGGGACCTCGCCTTCCGGGCCGAGGCCCTGTGGATCGGCGACGCCGCCGCCGCCCGTCGCCTGATGGCGGGAACCTTCCGCTTCGCCGGGCAGGAGGTGCGCGCCCGCGAGCTCGGGCCCTGGCGCCTCTCGCCCCCCTCGCAGGCCTTCGCCGACGCGCTGCACGGCTTTTCGTGGCTCGACGATCTCGCGGCGCTGGGCACGCGTGAGGCGCGCCGCGTCGCGCAGTCCTGGGTGTTCGGCTGGATCGCCCAGCATGGCGACGGGCAGGGCGCCGGCTGGAGCCCCGAGGTCGCCGGCCAGCGCGCCATGCACTGGCTCGAGCGGGCCGAGTTCGTGCTCGACGGCGCCTCCGACGACCTGCTGCGCCGGTTCCTCAAGGCGCTCGCGGTGCACGCCAGGCGCCTGCGCAAGGGCCTCGACCAGGCGCCCGAGGGCCTCTCGCGTCTGCGCGCCGCCACCGGCCTGCTGCATGCGGTGCTCGCCACCGACGCCTCGGACGCGGGCCGCGCCGCCGCCGCCCGCCGGCTGGGGGCCGCCGCCGGCCTCGCGGTGGACGAGGACGGCGGTCTCGCCTCCCGCAACCCCGAGCGGCTGTGCGAGGCGCTGATCCTGCTCGCCGTCTGCGCCCGCCGCCTGCGCGAGGCGGGGGTCGAGCCCGAGCGCGCCCATTCCGACGCCGTGTTCCGCGCCCAGTCCGCCCTGCGCGCCCTGCGCATGCGCGACGGCGGCCTGCCGCGGTTTCACGGCGGCGGGCCGGGGGCGCCGGGCCGGCTGGACCACGCGCTGTCGCTCGCCCATCCGCGCAAGGCCCCGCCGCCGCGCGACCGGGCGATGGGCTTCGTGCGGCTCGCCGCCGGCCGGGTGACGGCGGCCATCGACGCGGCCCCCCCGCCGAAGGGCCGCCACGCCCACGCCTCGACGCTCGCCTTCGAGATGGCGGTCGGCGGCGCCCGGCTGGTGGTCAACTGCGGCCCCGCCGGCGCCGCCGAGGGCGACTGGGCCGCCGCCTGCCGCGCCACCGCCGCCCAGTCCGCGCTGTCGATCGAGGGGGTGTCGTCCTCGCGCATCTCGTCGACCTCCCGCGGCCCCGGCCCGCATCCCTTCGTCGAGGGCCCGAAGACCGTCGACGCCCAGACCACCCAGGACCTCGACGGTGCCTGGTTCCTGGGCGTGCACGACGGCTACGCCGCCAGCCACGGCCTCGCCCACCGCCGCCGCCTGTTCCTCTCGCCCGACGGCCGCGACTTCCGCGGCGAGGACATGCTCGAGCCGACCGACGCCAGGACCCGCGCCCGCTTCAAGAAGGCGCTGCGCGACCACGGCCCCGTCGGCCTGCCCTTCGCGCTGCATTTTCACCTGCACCCCGACGTCGAGCCGGAGCTGGACGGCGACATCGTGATCCTGAGCCTGCCCGAGTCGCGCTGGCGCTTCGTGGTCACCGGCGCGGCCCCCAGACTGCGCGACAGCGTCTATTTCGAGCCGGGCGAGGCCGAGCCCCGCGCCGCCCGCCAGATCGTCGTCCCGTCGCGCCTGACCGGCGACTCCGCGCTGGTCGCCTGGGGGTTCCAGCGTCTCTGACCCCCCCGGGGGCCGGACGGGATCCGCGCGACCTCGCGTTCGCTGGCCTTGCCGGGCCGTCTTGGGTAAGACCGCGCCGCCTGCCCCGGCGACGGCCTGACCACCGGCCCGCCGCCGCAATCGAACGCCCGACCCCGCCGCCTGTTCTCGCCGCCCGCCCCTCCCGGAGCCCCGCCATGACCGACGCCCGCCTTCCCGTCCGCCGCGCCCTGCTGTCCGTCTCGGACAAGACCGGGCTGACCGATCTCGCCCGCGCGCTGCACGAGGCCGGCACGGAGCTGGTCTCGACCGGCGGCACCGCGAAGGCGATCCGCGAGGCCGGGCTGCCGGTGCGCGACGTCTCCGAGCTGACCGGCTTCCCCGAGATGATGGACGGCCGCGTCAAGACCCTGCACCCCAAGGTTCACGGCGGCCTGCTGGCCCTGCGCGACGACGCCGGCCACATCGCCGCGATGTCGGACCACGACATCCTGCCCATCGACCTGCTGGTGGTGAACCTCTACCCGTTCGAGGCCACCGTCGCGTCGGGCGCCGGGCCCGCCGAGTGCATCGAGAACATCGACATCGGCGGCCCCGCGATGATCCGCGCGGCCTCCAAGAACCACGCCTTCGTCGCCGTGGTCACCGACCCCGAGGACTACGCCCCCGTGCGCGAGGCCGTCGCCGCGGGCGGCACCACCCCCGCCCTGCGCACCCGGCTTGCGGCCACCGCCTACGCCCGCACCGCCGCCTACGACGCGGCCGTCTCTGCCTGGATGGCCGAGCACGCCGGCGAGGCCGCGCCCCGCCGCCGCGCCTTCGCAGGCAGCCTCGCCCAGACCCTCCGCTACGGCGAGAACCCCCACCAGTCCGCCGCCTTCTACACCACCGGCTCCAACCGCCCGGGCGTGGCGACCGCCACCCAGCTCCAGGGCAAGGAGCTGAGCTGGAACAACATCAACGACACCGACGCCGCCTTCGAGTGCGTGGCCGAGTTCGACCCCGCCGACGGCCCCGCCTGCGTGATCGTCAAGCACGCCAACCCCTGCGGCGTCGCGCAGGGCGCCTCGCCGGCCGAGGCCTGGGCCCGGGCGCTGGCCTGCGACTCGACCTCGGCCTTCGGCGGCATCGTGGCCCTGAACATGGAGCTCGACGCCGAGACCGCGGCCGAGATCGCCAGGATCTTCGCCGAGGTGGTGATCGCCCCCTCGGTCACGCCGCAGGCCGAGGCGATCTTCGCGGCCAAGAAGAACCTGCGCCTGCTGACCACCGGCGGACTGCCCGACGTCGGCGCGCCCACCGCCAGCTTCCGCCAGGTGGCCGGCGGCTTCCTGGTGCAGGACCGCGACAACGGCCGGCTCGACCCCGCCTCGCTGACCGTCGCCACCCGGCGCAAGCCGACCTCGTCCGAAATGGCCGACCTGCTGTTCGCCTGGAAGGTCGCCAAGCACGTGAAGTCGAACGCCATCGTCTACGCCCGCGACGGCGCCACGGTGGGCGTCGGCGCCGGCCAGATGAGCCGCGTCGACTCCACCCGCATCGCCGCCCGCAAGGCCGAGGACATGGCCAAGGCCCTCGGCCTGCCGCAGAGCCCCGCCAAGGGCTCGGTGGTGGCCTCGGACGCCTTCTTCCCCTTCGCCGACGGCCTGCTGACCGCGGCCGAGGCCGGGGCCACGGCGGTGATCCAGCCCGGCGGCTCGATGCGCGACGCCGAGGTGATCGCCGCGGCCGACGAGGCCGGCCTCGCCATGGTCTTCACCGGCATGCGCCACTTCCGCCACTGAGCCGGGCGCGGCGCTTCCCCCCCAGATCCGCTCATCGAGGCTTGCGCGCGCCGCCCGCCCCAAGAGCGCCCCGGGCCTGACCCGGGGCCTCGCGCGCCCCGGGGTCTGGCGCGGCGGGCAGAGGACGCCCAGACGCCGATCGCCGATCGCCGATCGCCGTCGCCTTCGACGCGCGTTGAGCGCTGCCGACGCGCGCCCGCCGCAGGCCGCTCAGCCGTGCGCCAGGGCCCAGTCCAGCGCGTCCTCCAGCCGGTCGTTCCCCCAGAAGATCTCGCCGTCCGCGGTGGCGAAGGTCGGGGCGCCGAAGACGCCCAGGGCCTGCGCCTCGTCGGTGGCGGCGCGGAGCGCGGCCTTGGCCTCGGGCCGGGCCGCGAGGTCGAGCACGCTCTCGACCGGCTGCCCGGCGGCGGCCAGCGCCCGGCCCACCACGGCGGGGTCGGCGATGGCCTGGCCGTGGGCGAACTCGGCCAGGAAGATCTCGCGCGCGAAGCCGGGCCGGCCCTCGGGGGCCAGCGCCGTGGCCACGCGGGCGGCCAGCAGGCTGTTCTGGGGAAACGGATCGGGCCGCACGATCGGGGGCAGGCCCAGTTTCTGCGCCTGCCGCTCCATGTCGCGCCACATGTTGGCGCCCTTCACCGGCAGCTGGTTGAACGGCGAGGTCGTCCACCCCTGCGCCGCGAAGATCGGGCCCAGCAGGATCGGACGCCAGACGAGGTCCACGCCGCGGGCCTGCGCCAGCGCCTCGGCCCGCTGCACGGCGAGATGCGAATAGGTCGAGGCGAACTCGAACCAGAAAGTCAGTCGGGGTCGGGTCATCGGGCGATGATGGCGCCTCGGCGACGCGGGCGCGAGGGGCGCCCGCGCCGCGCCCCCCTCGCCGCGCCCCCCTCGCCGCGCCCCCCTCCCCGCCACAAGCCGACGGTCGGGGCCGAGGAAGACCCCGCCCGTCGGCGGCACGCAGTCGGAGCACGGCATGCATGGGCTGACCCGAGCCCGGAAACTCAACGCTTCGTCGGAAGACGCCACCCGGGTTTCCGACTTCCTACGCCACACGCCCCCATCTGAAGCGATTCGCCGTGACACGGCCGTGACGAGGCCCCCGCCCGTCGCACGCGGCCCTTGAGGCGGCCGCACGCGGCCTTTGCCGGCGCCGCGCGGGCGCGCTAAGCAGGGGCGCCTATCCTCAGGAGACCCCCCATGACCGATGCCGCCGCCTCCGCCCGCACCGACCTGCCGCTGCGCCACGGGGGGAAGATCCTCGCCGACCAGCTGGCGATCCTGGGGGCGGACACGGTGTTCTGCGTGCCGGGCGAGAGCTTCCTGGGCCTGCTCGACGGGCTGCACGACCATGCCAACGCCATCCGCACGATCTCCTGCCGGCACGAGGGCGGGGCGACCAACATGGCCGAGGCCCACGCCAAGATGACCGGCAAGCCCGGCATCGCCGCGGTCACCCGCGGCCCCGGCGCCACCAACGGCTGCAACGGGCTGCACACCGGCTTCCAGGACTCGACGCCGATGATCCTGTTCGTGGGCCAGGTCTCCCGCGATCACTTCGCCCGCGAGGCGTTCCAGGAGATCGACTACCGCCAGATGTTCGGCCCCATGGCCAAGTGGGTCGCCCAGATCGAGAGCGCCGAGCGGATCCCCGAATTCATCGGCCGCGCCTGGGCCGTGGCCATGTCCGGCCGCCCCGGCCCGGTGGTGCTGGCCCTGCCCGAAGAGACCCTCTCCGAGCAGGCCCGCGTGGCCGACCTGAAGCCCTGGACCCCGCCCGTCGCCGCCCCCGCCGCCGCCGAGGTCGCGAAGGTCGGCGAGATGCTGGCCGCCGCCAGGGCGCCGCTGATGGTCATCGGCGGTCCGGGCTGGAGCCAGGCGACCGCCGAGGCCGCCGCCGACTTCGCCGCCGCCCAGGGCCTGCCGGTGGTCACCGCCTTCCGCCGCCAGGACTACATGGACAACGCCCACCCCAATTTCTGCGGCACGCTGGGGATCGGCGCCAACCCGGCCCTGCTGAACTGGATCCGCGAGGAGTGCGACCTGGTCCTCAACCTCGGCTCGCGCCTCGGCGAGATCGCCTCGCAGGGCTACGAGCTGTTCTCGATCCCGGTGATGAAGCAGGCGCTGATCCAGGTGCACCCCGGCGCCGAGGAGCTGGGCGCGGTCTACAGCCCCGACCTCGCCTTCGCCTGCGCGTCCGAGGCGTTCCTCGCCGCCGCCTCCGGCCTGCCGCCGCGCGACGGCCAGAGCCCCGGCGTCGCCACGCTGCGCGCGGCGTTCGAGGCGTTCTCGACCCCGCCGCAGAGCCCCTTCGCGCTCGACATGGGCGCGGTGATGACCGAGATGAACCGGGCGTTGCCCGAGGACGCGGTGATCTCCAACGGCGCGGGCAACTACACGATCTGGCTGCACAAGTTCCGGATGCTGCGCAAGTATCGCACGCAGCTGGCGCCGACCTCGGGCTCGATGGGCTACGGGGTGCCGGCGGCGGTCTCGGCCGCGATCACCCAGCCCGGCCGCACGGTGATCGCGATGGGCGGCGACGGCTGCTTCCTGATGACGGCGCAGGAGCTGGCCACCGCGAAACAGTATGGCGCCAAGCTGATCTCGCTCGTGGTCAACAACGGCATGTTCGGCACCATCCGCATGCACCAGGAGCGTCACCACCCCGCGCGCACCATCGCCACCGACCTGGTGAACCCCGACTTCGTGATGCTCGCCCGCGCCTACGGCGGCGAGGGCGAGCAGGTGAGCGAGACCGACCAGTTCCCCGCCGCGCTCGCCCGCGCCATGGCGAGCCCGGTCCCCTACCTGATCGAACTGGTGGTCGACCCCGAGGCGCTGACCCCGGTCCAGACCCTCTCCCAGGCCCGCGCCCAGGGCGAGGCCGCCGCCGCCGCCGTCGCCTGAGCCTGAGCCGTCGCCGGGCCGCCGCGTGAGACCCCGCCTCCCCTCGGCGCGCCCGCCCGCGCGCCGAGGGCGCGCCCCGGGCTTGACCCGGGGCCTCTCGCGGCCCGCCCGCCCGCGTCCGGCCGATCCGGGGCGCGCGGCCCGAACCGCCGCGGCCCGACGCTCCGCCCCGGATGGCGGGACGCGGGGGGCCGGGCCGGGCCGTGCGAAGCCGCCCGGGGTCGGCCTCGCGCGCAGGCCCGCATCCCCGGCGCACGCCCCACCCGCCCACCCGCGCGCGCCGCGAATGCGGGCCGCGACGGGCGGGTCCGGCTGCGGCCGGGGCTGCGGGGGGCGCCGCCCTCTGGTCACGTCCGGGCCCCCGCCAGGCGGGAGCGGCGCGATGCGCCCTTGCCTTGGCCCGGTTTTCGCCCCAATTGCCGGGGGATGACTTTCGACGCGCGCCCTGCTCCCGCCCCTCGCCCGACCGCCTCGATCTCGCCCGACCTGGTGTTCGAGGCGGTGCTGCGCGGACGCCGCGGGGCGAGCTCGGACTTCGACCTCAACCCCCACGTCCTGCGCCCCGACGCGCCCGCCGCGCCCCTGCGCCAGGCCGGCGTGCTGTGCGCGCTGGTCGACCGCGGCGACGGCGCCGGCCTGCGCGTGGTGCTGACCCGGCGCGCCGACCACCTGCGCAAGCACGCCGGCCAGGTCGCCTTCCCCGGCGGCGGGCTCGAGGCCGGGGACGAGAGCCTCCTCCACGCCGCCCTGCGCGAGGCGGAGGAGGAGATCGGCCTCGCCCCCTCCGGCGTCGAGGTGGTCGGCGAGATCGACGGCCACGAGACCGTCACCGGCTTCGCCGTCACCCCCTTCGTGGGCTTCATCGACCCCGGCTTCGTCGCCCGCCCCGACCCCGGCGAGGTCGCCGAGGTGTTCGAGCCGCCGCTCGACTTCCTCATGGACCCCGCCAACCACATCCGCGAAAGCCGCATGTACCAGGGCCAGCGACGGTTCTTCTATGCAATGCCGTGGGAGGGGCGCTACATCTGGGGCGCCACCGCGCGGATGCTGGTGGGCCTGTCGGAGCGGATCGCCTCGCTCTCGACCGGCGACGAGGTGGGGGGATGAGCGGTGAGGGTTGCGGCTGTTCGCTGGTCCCGGGGCCGGTGACCCCTGACGACGACGCCGCGCCTCCGGCCCGCCCGGAGGGCGACCCCGCGCGCCCGGCCCGCCCGGACGAGACCGCCGTCCGCCCGGACAACAGCGCGGTGCGCCCGGCCCGCCCCGACGCCGAAACCTCGCCGCCGCTGCGCGTCGAGGGCTCCTGGCTCGACGACCGCGCCGCGCGCCAGGTGCTGGCCGCGCTCGCCGCCGGGGGGGCGCTGGCGCTGTTCGTGGGGGGCTGCGTGCGCGACGCGCTGCTGGGGCGGCCGGTGGGCGACCTCGACATGGCCACCGACGCCGATCCCCGCGAGGTGAGCCGCCTGCTGACCGAAGCCGGCATCCGCACCGTCCCCACCGGCATCGCGCACGGCACCGTCACCGCGGTGCTGACCAACCGCAGCTTCGAGATCACCTCCTTCCGCCGCGACGTCGCGACCGACGGCCGCCGCGCCACCGTCGCCTTCGGCGCGGACCTCGCGCAGGACGCCGGCCGGCGCGACTTCACCATCAACGCGCTCTACGCCGACGCGCAGGGCACGGTGACCGACCCGCTGGGCACGGGGCTGGGCGACATCGCTTTGCGCCGGGTGCGCTTCATCGGCGAGCCGACCGCGCGGATCCGCGAGGACTACCTGCGGATCCTGCGCTTCTTCCGTTTCCACGCCCTTTACGGCGACGCCTGGCGGGGCATCGACGAAGAGGGCCTGGCCGCCTGCGCCGCCGAGGCCGAGGGCGTCGAGACCCTGCCCAGGGAGCGGATCGGCGCCGAGCTTCGCAAGCTGCTGGGCGCCGAGGACCCCGGCCCCGCGATCTGCGCCATGGCGGCCTGCGGGGTGCTGGCCCGGGTGCTGCCCGGCGCCGACGCCCAGTCGATCGCGCCGCTGGCGGCGATGGAGGCGCGCGCCGCCCCCCTCCCCGACTGGAAGCGCCGCCTGCTGGCGATGGGGGTGGCCCCGAAATCGGCCGTCGAGCTGATGCGCCTGTCGCGCGCCGACCTGCGCGCGCTCGAGGCCACCCGCCGCGCGATGGAGAGCGACGCGCCGCTCGCTCAGGTCGCCTACCGCCACGGGGCCGAGGCTGCCCGCGACGCCGCCCTGCTGCGGGCCGCGGCCACCGGCGCGCCGCCGCCGCGGTCCCTGTCGCGCGACGTCGCCCGCGGCGCCACGGCCACCTTCCCGGTGCAGGCCCAGGATCTGGTCGCCCGCGGCATGAAGCCGGGCCCGGCGCTGGGCCGAAGGCTCGCCGCGCTCGAGGACCAGTGGGTCCGCTCCGACTTCCGCGCCACCAAGGGCGAGATGCTCGACGCCTGAACCCCTCTCGGGGGCCGGGTGGCGTCGACGGGGGCCATCGAGGCCCCCGCCGCCGCCGCCCTTCGGGCCAGGTCCCCGACCGTCCCGCGCCGCGCCGCTGTCGCCGTCGCCCGGAGGGCGCGCCCAACCGGCGCGGCAGGCGCCGGCGTAGCCCCGCGGGCGCCTCCCGACGCGGCTCGCGCCGGTCCCCCGGATGCGCGACGGTGATGGCGCCGATCACGAACCGTCGCTTGATTGGCGACGGGGGAGGATCGATTGTCCCCAGACAGGGTCAGCATGGCTGACGCAACAGGCCGAGGGGGCCGGGGACATGGATGCGAGTGGACCGGCGATCGGGCTCGAGAACCTTGCGGCGCTGATGGCGCTGGCGCTGGCGGCGACCTTCACGCCGGGGCCCAACAACGCGCTGCTCTCGGCCTCGGGCGCGCGCTTCGGGCTGCGGGCGACGCTGCCCCATGCGCGCGGCGTGGCGCTGGGCTTCCCGGTGATGGTGTTCTGCGTGGCGCTGGGCCTCGGCCAGGCCTTCCAGCAGAGCGAGACCCTGCGCGAGGCCCTGCGCTGGGGCGGCGCGGCGCTGATGGCCTGGCTCGCCTGGAAGATCGCCTCGGCGCGGCCCGCCACACCCCCCAACGCCGCCGCCAACGCCGCCGCGCCAGACGACGGCGCGCGGCCGTGGAGCTTTCTGCAGGCCGCGGCCTTCCAGTGGGTGAATCCCAAGGCCTGGGTGATGTCGCTGGGCATCGCCGCGCCCTTCGTCGAGGGCGCCTCGCCGGCCCGCCACGCGCTCGCCGCCGCGGCGGTGTTCGCGCTGGCGGGCGTGCTCTCGACGCACGCCTGGGCGGCGTTCGGCGCGGTGATGGGGCGCTTCCTGGGGCAGGGCCTGCGCCTGCGGCTGTTCAACCTGGCGATGGCCGCGCTGATCCTGATGGGCGTCGCGGCCCTGCTGGCCGAGGATCTGTCGGGCCTCTGACCCTCCGACAGGCCGGGCAGGGCGCCTGGCGCCCCCCCCCCCGGCCGCGCCCCGACAGCAGGCGCCGCAAGGCCCCCGCGATCAACCGCCGGGGGGCCGCCGCCGCGGGGGCTTCAGTCGATCTTCGCGGCCCAGGGCGCCCCGGCGGCGGAGTCCAGCGCGGCGACGCGGGCCGCCTCGGCCTGCCACCAGGGCCGCGCGGCCAGCCGGCGGCGGAACGGCGTGTCGGTGGCCGCCGGGGCGTTGGCGATGTAGCGCACCGCCTCGTCGCGATCCTCGCCGGCCAGCGCCAGCAGCCAGGCCTCGCCGGCCTCGAAGTCGAAGGGGCGGCCGGCGTGCGCCTCGAAATTTGGGTCGAGCTCGGTCCACACCGCGCCCGCCAGACCTGCCCCCCCGGCCCAGTCGGCGACCAGATCGGCGACGCGGCCCTCGCGCCGGCCGCTGCGCAGGCACACGAATCCCACCCGCTCCAGCGGCGCCCGCTCTCGCGCGGCGAGATCCGCGCGCGCGGCCTCGGCCGTCTCCCGCCGCGAGGCGATGGCGTGGCTGGGGCAGGGGGCGCCGTGGACCGCGTCCACGCAGACCACCAGCCCCCTCCGCCGCTTGGGCGACACGCGCGAGAACTCCAGCGGCAGGGCCGGGCCGGCGCCCATCCGCCAGGCCCCCTCGACCTGCGCGGCCAGGACCTCCAGGTCCCAGATCAGCGAGCCGTAGCCGACGATGGCGACGCGTCCCCGCATGTTGATCCTCCTGCAACGGGCCTCCTGCAACGGACCTCCCGAAACGAAACGGGCCCCGTCGCGTGACGACGGGGCCCGGGTCCGCAGGCCGTCCGGCCCGTCTTGTCGGCGCCTCAGTTGAGGTAATACCGGCTGGACGTCTTGTAGTAGTAGTAGTTGTAGCCGCCGTAGCCGTAGCGCGCCATCTTCTTGAAGTTGATCTGGGTCAGCGCCAGCCCGGAGATGGTCACCCCAATCTGCGAGAACTGCGCGATGCCCGAACGCACCATGTCCTTGTGGGTCGAGTTCCAGCGCACGCAGTAGATCACCGCGTCGACCATCGGCGCGATCACCCGGCTGTCGGGCACCGCCATCACCGGGGGCGTGTCAATCACCACGAAATCGTAGCGCCGGCGCGCCTCGGCCAGGAACTCCTGGAAGCGCTGCGAGTGGAAGACGTCGGCCGCGTTGACCTTGGTCTCCTCGCCCATGATCACGTCGAGGCCGGTGCGCTCGTCGCGATAGACGACCTCTTCCCAGGTCTTGTCGCCCGACAGGATCGACATCAGGCCCAGCTTCGGCGCGCCCGGGAAGTAGGTGCGGAAGGTCCGCCGACGCAGGTCGCACTCGATCAGCAGCACCTTCTTGCCCAGCCCGGCGGCGTTCTGCGCCAGCAGCAGCGAGCAGGTGGTCTTGCCCTCCTTGGGCAGGGTCGAGGTCAGCATGATCAGCTCGGGCCGCCGGTCGATGTTGGCCAGCATCACGCCGGTGCGCAGGTTGCGCACCGCCTCGACCAGGGACGAGGACGGCCGCTCGACCGCATAGTCGAGCAGGCCGCGGCGCATCCGCACCGGGGCGATCGGGATCTGGCCCATCACCGGCAGGGCGGTGGCCTTCTCCAGCTCGTCCGAGGTGCGGAAGGCGCTGTTCATCTGCTCGACGAACACGACGTAGGCGATGCCGAAGATGCCGCCCAGGAAGCCCGCGATCAGCACGATCAGGGTCTTCTTGGGATAGCTCGGCGTCAGCGGCACCACCGCCTCCGACAGGACCCGGGCGTCGGCCTGCTGCGTGCCCTCCTGCACCGAGGTCTCGTTCAGGCGGCGCAGGAACTGCTCGTAGATGCGGCGGCTGGCCTCGGCCTCGCGCTGAAGCTGGCGCAGCTCCACCAGGTCCTGGGTCTGGCTCTCCAGCTGGGCCTCGAGCTGGGCGATCGAGGCGGAGATGCCCGCGCGCTGGCTCTCGGCGCGGTCGCGCTCGATCTCGGCCTGGCTGACCATGCGCGCGGCCAGCATCTCGAAGGTCTGCGTCAGCGTGTCCCGCGTCTCGCCCTGCGCGTTCTCGATGTCCTGGGCAAGCGAGGTCAGCCGCGGGACGTTCACCGCAGCGGCGAACCCGGCGTAGTCCTGCGCGTCCAGCATGGCCTGCAGCTCGGCCTCGCGGCCGCCGCCGAGCGTCTGCTGGCGCATGATCTCTTCGCGCCGCTCGCGCAGCTCCTTGAGCTGGCGGTTGGTGTTGGCCAGCGTCGCCTCGGAGATCAGCGTGGACGAGGAGTTGTAGGCCTCGGCGGCGGCTTCCGCCTGCTCGACCTCGATGCGCAGCTGGGCCACGCGGTCCGACAGCCACGCGGTCGCGGCCTGGGTGGCCTCGAACTTCGTCTCGAGCTGGTCGGTGATGTAGAGCTCGGCCATCTTGTTGGCGATCTGCGTGGACAGCAACGGATCCTCGGTGGTCACCGACAGCGAGTAGACGTAGGTCTCGGAAATCGACTCCACCAGCAGCGATCCGCGCAGGATGTCCACCGCCATCTGGCGGGTCCAGTAGTCGTCGCCCACCGAGTCCCGCAGGCTGGGCCCGTCGGAGTCCTCGGTCACGGCGCCGCGGATCGTGGTCTTGAGCAGGTCGACGCCGCCGAACAGCAGCGAGGCGACCAGGCTCGGCTCCTCCTGCTCGATCAGCATCGGGTTGAAGTAGACCTCGTTCTCGAGGTCCAGCGCGTCGACCACCCGCTCGGCCAGCGAGCGGGACATCAGCACCTGCCGCTGGGCCAGGATCGTGTAGTAGTCCTGACCGAGGCTGGAGGAGACGGCCTCGACGTCGATGATGTTGGACTGGCCGCGATCGAGCATCACCACCGAGGTGGCGGTGTAGCGCGGCGTCAGGGCGTAGGCCATCGCCACCGCCAGCAGCGCGAAGCCGAACCCGAAGGCGGCGACGATCCATTTGCGTTGCCAGACCGACTGCAGAAGCGCGCCGAGATCTATCTCTGTCTCGGTCTGCGGGGGCGCGGGCGACGTCGCCGCCCGCCTCAGGCCTTCGGGCAGTTCCGCGCCGCGGCGCGTCTCGTCCTTGCGAGTCCCCGGATAGTCGTCCACCGCGTCCACCTTTCGCATCGCTGCCGCACCTGTGGATCCCCCGATCCACCGGCAGCGTCCGCATCACGCCATTCACATCCCGATCCGACTGATAGCAACCCTGCCGCTCCGGTTGCACGCGAAAGTTTGACGCTGCGCTGCGGCGAAACGGCGATCGTTCACGTTCCGGACGCCTGCGGGCGGCCGTCGCATTCAAAAAAAATCGTTGTTGGTTCAGAACCAACTGCGATCCCGTTGACGCGGCGCCTGAATCGGCAGAACCTGTTGAACGATGAAAGCAATGCTTCACGCGGCGACTTCGGGGGCGCCTGACATCCGGGCTCGAGGCCATTGCCTCGACTGCGCAATCCGCCAGCATGCGGTGTGCTCGGACTGCACGGCGCCCGAGCTCAACTTCCTCACCGAAATAAAGACTTACCGAAACTACAAGTCCGGCGAGCGCCTGCTGGAAATGGGCGAGCGGGCCCCGTTCATGGGCACCATCGTCGAGGGGGTGGGGAGCATGTCGCGCATCCTGCCCGACGGTCGCCGCCAGGTCGTGGGCCTGCTGTTTCCCGGCGACATGGTCGGGCGGCCGTTCAGCCCGGTCTCGCCCTTCGACTATGTCGCGGTCACCGATCTGCGCGTCTGCGCCTTCAACCGCCCCCAGTTCGAGGCCGCCCTGCGCGAAACCCCCACGCTCGAGCAGCGCCTGCTGGAGATGACGCTCGACGAGCTCGATTCGGCGCGCGAGTGGATGGTGCTGCTGGGCCGCAAGTCGGCGCAGGAGAAGCTGTGCAGCTTCATCGTGATGACCGCCCAGCGGGCCCTGCGACTCGAGCGTCGCCGCCCGATGGACGGCGTCCTGATCGAGCTGCCCCTCACCCGCGAGGACATGGCCGATTTCCTGGGTCTGACCATCGAGACCGTCAGCCGCCAGATGGGCGTGCTGAAGAAGTCGGGCGTGATCGAGATGATCGACGCCCGCCACCTGCTGATCCCCAGCTGGAGCGCGCTCGAGGAAGCCGCGGGCGGAGAGCTCGCCGCCGCCTGACGGCCACTCCCTGACGACCGCTCCCTGACGACTGCGCCCTGAAGCCCACTCCCTTGCGACCGCCGACGACCTGCGCGTGGCGATTGCCGCCGCGCCCGGACTGCGCTCGCCCGACCGGCCCGCCCGAAGGCGTCGCGAGCGCCCCGCGCCGTCGGCCTGCGTCTGGGCGTCACGGCAAGTCCGGCGCCGGCGGGGCGGGGACGCTGCGCGCCGGGTCCCGTTGCAAAACTCTCTTGAGAATGACGCAAGTTTAACAGTGCGTTAACATGCCGATGCTGTATCCTCACGATACGGAAACCGTCGGCGTCCGCAACGGGTTCGGTCCTGCGCCGCCCCTCCCTTTCGCCGGCGTTGATATGGATCAAGGCGTTGGCAGGGCCCTTCGCCGATGAGACCGCCATGCGGAGCCCCGACACGGGGCCCGTCCGGAAGGCCGTCGCAAGCACGGCGAAGGAGGGGACATTGGCCTCGACATTCAAACTTCTCGCGCTCGCCGTGATCGCCATCCTCGCGATCGTCGCCGCGAGCTTCGCGCGCGACCTGGCCTATCAGGTGAACGCGCTGATCGTCCTGCTGGTCTCGGCGGGGCTGTTCCTGTGGATCCTGCGCGGCGTGGGCGAGGCCAGGGCCGCGCCCGCCGGCGATGACACGGGCTACATGGACGACGTGATCCGCGCCGGCGTCATCGCCACCGCCGGCTGGGGCATCGTGGGGTTCCTGGTGGGCGTGGTCATCGCGGCGCAGCTCGCCTTCCCGCTGCTCAACCTCGACCTGCCCTGGACCACCTTCGGCCGGCTGCGTCCGCTGCACACGTCGGGCGTGATCTTCGCCTTCGGGGGCAACGCGCTGATCTGCACCTCGTTCTACATCGTGCAGCGCACCTGCGCGGCGCGGCTGTGGGGGGGGAACCTCGCCTGGTTCGTGTTCTGGGGCTGGCAGATGGTGATCGTGCTCGCCGCCTCGGGCTATGTGCTGGGCGGCACCCAGGGCAAGGAATACGCCGAGCCGACCTGGTACGTGGACATCCTGATCACGGTCGTCTGGCTGGCCTACCTCGCGGTGTTCCTCGGCACGCTGATCCGCCGCAAGGAGCCCCACATCTACGTCGCCAACTGGTTCTTCCTGGCCTTCATCATCACCATCGCGATGCTGCACGTGGTCAACAACCTGGCGGTGCCGGTGTCGGTGTTCGGCTCGGTCAGCTACTCGGCCTTCTCGGGCGTGCAGGACGCGCTGACCCAGTGGTGGTATGGCCACAACGCGGTCGGCTTCTTCCTGACGGCGGGCTTCCTGGGGATGATGTACTATTTCATCCCCAAGCAGGCCGGGCGGCCGGTCTACAGCTACAAGCTGTCGATCATCCACTTCTGGGCGCTGATCTTCCTCTACATCTGGGCGGGCCCCCACCACCTGCACTACACCGCGCTGCCCGACTGGGCGCAGACGCTGGGCATGGTGTTCTCGATCATGCTGTGGATGCCCTCCTGGGGCGGCATGATCAACGGGCTGATGACCCTCTCGGGCGCCTGGGACAAGCTGCGCACCGACCCGGTGCTGCGGATGCTGACCATCTCGGTGGGCTTTTACGGCATGTCGACCTTCGAGGGGCCGATGATGTCCATCAAGGCGGTCAACTCGCTGAGCCACTACACCGACTGGACCATCGGACACGTGCATTCGGGCGCGCTGGGCTGGAACGGCATGATCACCTTCGGGGCGCTCTACTTCCTGACGCCGCGCCTGTGGGGGAAGAAGGACCTGTATTCGCTGCCCGCGGTGAACTGGCACTTCTGGCTCGCGACGCTGGGCATCGTGCTCTACGCCGCGTCCATGTGGGTGTCGGGCATCACCCAGGGCCTGATGTGGCGCGAGTACGACAGCCTCGGCTTCCTGGTGAACTCCTTCGCCGACACCGTCGCGGTGCTGCACCCCTACTACATCATCCGGGCGCTCGGCGGCCTGATGTTCCTCGCCGGCGCGCTGATCATGTGCTGGAACCTGTATATGACCGCCACGCGAGGGGAGCGGAAAGAACCCGCCCCCGCCGCGGTCCCGGCCGAGTGAGGAGGGCGTCATGAGCGACGACAAGACCACCGACACCGCCCCCGACAACCCCAAGACCCAAGGGGCCCCCGAGGCGATCCTCCCCGAGCGCAAGCTGATCAACAAGCACGCGATCCTCGAGAAGAACGCCACGCTGCTGCTGGTCAGCTCCCTGATCGTGGTCGCCATCGGAGGCCTGGTGGAGATCGCGCCCCTGTTCTACCTGCAGAACACCATCGAGAAGGTGGAGGGGGTGCGCCCCTACACCCCCCTCGAGCTCAAGGGCCGGGACATCTACATCCGCGAGGGCTGCTACGTCTGCCACTCCCAGATGATCCGGCCGATGCGAGACGAGGTGGAGCGCTACGGGCATTTCTCGCTGGCGGCCGAGTCGATGTACGACCATCCCTTCCAGTGGGGCTCCAAGCGCACCGGCCCGGACCTCGCCCGCGTGGGCGGACGCTATTCCGACGCCTGGCACGTCGATCACATGGGCGACCCCCGCTCGGTCGTGCCGGAGTCGATCATGCCCGGCTATCCGCACCTGATCGAGACGCCGCTCGACTTCGAGCATGTGGGCGACCACCTCACCGCCCAGATGCGGGTCGGCGTGCCCTACACGCAGGACAACGTCACCTACGCCAAGGCCGACGTGGTGGCCCAGATCAACCCCGACAGCGACCGCTACGACGCGCTGCTCGAGGCCTATCCGGGCGCCGTGATCCGCAACTTCGACGGTCGGGCCGAGATCACCGAGCTCGACGCCCTGATCGCCTATCTGCAGGTGCTGGGCACGATGGTCGATTTCTCGACCTACGAAGTCGAAACCAGCCGCTGACGGGGGAGGACGCCATGGAAGACACCTACACCGTTCTGCGGCACTTCGCCGACAGCTGGTGGCTGCTGCTGATGATGAGCTTCTTCATCGGCTGCGTGCTGTTCGCGCTGCGGCCCGGCTCGCGCAAGCTGCATCGCGACATCTCGAAAATCCCGCTGCGCGACGACTACGACGCCGCGCCGGCCACGGGCCCGACCACGGGACCCCGCACGGAGGGGGAGCGCTGACATGGCCGACCACGACAACAAGGACGTCGACGAGCTCTCGGGCATCCCCACCACCGGTCACGAGTGGGACGGGATCAAGGAGCTCGACAACCCGATGCCGCGCTGGTGGCTCTACACCTTCTACGCGACGGTGGTCTGGGCGCTGCTCTACACCATCGCCTTCCCGGCCTGGCCGCTGATCTCCTCGGCGACCGGGGGCGTGCTGGGCTATTCCTCGCGCCAAAACGTGATGCAGGACATCTCTGAGGCCCGCGACGCCCAGTCGATCTACGTCGACAAGATCGCGGCCATGGACGTCGAGGCGATCGCCGACGACCCCGAGCTCTTGCAGTTCGCGACCGCCGGCGGCTCGGCCCTGTTCAAGACCTGGTGCGCGCAGTGCCACGGCTCGGGGGCGGCGGGGGCGGTGGGCTATCCCAACCTCAACGACGACGACTGGCTGTGGGGCGGCACGCGCGAGGCGATCGTGCACACCGTCTCCCACGGCATCCGCTGGGAGGCCGACCCCGACACCCGCTGGTCGCAGATGCCCGCCTTCGGCCGCGACGGCCTGCTCGAGGACGCGGAGATCGACCAGGTGGTCGAGCATGTCTACGGCCTCTCGCATTCCGACGCGGACGCCGAGCTCGCGGGCCCGGGCGAGCAGGTGTTCCTCGACAACTGCGCCTCCTGCCACGGCGACGACGGCCGCGGCATGCAGGACCAGGGCGCGCCGAACCTGACCGACGCCATCTGGCTCTATGGCGGCGACCGGGCGGCGATCTCCGAGACGGTGCACAACGCCCGCTTCGGCGTGATGCCCAACTGGCTCGGCCGCCTGACCGAGGCCGACGTCAAGCAGGTCGCGATCTACGTCCACGGCCTGGGCGGCGGCGAGACCGCCGAGGACTAGGCCGCCCCACCGCCTCCACCCGTCCGGCCGCCCCGCGGCCGGACGCCCTCCCGACCGGAGCCCCGCCCGATCCCGCGAAGCCGGTCTCGCCAAGCCCGATCCTGCGCGCCCGGCCCTGCGCTCCGCAGCCCCGGGCGCGCGGCCCGAAATCGCGGCGCCGCCCCGGCCGCCGTCGAGGGGGCGGACCCGCCCGGCGCGCGGCGCCGGGTCTTCTTGCTCCCGACGGTTGCACGGCTAAACTGCCTGCATCGCGCGGGCGCCTCACGGGAATCGGGGGCCGGCGCCGGCCGCGCTCCGCGCCGGCCGACGCGCGCGCATCACGGCTCCGTGACATCAGGGGCCGACGCGACGTCCGCGGACAGGACGCCGCATCCGGCGTTGACCTGCGTCAAGGTTCCGCCCGCCCCCGGGGCGCATGAGGGCCCCGACGAAAACGTTTCGAGGCGAAAGATGAGCATCCAGGAACCCAACCAGGGCCAGTCTCTCTACGCCGCCCGCGTGCCGATCTTTCCGCGCCGCGTGAAGGGGACCTTCCGCACGCTCAAGTGGTGGATCATGGGCGTGACTCTGGCGATCTACTACCTGACCCCGTGGATCCGCTGGGACCGCGGCCCGGCGATGCCCGACCAGGCGGTGCTGGTCGACCTCGCCAACCGCCGGTTCTTCTTCTTCTGGATCGAGATCTGGCCCCAGCAGTTCATCTATGTCGCGGGCCTGCTGATCATGGCCGGCCTCGGCCTGTTCCTGTTCACCTCCGCGCTCGGCCGGGTCTGGTGCGGCTACACCTGCCCGCAGACCGTGTGGACCGACCTGTTCATCACCGTCGAGCGCTGGATCGAGGGCGACCGCAACGCCCGCGTCCGCCTCCACCAGCAGACATGGGACGCCCGCAAGACCCGCCTGCGCGTCACCAAGTGGATCGTGTGGCTGCTGATCGCGGTCGCCACCGGCGGCGCCTGGGTGTTCTACTTCGCCGACGCCCCCACCCTGCTGAGCGACATCTTCACCGGTCAGGCGCCGTTCGTGGCCTACGCCTCGATCGCCACGCTGACCGCCACCACCTTCGTCTTCGGCGGCTTCATGCGCGAGCAGGTGTGCATCTACATGTGCCCCTGGCCCCGCATCCAGGCGGCGATGATGGACGACCAGACCATCACCGTGGGCTACCGCCACTGGCGGGGCGAGCCGCGGGGCAAGCACCGCAAGAAGAACGCCGAGGCGGGGCTCGGCGACTGCGTCGACTGCAACGCCTGCGTGAACGTCTGCCCGATGGGCATCGACATCCGCGACGGCCAGCAGCTGGCCTGCATCACCTGCGCGCTGTGCATCGACGCCTGCGACGACGTGATGGAGAAGGTGGGCAAGCCCCGCGGCCTGATCGACTACGTCACCCTCCAGGACGAGGCGATCGAGACCCGGGGCGCCCAGCCGATCCCGGTGATCAAGCGCATCCTGCGCCCGCGCACGATCCTGTATTTCGTGATGTGGGCGGCGATCGGCGTGGGCATGATGGTGTCGCTGTTCATGCGCGACTCGATCGACCTCACCGTCGCGCGCGACCGCAACCCGACCTACGTGGTGCTGTCCAACGGCACGATCCGCAACGGCTACACGATCAAGGTCGCCAATCAGAACCAGGAGCCGCATGACTTCGTGCTCTCGTTCCGCTCCGACCTGCCGCTGGAGGCCGACATCCAGGGGCTCGACTGGCTCGCGTTCCAGGTCGAGGCCGACAAGCTGCGCCAGATGCGCCTGTTCCTGACCACCCTCCCCTTCGCCCGCCCCACCGAGCGCGCCGAGGTCGAGATCTGGATCGAGGATCAGCAGACCCGGGAGCGGGTGGCGGTGGACACCTTCTTCCTCTCGCCCAAGGATGCCAACGAGGGGCCGTGAGGCCCCCCGTCCCCCCCGCCCCTGCGGAGCGACGCCCATGACCTCTCCCGACCCTTCCGCCAAGCCCGGCCGCCCGTTGACCGGCCGCAAGGTGCTGCTGATCGCGGTCGCCTTCTTCGGCGTGATCATCGCGGTCAACCTGACCATGGCGACCCTCGCGGTCGGCGGCTTCCCGGGTCTCGTCTCCAAGAACGCCTATGCCGAGGCCCAGCAGTTCGACGCCCAGCTCAAGGCCGAGCGGGCGCTGGGCTGGCGCTTCGCCTCCGACTACGCCGACGGCGCGCTGAGTGTGCGCATCGCGGGGCCGGGGGGCGAGCCGCTCGACGGCCTCGCCGTCACCGCGGTTGTCGGCCGCCCCGCCACGCTGCAGCAGGACCAGGAGCTGGGCCTCGCCCCCGCGCCCGGCCTGCGCGGCGCCTACGTCACCCGCCTGCCGCTCGGCGCAGGCATGTGGCGGGTCGAGATCGACGCCCGCCAGGGCGAGGACCGCTACCACATCATCGACGAGATCTACGTCGCGGCCGAAGACGCCGCCCCCGGAACCGCGGGGGCCCCGGCAGGCGTCGACGGGTGAGCCTCGTCGAGCCCCTCCCCGGCGGGCCCTCCGGCCTCGCCCCCGGCCAGCCCGCCGGCCAGCCCCTGGGCCAGCCCCCGGGCCAGCCGGAATGGTCGAGCCCCGGCGCCTGCTGCCCCACCGGCGCCGCGGCCACCTTCGCGCGCACCGGCGGGCTGGCGCGCTTCGTCTCCGACGCGGGCGAGGGGCTGCGGCGGCTCGACCTCCTCGTCCCCGGCGTCCACTGCGCCGCCTGCATCCAGCGCATCGAAGACGCGCTGCCCCGCGCCCCCGGCCTGCGCTCGGCCCGCGTCAACCTCAGCCTGCGTCGCGTCTCGGCCACCTACGACCCCGCCGCGGCGGAGCCCGAGGACGTGGTCGCCGCCCTCTCGCGGATCGGCTACCCCGCCCGCCCCTTCGACGCGCGGGCCATGCACGACGCCGAGCGTGACGGCGAGGGGCGCGACCTGCTCGCCCGCCTCGCCGTCGCGGGCTTTGCGATGATGAACGTGATGCTGCTCTCGGTCGCGGTCTGGTCCGGGGCGGCCGACGCCACCCGCGACCTGCTGCACTGGGTTTCGGCGCTGATCGCGCTGCCGGCCACCGCGTTCGCCGGCATGCCCTTCTTCCGCTCGGCGCTGGGCGTGCTGCGCCACGGCCACGTCAACATGGACGTGCCGATCAGCCTCGCCCTGATCCTCGCGGCCGGCGTCAGCCTGTTCGAGGTCGCCGAGAGCGGCGCCCACGCCTATTTCGACGCCGCCGTGTCGCTGTGCTTCTTCCTGCTGCTGGGCCGGGTGCTGGACCACGGCGCGCGGCGCCACGCCCGCCTCGCCGCCGCCGAGCTCGGCGGCCTCCAGGCCCACTCCGCCACCGTGGTGACGCAGGGCGGCGTCCGTCGCGTCGTCGCCGTCGAGGACCTGCGCCCCGGCGACCTGATCGAGGTCGCCGCCGGAGAGCGCGCCCCCGCCGACGGCCGGGTGATCGAGGGCGCCTCGGACCTCGACCGCTCGATGATCACCGGCGAGAGCCGGCCCGAGCCCGCCGCCATGGGCGCCGAGATCCACGCCGGCGTCCTCAACCTCTCCGCCCCGCTGCTGGTCGAGGCGACCGCGACGGGCGACGACACCGCGCTCGCGGGCATCGCCCGGATGATCCAGGCGGCCGAGGGCGCGCGCACCCGCTATGTCGACTGGGCGCTGCGGGCGGCGAAGCTCTACGTGCCCATCGTGCACCTCGCCGCCGCGGTGACCTTCGCGGCCTGGCTGCTGGTGGGCGCCGAGCTGCGCGACGCGGTGCTGATCGCCGCAGCCGTGCTGATCATCACCTGCCCTTGCGCCTTGGGCCTCGCCGCCCCCGCGGTCCACGCCGCCGCGGGCGGCCGCCTGTTCCGCGCCGGCATCTTCCTCAAGGACGGCGCCGCGCTGGAGCGTCTGGCCGACGTCGACGTCGCCGTCTTCGACAAGACCGGCACCCTCACGACTGGCGAGCCCATGCTGACCGAGGCCCCCGAGGCGCCCGAGCTTTGGTCCGCCGCCCGCGCGCTCGCCCAGGTCTCCCGCCACCCGTTCTCGAAGGCGCTGGCCGCGGCCGCCGAGGCCCGCGCCCTCCCCGCCGCCCCCGCCACCTCCCTGCGCGAGGTCCCCGGCTGCGGCGTCGAGGGCGAGATCGCCGGCCGCCCCGCCCGCCTCGGCCGCGCCGACTGGTGCGGAGCCGGGACCGCCGCCCCCGACGCCAACCCCGACGCCGGTTCCGCCGTCTGGCTGCGCCTGGGCGAGGCCCCGCCCGTCCGCTTCGGCTTCGAAGATCCCCTGCGCGCCGACGCCGCCGCCACGATCGCCGCCCTGCAGGCCCGCGGCCTCGAGGTCCGCCTGATCTCGGGCGACGCCGAGGCCCCGGTCGCCCGCGCCGCCGCCGAGGCCGGCATCGCCCACTGGCGCGCAAACGCCACGCCGGCCGACAAGGTCGCGGCGCTGGAGGCGCTGGCCGCCGAGGGCCGCACCGTCCTGATGGTCGGCGACGGCATCAACGACGCCCCGGCGCTGGCGGCGGCGGCGGCCTCGATCTCGCCCGCCTCGGCCGCCGACGTCAGCCGGGCGGCGGCGGGCATGGCGCTGGCGGGCACGCGGCTGACGCCTGTGGTGGTCGCCCTCGACGTGGCCCGCGCCGCCAAGCGGCGGGTGTTCGAGAACTTCGCCTTCGCCGCTCTCTACAACGCCTGCGCGGTGCCTCTGGCCGCGCTGGGCCTGGTCACGCCGCTGATCGCGGCGCTGGCGATGTCGGGCTCCTCGATCGTGGTCACGCTCAACGCCCTGCGGATGCGCCGGGCGGGCCGCGCGGCCGAGGCCGCCCCCACACCCCTCACCGGAGGTCCCGCATGACCATCCTGCTGGCCACCATTCCCGCCTCGCTGATCCTCGGCGGGCTCGGCCTCGCGGCGTTCCTGTGGTCGCTCAAGCGCGGCCAGTATCGCGATCTCGAGGGCGACGCCGCGCGGATCCTGTTCCAGGACGACGACCGCCCCCGCGCCGACCCGCCCCAGCCCCCCGCCCAGACCCCTGCCCAGACCCCTGCTCAGCCCCGGGACTGAGCCCCAGCCCCGGCCGCAGGAGGCCCCGGGTCAGGCCCGGGGCGCGCGGGCTTCGCCGGGGACCGCCCTCAGACCACCGCCATCGAGCCGAGCAGGATCGCCACCGTCTTCTCCCGCCCCTCGGCCAGCGCCACGACCTCGCCGCGGGTGACGATCACCCGGCGCCCCGCCCGCTCGACGAAGCCGCGGGCGACCAGCGCCTCGCCGACCGCGGGGGCGAGCAGGTTGATCTTCATCTCGATGGTCACGATCCCCTGGCCCGGCTCGATCAGGCTCTGGGCCGCCATGCCCTGGGCGTTGTCGCCCATCGCGAACGCCAGCCCCGCGTGGGCATAGCCATGGTGCTGGGTCACCTTCGCCGTGATCGGCGCGCGCACGCAGACCCGCCCCGGCGAGACCTCGACGAGCGAGATCTCGAGATGCCGCATCATCGCGTTCGAGGCGAAGACCGCGCGCAGATCGGCCTCCCAGTTCGGGTTTCGCGTCGGCGGGGTCTGGGGCATCGGGAGGTCTCCTGCGTCGTGTCCTCGGCGACAGATGACGGGAAGCGGCGGGCGCGGGCAAGGCCGGGCCGCCTCAGCCCCGCAGCCGCTCCAGCGGCGCCGCGACCACGCGCGCGCCGGCGATCAGCGCCAGCCCCCGCGGCGCGACCCGGCGCAGCGGCCCGGACCCGACGTCGAGGCCGCCCGTATAGCGCCCGAAGGCCGGCAGGATCAGCCGCGGCGGCGCCAGCACGAAACAGCGCCGCCAGCCCCCGCGCAGCCGCGCCTTGGGGTGGTAGTGGCCCGAGACCTCGCCCGCCCCCGCTTCCGCCGTCGCCACAGCCGCCGGCGCATCCCCCTCCGCACGGGGAACCGCGGCCTCGTGGCGGAAGACCAGCGGACCCGCGCGCAGCTCGGCCAGGTGCTCGCCGCCCAGGCCGACGGGGCCAGGATCGTGGTTGCCCTCGATCCACAGCCAGCGCCGCCCGGCCATCAGGGCTGCAAGCCGCCCCGCCTCGGCCTCGGGCAGGGCGGCGGCGGCGAGGTCGTCGAAACTGTCGCCCAGACACAGCACCGTCCGCGCCCCGGTCGCGGCGATCTCCTCGCCCAGCCGGTCCAGCGTGGCCTGCGTCTCGTAGGGGGGCAGCAGGGTCCCGCCGCGCCGGGCGATCCGCTCCGACTTGCCCAGATGCAGGTCCGAGACCGCCAGCAGGCCCTGCGCCGGCCACCACAGCGCGCCCGAAGGCCGCGCCTCCAGCGCCTCGCCGGCGAGCGCAAAGGCCAGGGCGGGATCGGATCGGGAGGGGGCGAGGCTCATGACGCAGATGTTAGCGGAATGTTCCGGGCGGCGGAAGCCGGGCCGCTCAGCCCAGCGCCTTGGTCATGCGCATCACCGGCACGGTGACGCCCTCGGGGGTGTCGGCCTCGAACCGCTCGACGATCTCCCAGCCGGCCGAGCGATAGAGCGGCGCGCCCGAGAGCGTGGCGACCAGCTCCCCGCGGCGAAACCCCTCGGCCGCGGCGGCGGCCTCGGCCGCGCGCAGGATCAGGCGGCCCACGCCGCGGCGGGCGGCGGCGGGGTCGGTGTACATGGCGCGCACCCGGGCCGGTTCGCTCGCCGGGTCCAGCAGGCCGGAGTCGCGCCCCGCGGTGTGGTCGCCGCCAAACAGGGTGCGCCGACGGCTCCAGCCGCCGCAGCCCAGGGGGACGCCGTTCTCCTCCGCCACGAAATACGTGCCGTCGGCGATCAGCTCGGGGTCCATGCCCATGATCGCGTGGCTGGCCGCCACCTGCTCGGCGGTCAGGAAATCGGTCTGGAGGGAGTCGATGGCCCGGCCCATCAGCCCGGTCAGGACGGGACGGTCGGCCTCGGTGGCCAGCCGCAGCTCGATCGTCATTCGGCGATGTCCTCCAGCCGGCAGTCCATCCGCTCGCGCCCCGGGATCGTCAGCATCGCGGTGTCGCCCTTGGTCCAGAGCTCGTACTCGCCCTCGAACGTGCTCCCGACATAGCGCACCCCCGAGGCGGCCATCGCCTGCTCCAGCGGCACGGTCGCGTCCATCCAGGCGATCACGGCGAGGCCGGGGTCGGTGACCGCCCACGCAAAGCCGACGCCCACCGCCCAGCCCTCGCAGGCGACCGGCAGAGGCCCGCCGGAGATGCCGGCCGCGTCGTCCGCGCGGGCGTCGGCGTAGCCTTGGCGCAGCTCCATGATGCGGATCATCGACTCGTCGGCCGCGCAGGCGATCTTCTCGGCGTCCGCGGCGCCCGCCTTCCAGCAGTCGTTGCGTCCCTTGATCCAGCCGCGCTGGTAGGCCGCCAGCCGCCCGGCCTGCGCCTCGTCCATGTGCGGCCCGTTCCGCGCGAGGCCGTAGAGGCGCGCGATCTCCCGATCGAGCGCCGCGAGCCGCGCGTCGCCGCAGATCAGCGTCTCGATCTCGTGCTCGGCCCTGGCGCAGTCGAAGGAGGGGTCGGCGGCCTGCGCCGTCGGGGGCCCTGAAAGCGCGAGCGCCATCGCGGCGCAAAGCGGGGCGAGAGGGGACGTCGGGCGCATCGGGAACCTCCTGGACAGGGCCGGCGCGGCGACCATGCCTCGCCGGACAGGGGGGCGCCAGCCCCCTCGCGGCGCTCCGGCGCGGAGGCCCTCGCGCCGGGGGCCGAGGGGCCGCTCGCGCGCCGCGGGGCGCGAAACCCGCGCGCGGGCGAGGAAACCGCCGCGCTTCGCCGCCGAATCCCGTTCGCGCGCGCTTGCCGGGCGTCGTTCGCGCGCATAGTGTCCCGGCCCGCCCGAACCGGCTCGCGATGCGCGCGAGTCGGCTGTCGGGCTTCGCATGCTTTCCGCCGCCCAACCCACCGCGGCGGGCAACGACTCGATACAGGAGCGCGACATGTTCAAGGGGTCCATCACCGCCCTCGTGACGCCGTTCAAGAACGGCCAGGTGGATGAGGCCGCGCTCAAAAAACTGGTCGAGTGGCAGATCGCCGAGGGCTCGCACGGGCTGGTCCCCTGCGGCACCACGGGCGAGTCCCCCACGCTGACCCATGAGGAGCACCGCCGCGTCATCTCGATCGTGATCGAGACCGCCGCCGGCCGGGTTCCCGTGATCGCCGGCGCGGGCTCGAACAACACCGACGAGGCCGTCGACTTCTGCGAGCACGCCGAGAGCGTGGGCGCCGACGCGCTGCTGGTCGTCACGCCCTACTACAACAAGCCCTCCCAGCGCGGGCTGATCGCCCATTTCGCGGCGCTCCACGACGCCAGCAAGCTGCCGATCGTGATCTACAACATCCCGCCCCGCTCGGTGGTCGACATGCTGCCCGAGACGATGGGGGAGCTCGCGAAGCTGCCGCGGATCGTGGGGGTGAAGGACGCGACGGGGGACCTCGCGCGGGTCTCCAAGCAGCGGCTGACCTGCGGCAAGGACTTCATCCAGCTCTCGGGCGAGGACGGCACGGCGCTGGGCTTCAACGCCCAGGGCGGGGTCGGCTGCATCTCGGTCACCGCCAACGTGGCCCCGAAACTGTGCGCCCAGTTCCAGGAGGCGACGCTGGCCGGGGACTATGCGAAGGCGCTCGAGATCCAGGACCGGCTGATGCCGCTGCACATCGCCTTGTTCCGCGAGCCGAACCCCTGCTGCCCCAAGTACGCGATGTCGCTGCTGGGGATCTGCGAGGAGGAGGTCCGCCTGCCGATGGTCGCCCCCACCGAGGCGACCCGCGCCGAGGTGAAGGCCGCCATGGAGCATGCCGGCCTGATCTGAGACCCCGAGATACCGCCCGTCCCCCTGCAAACGGGGGCCGGGCGACCTAGGTAGGAGCCCATGGTCAAGAAATCCGATCCCAACTCGAAAGTGATCGCCGAGAACCGGCGCGCGCGATTCGACTACGCCATCGAGGAAGACCTCGAGGCCGGGATCATGCTGCAGGGCTCCGAGGTGAAGGCGCTGCGCGCGGCGCAGGCCAACATCGCCGAGAGCTACGCCTCGGTCGAGGGCGGGGAGCTGTGGCTGATCAACTGCTACATCGCCCCCTACGGTCAGGCCGACAAGTTCGGTCACGAGGAGCGGCGGCGGCGCAAGCTGCTGGTCTCGCGCCGGGAGCTGTCGCGCCTGTGGAACGAGACGCGGCGGGGCGGCATGACGCTGGTGCCGCTGCGGATGTATTTCAACGACCGCGGCATCGCCAAGCTGAAGATCGGCATCGCCAAGGGCAAGAAGACCGTCGACAAGCGCGACACCCAGAAACAGCGGGACTGGGCCCGCGACAAGCAGCGGCTGCTCAAGCAGCACAGCTGAGGCCGCCCGCCGGGGCGCCGCAGGCGGCGCGCGCCCGCCGCGCCCCGCCCCGGCCGGCGCTCCCCACCCGCCCACCCTCGCGCCGACCGCGACGGGGCGCGGCGGGCGCGGGCAAGGGAGGCGAGAGCAGCATGGAAACTCCGAACGAAACCCGCCTGATGCAGGCGCTGGAGGCGACCTGGCCGCCGGCCTCGAGCGACCTCGACGCCGCGCCCGGCTGGCGGCTGCGCGAGGGCGCGGGCGGGGGCAAGCGGGTCTCGGCCGCGGTCTCGGTCGGCTCGACCGACGCGGCGGCGCTGGCCGCGGCGATGCGCGGGCGGGGCGAGACGCCGCTGGCGCAGGTCGCGGGCTCGGCGGCCGCGCTGGACGCGGTGTTGGCGGACGCGGGCTGGGAGGTGGTCGACCCCACCGTGCTGATGCTCGGCGAGGCCCGGGCCCTGGCCGCGCTGGACCTGGGCAAGCACGTGCGCGCCGTCTCCGTCTCGGTGCGCCTCGCCCTGCTCAACGAGATCTGGGCCGCGGGCGGCATCGGGCCCGAACGGCGCGCGGTGATGGCCCGCTGCCAGGGTCCGCACACCCAGATCATGGTCCGCTCCGACGACCGGGTGACGGGCGTGGCGCATGTGGCCGTGGACGGCGACATCGCCATGCTGCACGCGGTCGAGGTGCGCGCCGGCCATCGCCGGCAGGGCGCGGGCCGCGGCGCGCTGGTCGGGGCCGCGCGCTTTGCGCTCGACCACGGCGCGGCCTGGGTGGCGCTGGCGGTGACCGAGGCGAACGGGCCCGCCCGGGCGCTCTACGAGGGCGCGGGCATGGAAACCGTGGCGCGCTACCACTACCGTCAGGCGAAATGACGGGGGCCGTCCCGATCCCCCGCAAGGGAGGACCGAGGATGGCCAAGGCCGCGAAGAAAGCCCCGAAGAAGAAGACCGCCAAGGCGGCGCCGGCGAAAGCCCCGCTCCCCACCGCGCTGGACCTGCCGCCCCTCGATCCGCTCCCCGAGGACACGGCGAAGTACTTCGCGGTCTGCGAGGAGAAGCTGGGCCTGGTTCCCAACGTGCTCGCCGCCTACGCCTTCGCGCCCGAGAAGCTGCGGGCCTTCTCCGGCATGTACAACGACCTGATGCTGGCGCCCTCGGGCCTGAGCAAGCTGGAGCGGGAGATGATCGCGGTCGCGGTCAGCGCCATCAACCGCTGCTTCTACTGCCTCACGGCCCATGGCGCGGCGGTCCGGCAGCTCTCGGGCGACCCGAAGCTGGGCGAGGCGCTGGTGATGAACTGGCGCGCGGCCGACCTGCCGCCCCGCCAGGTCGCGATGCTGACCTTCGCCGAGAAGATGACCGTGGACTCCCACCGCATCGTGGAAGCCGACCGCGAGGCCCTGCGCGAGGCCGGGTTCTCGGACGCCGACATCTGGGACATCGCCGCCACCGCCGGTTTCTTCAACATGTCCAACCGCATGGCCAGCGCCGTCGACATGCGCCCGAACG
>NZ_CAXBOD010000035.1:0-50696 GCF_963977235.1 uncultured Albimonas sp.
ACGAGTCGCTCTGATCGGCATCAGCGACGGACGGCTCCGGAGAACAGGCGCTTCGGGCGGGAATTTCGGGCGGGGCGCCGGGGGCGCGTTTCGGGGAGGGCGCGCGGAGGCGTCAGCGCTTTGCGGGGCGCCAGCCGGCGGCGACGGCTTCGGCCTCGGAGCAGAACCAGCGCTCGCCCTTCGCCTCGTTGATGCGGGTGCGGGCGTAATCGGCCTGGTCGGGCATGTGGTAGATGCGGCCGGCGCCCGACTGGTTGCCCTTGATGGGGCAGTCCGAGCCCGGGCCCTTTTCGCCCTCGAGCGCGGCGTCAAGCGCGGGGCCCGACAGGACTTCGGGGTCCGAGCTGCCGGTGCGGCGATAGTCCCAGGGCGTCGCGAACGGGCCCGACCACATGCCCAGCTTCTCCGCCTTGGCCTGCGCCTCGGCGTCGCCGTAAAGCTCGGGCCGGCCGCGGTAGATCACCGCCTGGCCGGCGGCGATCATCGCGCGGCCAAGGTCGCGGCCGTTGGCGTCGCAGCGGGCGAGCGGGCGGTCGTAGCGGTCGATCTCCTCCCAGGCGCAGCTGACCTTGGCGCCGTCGATCAGCGCCTCGAGCGCGCGGGTCGAGGCCTTGCCGCAGGCGTAGACCGAACCGGAGGCGTCGCGGCAGGTCTGGGCGGCCTCGGGCGCGTCGATCTCCAGCAGGCGGATGCGCCGCCCGTCGATCTTGATGGTGTCGCCGTCGGTGACCTCGGCGGGGCCCTCGAGACGGCCGGGCGGGTCGCCCGAGGCCTGCACTCCGACGAGAAGGGCAAGGACGCACGCAAGCGAGCCGGCAAGGCGAAGCGATCGGGGCATGGCGGCTCCGAGAACACGTTAAGGATCTGTCAGGTTTTCTTAACGCAGCGCTTCGGCCGCGTCATGCCCCCCACCGAGGCGCCCGAGCCTTGCCATGCGGAGGGTTTGCGCATCCTGAACCCCGGACGCGGCGCCTCGCCGCTGGCGCCCTTGCGCCTGTGGATCATATGCTGCACGAAACATCCGCAAGGACAGGCCGGGACCGGACCGGCGGAAAGCGAGCGATACATGGCCGACGGCGCGACCCCCGATGCAATGACCCCGACCCACGACATTTCGGTTCGTGAGGCGTTCGGCATCGATTCCGACATGAAGGTCAAAGGCTTCGCAGAGTCGAACGACCGCGTGCCGACGATCGATCCCACCTACCAGTTCGATCGCGACACCACGATGGCGATCCTGGCTGGCTTCGCCTTCAACCGTCGCGTGATGATCCAGGGCTACCACGGCACCGGCAAGTCGACTCACATCGAGCAGGTCGCCGCGCGGCTCAACTGGCCCTGCGTGCGCGTGAACCTCGACAGCCACATCAGCCGCATCGACCTGATTGGCAAGGACGCGATCAAGATCCGCGACGGCAAGCAGGTCACCGAGTTCCATGAGGGCATCCTGCCCTGGGCGCTGAAGAACAACGTCGCCATCGTCTTCGACGAATACGACGCCGGCCGCCCGGACGTGATGTTCGTCATCCAGCGCGTGCTGGAGGTCGACGGCAAGCTGACCCTTCTGGACCAGAACGAGGTCATCCACCCGCACCCCTATTTCCGTCTGTTCGCGACCGCGAACACGGTGGGCCTGGGCGACACGACCGGCCTCTACCACGGCACCCAGCAGATCAACCAGGGCCAGATGGACCGCTGGTCGCTGGTGGTCACGCTGAACTACCTGCCCCATGACGCCGAGTGCGCCATCGTGCTGGCCAAGAACAAGGACTACGACACCGCCGAGGGCCGCACCACGATCTCGCGGATGGTGACGGTGGCCGACCTGACCCGCTCGGCCTTCATGAACGGCGATCTCTCCACCGTCATGTCGCCGCGCACGGTGCTGGCCTGGGCCGAGAACGCGCGCATCTTCGCGGGCGACATCGGCTTCGCCTTCCGGGTGACGTTCCTCAACAAGTGCGACGAGCTCGAGCGCCAGACGGTCGCCGAGTTCTACCAGCGCTGCTTCGGCAAGGAACTGCCCGAGAGCGCCGCTTCGGTCGCGCTGGGCTGACGCCCCGCCCGACCGCCGGGCCGGCCCGCGGGCCGGTCTTCCCCAGGTTCCGCCCCGCCTGACCGGCTTGCCCGATCGGCGGGGGCGGATCACGGGACCCGGCCCCGGATCGACGGCGGCGCGGGTCCAGGAGGCGCATTCCATGGCCGCGAACGACCGCGACAACCCCGCAGACCCGCTCAAGAAGGCGGTGGCCGAGGCGACCCGCGCCATGGCCAACGACCGCGACCTGCAGGTCACCTTCTCGGTCGACCCGCCGGGCATGTCCAACGACAGCCTGCGCCTGCCCCAGGTCAGCCGCAGGATGTCGAAGGACGAGGTGATCGCCGCCCGCGGGGCCGGCGACGCCTATGCGCTGCGGCTGCGCTTCCATGACGAGGCGCTGCACACCCGCTATCTGCCCCAGGGCGACATGGCCCGCGCGCTGTTCGAGTCGATGGAGACCGCCCGCTGCGAGGCGATCGGCGCCAAGGCGATGCCGGGCGTCGCCCAGAACCTCGACGCGCGCATGGCCGAGACGGCCCGCAAGATGGGCTACTCGGAGATCACCGATCCCGCCAAGGCGCCGCTCGCCGAGGCCGCGGGCTACATGCTGCGCCAGATGGCCACCGGCCGCGCCCTGCCCCCGGGCGCGGAGAACGTGCTCGGCCTGTGGCGCGGCTTCCTCGAGCAGCAGTCGGCCGAGAGCATGACCGCGGCCTCAGGCAACCTCGAGGACCAGGCCGCCTTCGCGCGCCTCGCCCGCCAGGTGATCGACCAGCTCGGCTATGGCGAGCAGCTGGGCGAGGATCCCGACCAGGACGAGGACCAGGACGAGAACGAGCAGGAGGAGGGCGAGGAGGCCGAGCCCGACACCGACGAGGGCGGCGACGAGGACGGCGACGACCAGCAGGACTACGCCCCCGACGACCAGAGCTCGGAGGCGCCCGACAGCTCCGCGGCCCAGGCGCAGATGGACGAGGACGAGGACGCCGACCTCTCCGACGACGCCGCCGAGGACGAGGGCGACCCGCCCGACAGCCCCCCGCGCCCGCCGTCCGCCTCGGAGGCCGACCCCGCCTACAAGGTCTTCGCCAGCGCCAACGACGAGGAAGTGCTGGCCACCGAGCTTGCCGAACCCGAGGAGCTGGAGCGCCTGCGCGCCTATCTCGACCAGCAGCTCGAGCCGTTGAAGGGCGCTGTCAGCCGTCTGGCCAACAAGCTGCAGCGCCGCCTGCAGGCCCAGCAGAACCGCAGCTGGGAGTTCGACAAGGAGGAGGGCGTGCTCGACGCGGCCCGTCTCGCGCGCGTGGTGGCGAACCCGACCACGCCGCTGAGCTTCAAGGTCGAGAAGGACGCCAAGTTCCGCGACACCGTGGTGACGCTGCTGATCGACAACTCGGGGTCGATGCGCGGCCGCCCGATCTCGATCGCCGCGATCTGCGCCGACATCCTCGCCCGCACGCTGGAGCGCTGCGCGGTGAAGGTCGAGGTGCTGGGCTTCACCACCCGCGCCTGGAAGGGCGGGCAGAGCCGGGAGCAGTGGCTGCAGGCCGGCCGCCCGCAGGCCCCGGGGCGGCTCAACGACCTGCGCCACATCATCTACAAGCCCGCCGACGCGCCCTGGCGCCGGGTGCGGGATTCCCTTGGCCTGATGATGAAAGAGGGGCTCCTGAAGGAGAACATCGACGGCGAGGCGCTGGAGTGGGCGCATCGGCGCCTGGAAAAGCGCCCCGAGCAGCGTCGGATCCTGATGGTGATCTCCGACGGCGCGCCGGTGGACGATTCCACGCTGTCGGTCAACGCCTCGAACTACCTGGAAAAGCACCTGCGCGACGTGATCGCGATGATCGAGCGGCGCAAGCAGGTCGAGCTCCTGGCCATCGGCATCGGCCACGACGTGACCCGCTACTACGACCGGGCGGTGACGATCACCGACGTGGACCAGCTGGCCGGCGCGATGACCGAGCAGCTGGCCGCGCTGTTCGACACCGACCCGATGGCGCTGGGCAAGGCCGCGCGCCGCGGAAAGATGCGCCGGGTGGCCTGACCGCCCGGCGTCGCCGCGCCGATTCCCCGCAGGCGGCGGTTGCGTGTATCTATTCCGGCGCGCCCCCTCTACGTAACGGAACGTTAAGAAATTCGTTCCAGGGGGAAATCTTCGTGTTCAAGTCACTTGTCGGCGCCGTATCCGGCGCCGCGTTTCTGATGCTTTGCGCACCGGCCGCGCAGGCCATGTATCAGACCACCCTGACCTTCGAGCCGCAGCTGCCCCAGAATGGCGTGCTGTCGATATCGGTGCTGTGGGACACGGCCGAGACCTCCGGCATCGTCTCGAAAGGCGAGCTGACCGAGCTGTCGTTCGTGCTCGAACTTGCCGGCGGCGATTATGTCGATCAGGCGATCGTGGCCGGCGTCGTGCAGCCGATCGCCGGCGTCGCCCGCACGCTGGACGATCTGGACTTTCTGTTCAGCCTCAACGCCTGGCTGCTGGATCCCACGAATTCGGGCGCGCTGGCCGGCTTCGACAACGACGCGCTCGTTCGCCAGATGCCCGATGCGGCCGGCGTGAGCTTCAATATCTTCGTCAACACCGACGCCGCCTACGTTGTCGGGTTCGTGGACGGCGCCTTCGTCTCAGAAGGCGGGGGCGAGACCGGCGAGCCTCTGAGATGCGTCAGCTGCGACGAGGGCGTGCCGACCGCGTATTCGACCGTGGTCCTTCCGACGGCCGTTCCCGTTCCCGCCGCGCTGCCGCTGCTGGGCGCCGCGCTTGGCGCGCTGGGGCTGGCCGCGCGCCGCAGCCGGGCCAACCGCCCGACCTGAGGCCCGCCCGCCTCCGCCCGCCCGTCGCGACCCCGGTCGCGCCGACGTCATCGCGATGCGCGCCCTCCGCCAGGGGCGCGCATCGCGCGCGTCGGGGCCCTGCCCGGCGCGCACGGTGGCGCATCGCGACCTTTTGTCCGCTGACACATTAACAAACTTGAACACAACATGACTGGACGCCGGAGGTCCGGCGTCGGGCGTCCGGTCCGCACCGCGCGCGGGTCCGGACGCGCCCTCGTTCATGAGGACCCGTCATGGCCCTGCGTCTGTCCCCACTTGTTCTCGCCGCCGCACTGGCCCTGCCGGCCGCCTCCGCCTCGGCCTTCTCGACGGTGGTGACGCCGCTGGAGACAGGGCTCGAGTACGCCTACCTGCAGATCAACTGGCAGACCGGCAAGACGAGCGGTCTGGTGGACGTCGCGGACCTGAGCTTCCTCGAGTTCGAGATCTTCGGCCTGGACGGGCTGCTGCAGTTCACGGACCTCGCGATCGAGGACGGCCTCGTGGCGCCGCTGGGCAACAACGCCCGCGACCTCTCGGACCTCGCGTTCTCGTTCGAGCTGGGACTGCCGCCCGAGGACCGTGGTCTGGCGCTGAAGAGCTTCGACAACAACCTCGGCGACGTGTCGCTGATCCTGGGCGGGGACACGTTCACGATGCTGGACGTCGCGGGCCTGCTGAACCCGGCGACGGGGCTGATCGCGGTCAGCACCTCGACCTGGGCGCCGGCGGGCGCGCCGCCGAGCCCGACGCTGCAATATCAGCGCCTCGACGTCGCCTCGGTGGTCGCCACCCCCCTGCCCGGCGCGCTGGCGCTGCTCGCCGCGGGGCTGGGCGCGCTGGGGCTGGTTCGCCGGAGAGGCTGAGCACGTCAGCCCGCCTCCAGCCGCCGGGCGGCGGCAAGGCCGGCGTGGCGACCGGTGGCGAGGCAGGCGGTCAGCAGCCAGCCGCCGGTCGGCGCCTCCCAGTCGAGCATTTCGCCCGCGCAGAACACGCCCGGAAGGGCGCGCAGCATCAGCCCCTCGTCGAGCGCCGCGCGAGGCACGCCGCCGGCGGTCGAGATCGCCTCGTCCAGCGGCCTCAGGCCGGCGTGGGCGACGGGCAGCGCCTTGAGCAGGGCGGCCAGCGCGGCGGGATCCTCGGGAGGGGGCCGGCCGAACTCCATCGCCAGCGCCCGGCGCGCGGGATCGAGGCGCAGGGCCTTGCGCAGACGGTTCGACAGCGTCTCGCCCCGGCGGGCGCGGGCGAGACGGGCGGCGACCTCGGCCTGGGTCAGGTCCGGCGCCAGGTCGAGGCTCAGCGCCGCGCCCTCGCGCACCGCGGCCGAGACGGCGTAGACCCCGCCCCCCTCCAGCCCGCGGGCCGAGATCACGAACTCCGCGCGGCTGCGCAGCGGGCCGGCGATCAGCGCCGCGGCCTTCACCGGCATCCCGAAGCGCGGCGCCATCGCCGGGGACCAATCCACCCGCAGGCCGGCGTTGGCGGGACGGAACGGGGCGAGATCCACGCCGCGGCCCTCCAGCAGCGGCGCCCAGGCGCCGTCGGAGCCGAGCCGCGCCCAGCTCGCCCCGCCAAGCGCCAGCACCGCGACGGCGGGGGTCTCGAGCTGCAGACCCTGGGGCGTCGCGAACCGAAGCGCCTCCCCCTCCCAGCCGGTCCAGCGCCAGCGGCGGCGCAGCGCCACGCCCTGCCCTTCGAGCCGGCGCAGCCAGGCGCGCAGAAGGGGCGAGGCCTTCATCGCCCGCGGAAACACCCGGCCGGTGGAGCCCACGAAACTCTCCTGCCCCAGCCCCTCGACCCAGGCGCGGATCTCGGCCGGGCCGAAGGCCTCGATCGAGGGGGCGAGCCAGGGGGCGGCCTCGGCGTAGGCCTCGAGGAAGTCCGCGGCCGGCATCCGGGTGATGTTGAGGCCCGAGCGGCCGGCCATCAGGAATTTTCGCGCGGGCGAGGGCATCGCCTCGGCGACCGCCACCGCGTGGCCGCGGGCCGAGAGGACCTCGGCCGCCATCAGCCCGGCGGGGCCGGCGCCGATCACCACGGCGGCGGGGGGGAGGGTCATGGGCTCGGGCTTCCTGCGACAACGCTCGGCGGGCCCCCTCGATGGCGCGGGAGGGGCGCGAGGGCAAGGGGCCCGCGCTCCGCAGAGGGGCCGGGCGTCGCATCCGCCGGCAGGTTGGCCGCCCGGCGATAGGCTTGACCGCCACGGGGCGTTATGGTCGCGCCCGAAGTCCGGCCCTGCGAGCCGCACGACAGGAGGAACCCATGAACGACGCCTATATCTGCTCCCCCCTGCGCACGCCCGTCGGCGGCTTCGGCGGCTCGCTGAAGCCTGTGCCCGCTCATGAGCTTGGCGCGATCGTGGTCAAGGCGCTGCTCGAGCGCACGCAGATCGACGGGGCGGACGTCGACGACGTGCTTTTCGCCCAGTGCTACCCCTCGATGGAGGCGCCCGCGCTCGGCCGCGTGGTGGGTCTCGACGCCGGACTTCCCGAGACGGCGGGCGGGCTGCAGCTCGACCGGCGCTGCGGCTCGGGTCTGCAGGCGATCATCTACGGCTGCCTGCAGGTGGCCTCGGGCGGCTCGGAGCTGGTGATCGTGGGCGGCGCCGAGTCGATGTCCAACGCCTCGTTCTTCACCCATGAGGGGCGCTACGGCGCGAAAGCCGGCGGCATGATGCTGCACGACAGCCTGACCCGCGGCCGCGTCACCGCCGGCGGCAAGAACTTCCCCGTGCCCGGCGGCATGATCGAGACGGCCGAGAACCTGCGCCGCGACTATTCGATCCCGCGCGAGGAGCAGGACGCCTTCGCGGTCGAATCCCACGCCCGCGCCGTCGCAGCCCAGCAGGGCGGCCTGTTCCGCGACGAGATCGTCCCGGTCACCATCAAGACCCGCAAGGGCGAGACCGTGGTCGAGACCGATGAGCATCCCCGCCCCGACGCCAACCTCGAGGGCCTCTCGAAGCTGCGCCCGATCATGGGGCGCCAGGACCCCGACGCCACGGTGACCGCGGGCAACGCCTCGGGCCAGAACGACGGCGCCTCGGCCGCGATCGTGGCCTCGGCCGCGATGGTGGCGAAATACGGGCTGACCCCGCTCGCGACCCTCAAGGGCTGGGCGGTGGCGGGCGTGGCCCCCAACCGCATGGGCATCGGGCCGGTGCCGGCGGTGGCCAAGATGCTGACGCGGGCCGAGATGTCGCTCAAGGACATCGACCTGATCGAGCTGAACGAGGCCTTCGCCGCCCAGGCGCTGGCCTGCACGCGCGAGTGGAAGTTCGAGAAATCGGACTTCGAGCGGATGAACCCCAACGGCTCGGGCATCTCGCTGGGCCATCCGGTGGGGGCGACCGGGGGACGGATCCTCGCCACGATGCTCAACCACATGAAGCGCTCGGGCGCGAAGCATGCGGTCGAGACCATGTGCATTGGCGGCGGCCAGGGTCTGGCGGCACTGTTCAAGGCGGCCTGAGACCGGGCCCGCGTCCACGCGCGCGATCTGAACGGCAGCGATGGCGGAGGCCCCGGGCTTGACCCGGGGCCTCTTGCGTTCCGCCCGACGCGACGCGGCCGGGGGACCGTGCGCGCCGCGCCCCGGCCGCCTCCGGGCGCGATGCTGGAGGGTCCGGGAGATCCCGCCCGCCCCGCGCCCGACGTTTGCTGAGACTCGCAACGCCCGTCCCGGGCCGCGCATGCGCCCCCGGCGCGTGCGCACGGCACGAGGGGGCTCGACGCCCCCTCGGGACGCCACCCGGCCCTCCGTGCGCGCGACGCCTATCGGCGCGCGACTCAGCTCGGCGAGAGGCCCGCCCCCGCGGCGAAGGCGAGCAGCCGGGCGACCGTCGCCTCGGGCTGCTCCTGCTGGACCCAGTGGCCGGCGCCCTCGATCAGGTGAACGCCCGCAAGGCGCGCGAAGGCGCGGTCGTCCATGGCGCGGATGTCGGCGCCGGGCTTCTGGTAGACGCCCCAGTCCTTCGCCCCGGCGATGAAGGTCGCGGGGACCTCGATCCGGCGGCCGGCGAACAGGCGGTGCTCGCGCGACTGCTCGGGCGAGAGGCTGCAGCGGTACCAGTTCAGCGCGCCTTGGAAGCCCGTGCGCGCGAAGGCGGCGGCGTAGACCGCCATCTCGGCCTCGGTCAGCCAGCGGTTCGCGGCGATCTGGGCCGCGTCGGGCATGTGTTCGGCCGCCGTCTCGGCCATGCCGCGGCCGCGGTCCATGACGTAATAGGTCGGCATCCGCGCGAGCTCCGAGGCCTCCCACGCCTTCAGCGGCTGGGGATCGTTCTGCGGCCAGTCGGCGCTTTTCACATGGTAGTAGGCGCGCAGGAACGCGTGCAGCCCCTGCGGGGCGTGCAGCATCTCATGCTCGGCGCCCGGCGTCGCGTAGTGGTGCTGGTAGTGCCGGCGCGGCCGCGGCAGGGCGGCGAGCGCCGCGTCGATGTCGGGGACGGGCGGCTCGGCCGGGCCCGGGGGCAGCGGCGGCGGGCCGGCGAAGGGCGCGCTCATCAGCGCCACCCGCTCGAACACGTCGGGCCGTGTCAGCGCAGCCCACGCCGCGACGGGAGAGCCGAAGTCGTGGCCCACCAGCAGCTCCGCCCGCTCCCGCCCCAGCCGCCGCACCAGCGTCAGCGCGTCGGTGGCGAGGTTGAGCATCCGCGAGGCCGAGAGATCCCCCTCGTAGCGCCCGTCCCAGCCGGTGGTCCCGCCATAGCCGCGCTGATCGGGCGCCACCGCGTGAAACCCCGCCTGGGCCAGCGCCGGCAACACCTTGCGCCAGCTGTAGGACAGCTCGGGGAACCCGTGCAGCAGCAGGGCGAGGGGGCGATCGGGGGCCTCGTGCCCGGCCTCGAGGATGTGCATCGACAGGCCGTTCACGCCCTCGATCCGCCGGGCGCGGATGCCGGGGTGAAGCGGCGCGTCCGCGTAGGGGTTGGTCATGGCAAGGCTGCTCCCGTCGTTCTCGGCCGCGGGCATGGAGCGCCGGCGACGCCCGCCCTGTCAATCCGCAGTCCCGGGGCCCGGCGCCTGGCCCGGCCCCGCCGGCGAGGCCGCCCTCACCCCCCGCGCCTCCGCCGATGCGCCCGGGCCGCTCGCAACGGTCGCGGCCGGCCGCGCCAGGCGCTAGGCTCCGGAGTCGCTGTCGGGGGGCGGCCCGCCCCCCGCTCGGGGAGAAGCGCGGGCGCCGCGTCGCCTGCGAAGGGAGGCGACATCATGCGGATCGGAAGTCCCAGGGAGATCAAGGCCCAGGAGCATCGCGTCGGTCTGACGCCGATGGCCGCGCGGGAGGCGGCGGCCCATGGCCACGAGGTGCTGATCGAGACCGGCGCCGGCCTCGGCGCAGGCTTCGAGGACGCCGCCTACCGCGCCGCCGGCGCCGAGGTGGTCGAGCGCGCCGAGGAGGTCTTCGCCCGCGCCGACATGGTGGTCAAGGTGAAGGAGCCCCAGGCGCAGGAGCGCGCCCTGCTGCGCGAGGGGCAGGTGCTGTTCACCTACCTCCACCTCGCGCCCGACCCCGCCCAGACCGCCGACCTTCTGGCGAGCGGCGCGACCGCCATCGCCTACGAGACGGTGACCGACGCCGCCGGCGGGTTGCCGCTGCTGGCCCCGATGTCGGAGGTCGCGGGACGCCTCGCCCCCCAGGCCGGCGCCTGGGCGCTGCAGAAACAGCAGGGCGGGCGCGGCATGCTGCTCTCGGGCGTGCCGGGGGTGGGCGCGGCCGAGGTCGTGGTGATCGGCGGCGGCGTGGTGGGGACCAACGCGGCCCGCATCGCGCATGGCATGGGGGCGCGGGTCTCGGTGCTCGACCGCTCGATCGCGCGGCTGCGTCACCTCGACGAGGCGTTCGGCGGCGCTTTCGCCACCCGATACGCCAGTCAGGCCGCGACCGAGGAGCTGGTCGCCTCGGCCGACCTCGTGATCGGCGCGGTGCTGGTTCCGGGCGCGGCGGCGCCCCGGCTGGTGACCCGCGCGCAGCTTGGCGACATGAAGCCCGGCGCGGCGATCGTGGACGTGGCCATCGACCAGGGCGGCTGCTTCGAGACCTCGCGCCCCACCACCCATGAGGACCCGGTCTACACCGTTGACGGCATCGTCCACTATTGCGTGGCCAACATGCCGGGGGCGGTGGCGCGGACCTCGACCATCGCGCTCGGGAACGCCACCCTGCCCTTCGTTCTGGCGCTCGCCGACAAGGGCTGGCGCCGGGCGATGGAGGAGGATCCCCACCTGCTCGAGGGGCTCAACGTCCACGCCGGCAAGCTGACCTGCTACCCGGTGGGCGAGGCGCAGGGGATCGACGTGCTCTCGGCGAGGCTGGCGCTGAAGCTCTGACCCCTCGCCGTCGGGCCGGGCCGCCAGGCGCCCCTCAGCGGTCGGAGTGGACAGGCTCGCCAGGGTCGAAGGGACGGCGCCGGGGCCAGGGCTCCGCCTCGGGCGGGGCCGCCTCGGCCTGGCCGGCGCGCCGCTCGAGCAGGCGGCCGGCATAGCCCAGCCGCTCCTCCAGCGTGGCGCAGGCGCGCAGGCGCGCGACGCACTCCTGCAACGCCTCGATGTCGTCGAGCGGAGACCGGCGCACGGACGCCACCCCCGCCACCCGACCCTCGGCCCGCAGATGGCGCGCCAGCATCACGTCGAGCGGATGCAGCGCCGAGTCGACCAGGTCGCGCCCGGCGCGGCGCGCGGCCACGCCCGCGGCCATGCCGTCTGGCGCCCGGCCGACCTCGCGCAGGGAGGCCCGCACCACCGCCGTCTCGGCCCGCGCGACGCGCAGGCCCGCCGCCCGGGCGCGGGCCACGATGTCCCGGTCCTCGTTCGACACCCGCCGGCGGAACCCGCCGAGCGCCCGGTAGGCCGCGGCGCGAAACCCCAGGTTGGCGCCGCCGGCGAGGTCGATCCCCCCTGCCCGCCCCTCGGGATCCATCAGCCCCTCGAAGGCGACGCTGAGCGCGAGGTAGCGCGCCTCCCGCCGCTGGCGGCGGCGCATGTCGGAGGGCAGACGCCGGGCCTCGTCGGGGAATGTCTCGATCCGCCCCATCGCGACATCGGCCTCCTCGAGCGCGGCGCGCATCCGCGCCACCCAGTCGCCCCCGGCCGCGCCGTCCGCGTCGGTGGTCAGCAGCGTCTCGGCTTGCGGACACAGCCGCGCGGCGAGCGCAAAGCCGAAGCGACGCGCCGCCCCGACGCCGCCGCGGGCGAACGCACGCTCGGCCAGCGCCAGCGGCAGGCCCTGGCGCGTGGCGACCTCCTGCGCGACGGCGGCGGTGGCGTCGCGGGTGTTGTTGACCACCAGCACCAGCGCCGCGGACTCAAGCTGGGGCGCCAGCGCTGCGAGACAGCGCCCGATCAGCTCGGCCTCGTCCTGCGCGGGCACGATCACCGCGGTCCGGGCATGCGCGAGCCCCGCTCTCGAGGGCAGGCGCACGCCCGCCGGAAGAGGTCGCGGCGGCGTCATTGCCGCGCGCCGTGAGCGAGGTCGAGGCGGAACCCGTCGGCGTCCCCGTCGCCTGCCGGCAGATGCCGGAATCCGCGCCGGGAGCTCGCGGCGAACAGCGCGAGCGAGGCCTGCCCCTCGATCGCGTTGCCGCTGGCCCCGAGCCAGGTGCAGCACAGGATGTCGGCCTGCGGCCAGCGGCGGTCGAGCTGCTCGGCCAGCGCGGCGATCTCGGGCGCGTCGAGGAAATACAGCACTTCCGAAAGCAGGATCAGGTCATGCGCGGCGCCGGCGGGACCCGCAGGCAGCTCGGCGGGCAGGAACGCCCGTTCGAACCTCGCCGCGGGGACGGCCCGGCGCGCCGCCTCGAGCGCCGATTCAACGGCGTCGACGCCCACATAGGCCGCGCAGCGGGGCGCGATGCGGCGGGCGAGCTCGCCGTTGCCGCAGCCGATCTCGAGCGCGGAGGCGTAGCGCGCGCGCGGCAGCGCCCGGGCGACGGCCGACAGGCGGGCATGTTCGAACGGGCTGGAGCGGAAGCGCCAGGGATCGTCGTCGTCGCGGTAGATCGCCTCGAGGCGCTCCTGGGACACTTGCATCAGCGGGGCTCCCTTTCGAAGAAGATCTCTGGGCCGGTCTCGAACATCTCGACGAAGGCCGGGGTCATGGCGAAGGCTTCGCGGGCGTCGCGGATCACCTCGCCCAACTGGCTGTGATGGCAGCGGATCGCGGCGCTCTTGGCCGCGCGCCAGGGGCCCGGATCGAGGCGGTGCTCGCGCACCCGCCCGAGGCGCCCGCGAAATCCGGGGTCATGCCAGCGCGACCAGACCGGGTAGCTGAACAGCCGCAGCCCGGTCATCCGCGCGGCGGCGCGCGCGATGGAAGCGGCCACCTCGTGATCGCAATGGGGATCTGTCTCGCAGGGGGCGAAGAGGCTGCGCGCGCCGGTCCGCCGGGCCGCCTCGATCACCCCGGCAAGCGCGGGGCCGAGGTTGGCGACCGTGTCGGTGCGCGCGTCGGGCAGGCCAAGCCAGGTAAGGTCGCCCGCCCCGCCCCCGAGTTGCGAGAGAGCGTCCTCCAGCTCCCGCCGGCGCAGGGCCGAGAGCGCCTCGCGCGGCCAGGTGGGCGAGCCGAGATGCGAGGCGCCCCCGTCGGTCAGGCAGATCACGTGCGCCCCCGGCCCGGCGAAGCTCGCCGCCAGCAGGGCGCCGCAACCGAGCGACTCGTCGTCGGGATGGGGGGCCAGCACCAGCGCCGGCGCCCCGCCCGTAAGCTGCGCCACGCTCGCCGCGACGGCGTCGGGGCCGCGCTGCGCCTCGTCGAGAAGCGCCGGACGATCAAGCATCGAACCAGCTTTCAAAGGTGTCGTCTCCCACGAACAGGTCGCGCCCCACGCGCAGGGTCATCGCGTCCCGCGCCGCCTGGCGCAGGTAGCAGGCGAGATCGCGGGCCATGCGCCCGACCGGATCGTCGAGGGCGAACATCCCCAGACCCACCGAGCGCTCGACCGCCGCGATCGCGTCCTGGCCGAGCTCCTCCATCAGCAGCCGGGTGGAGATCGAGAGGGTCGCCGCGCGCTCGGGCTCGGCCCGCCCGGCGGGACCCTCGGCGAACTCGGCCGCGCGGACGATGGCCGCGTCGGCCGCCAGCGCCCGGATGCCGAGCGGCGCGAGGCGCAGGAGCTGGGCGTCCGCCTCGAGGTGGCCGCGCCGGCCCAGCGCCGCGCGGGCGCGGTCCAGAAGGCCCACGACCCCGCCCAGGGTGGTCGCCGCGATCCGCCAGGTGCCGCCGATGAACTGGGGTTCGGCGGTGTAGACGTCGGGCGCGCCCAGCGGCTGGCCCGCGAGCCCCGTGCAGTCGAACCCGCCCGAGCAGCTGTCGCCCATGCCCGAGACGTCCCAGTCCTCGGGCCGGTGGCGGCGCGTGTCGTCGACGTCGACGATCACCAGCTGCCGGCCTGCGCTGCGGGCGGGGTCGGCGGGATCCTGGAGGCGGGCCGCGACGATGGCGCGCCGCGCCATCCCCAGCCCCGAGGCGAAGCTCTTGGCGCCGCTGAGCGTGCGGCCGTCCCAGGACACGGGCCGGTCGCCGTCCGCCGCCCAGACGCCATAGAGCTGGCCGTCGCGCATCGCGGCACGCGCCTCGGCAAGCTGGGCGGGCGTGCCATGGGCGCGGATCAGCCGGTGGGCGTTGGCGTGCCCCTCGAGCAGGCGCCCCGCCGAGAGGTCCCGCGCCGCCACCTGGCGCAGCACCGCGTGCAGCGCCCGGGGCGTCGCCCAGGTCTCGGGCGCCAGCCAGGCGCCGTCGCGCAGATCGGCGAGGATCGGGGCGCATCGCTCGACGCGCATCGACGGGACGGGACGGATGTGACGCATGGGAGCCTCGCAGTTGCAACGCTGCACAAAGCGATCCCGGCTCGTGACCAGATTGCGGCGCGAAACTGACCGGGAGGCGGCCCGCACGGAAGGCCTCGCGACCTCGCGCAACAACATCGCGCCCGAAACGGGCCGGCCGCCCGCCTGGCGGCGCCGGCGGCCGTCGCAGCACATTTCATTCTATTCCAGCCACATACCGGCGCCCCCGGGCGAGGCCGTCGCGCTCCGCCGGGTCGGGCGTGGGGGTTGAGCGCGTGATCGCGCCGCCCGGCCGGCACAATAAATGTTAACGCCGCCTATGCCTCTCCCCCCGGCTCGCTAGCTCATTGGACAGCGACGACCCCCCGCGACCCGCGACGGACGTCCCCAGACTTCGAGACAGGACCTCCCTTCATGAAAGATCCCGAACAGACCCGCGGCCCCGGCGGCGAGACCCACCAGACCGCCGGCAAGGACCACGAGACGATGACGACCCAGGTCGGCATGCCGATCTCGGACGATCAGAACAGCCTGAAGGCCGGCTCGCGCGGTCCGCATCTGCTCGAGGATCAGGTGTTCCGCGAGAAACTGTTCCACTTCGATCACGAGCGGATCCCCGAGCGGGTGGTCCACGCCCGCGGCTACGGCGCCCACGGGACGTTCGAGCTGACCGAGAGCCTGTCCGAGCTGACCTCGGCCGACATCTTCCAGCGACCGGGCGAGAAGACCGAGGTCTTCGTGCGCTTCTCGACCGTGGCGGGCAGCAAGGGCTCTCCGGATCTCGCGCGGGACGTGCGGGGGTTCGCGGTGAAGTTCTACACCCAGCAGGGCAACTGGGACCTGGTGGGCAACAACATCCCGGTGTTCTTCATCCAGGACGCGATGAAGTTCCCCGACCTGATCCACGCGGCCAAGCCCGAGCCCGACCGCGGCTTCCCCCAGGCGCAGACCGCGCATGACAACTTCTGGGACTTCATCTCGCTGATGCCCGAGAGCATGCACATGGTCATGTGGATCATGTCCGACCGGACCATCCCCCGGTCGTTCCGCTTCATGGAGGGGTTCGGCGTCCACACCTTCCGGCTGGTGAACGCGCAAGGGGAGTCGCAGTTCGTCAAGTTCCACTGGAAGCCCGTGCTGGGCGTGCAGTCGGTGCTGTGGGACGAGGCGGTGAAGATCAACGGCGCCGATCCCGACTACCACCGCCGCGACCTGTGGGAGGCGATCGGGTCCGGCGCCTTCCCGCAGTGGGAGCTGGGGGTGCAGGTCTTCGACGACGCCTTCGCCGACAGCTTCCCCTTCGACGTGCTCGACGCCACCAAGCTGATCCCCGAGGAGGAGATCCCCGTGCGCAAGGTCGGCGTGATGACGCTCGACCGGATGCCCGAGAACTTCTTCCTCGAGACCGAGCAGGTCGCCTTCCAGACCGGCAACCTCGTGCCCGGCATCGACCATTCCAACGACCCGCTGCTGCAGGGGCGCAACTTCTCCTACCTCGACACCCAGCTCAAGCGGCTGGGCGGGCCGAACTTCAACCACATCCCCGTCAACGCGCCGCGCTGCCCCTTCGCCAGCTTCCAGCAGGACGGGCACATGGCGATGAAGAACCCGATGGGGCGGGCCAACTACGAGCCCAACAGCCATGGCCTCGGCCCGCGCGAGGATCCCGAGCGCGGCTTCCGCTCGCACGAGGAGCGGACCGGCGGCGCCAAGCGGCGGATCCGGGCCGAGAGCTTCGCCGACCACTACAGCCAGGCGCGCCAGTTCTATCGCAGCCAGACCGAGATCGAGCAGACCCACATCGCCGACGCCCTCGTGTTCGAGCTGTCGAAATGCGACATCCCCGCGATCCGCGAGCGGATGATCGGCCACCTGCGGGTGATCGATGAGGACCTGGCGAAGGGCGTGGCCGAGGGCCTGGGCCTCGACGATCTGCCTGACGCGGCAGAGCCCGCGCGGCCGGTGGTGGCGACCGAGCCCTCGCCCGCGCTCTCGATCCTGGCCAACCCGCCGGGGACGTTCCGCGGGCGCAAGCTGGGCGTGCTGATGACCGACGGGGTCGAGCGCCAGATGCTCGACGCGCTGCTCACGGCCGCCGAGGACGCCGGCGCGACGGTCGAGCTGATCGCCGCGACCGTCGGGGGGGCGAGGCTCGCCAACGGCAAGAGAGTTGCGGCCCACGAGAAGATCGACGGCGCGCCCTCGGCCCGCTACGACGCCGTGGCGGTGCTGGCGACCGAGGCCGGCGCGCGGACGCTGGCGGGAAGCCTGGACGCGCGGCGGTTCCTCGCCGACGCCTGCGCCCACGGCAAGTTCGTCGCCCTGTCGCCGGCCGCCCGCGACCTGTGGTTCGAGGCGATCGCGCAGGAGCCTGACGAGGGCGTGGTGACGCTCGACGACACCGCGGCCGCCGCGCGCTTCCTTGAGGCCTGCAAGGGCCTCAGGTTCTGGGCGCGGCTGGGCTGAGGGATCAGGCGGGGCCGCTCGCCCCCTCCCACGGCAGGAACAGGAAGCCCGGATCGAAGCGTCCGATCCGGGCGGTTTCCGCACGGTCGAGAAACTGCACCTCGCCGTCGCGCACCACGCACAGCCCCGCCTCGCGCAGCTCCCTGAGCGTGCGGTTGGCGTGCACGCCCGACAGGCCGCAGGCCTCGGCCATCTGGCTCTGCGTGAGGGGCAGCGCGAAGCGGCCCTCGCGGCTGCGCCCGCACAGCTCCATGCGCAGCCCCATCTCGCACAGGAAATTCGCGAGCCCGGCGAGCGCGCGCAACTGGCCCATCCGGAACGTCCAGTGGCGGTGGATCGAGGCGTCGATCATGGTCAGCGCCCAAAGCGCGCGGGCGTCCTCGGCGCTGTCCTCGACGATCTCGAGCAGCGCCTTGTGGGGGAACAGCGCCAGCCGCGCCGGGCTGACCGCCAGCACATCGTGATCGAGCCGTCCCAGCGGCAGCCCGTGCAGGTCGACGAAATCGCCGGGAACCTGCAGGGCCACCATCTGCGCCTGGCGGACCCCGTCGGTGGCGTTGCGCACGATCAGCCCGTCGAGGAGCAGCGCGCTCCGAGCGATGCTCTCTCCGGCCTTGGTGATGCGCGTGCCGGCCGGGACCTCGATGATCTCGGAGCAAGCATCCTGCAGGCGCCGCCACAGCTCGGGCGACAACCTGCGCACCATCCCCGCATGATCGCTCGCCCGCATGTTCGCCCCCTCGCGTCCCTTCGCCTCGCCCTGTCGGAGCGCGACAATAGTCAGCGCGCCGCCGAGGTCCAGACCCCAGGCGCGACGCGAGGCGCACCTTGAGCCGCGGCCTCGCCGCGACGCGGGCCGGCCCGGGAATTCCACTCAGTGGACTCCTCGGGATTGCCCGAGGGGCGCGCGGTCCTAAGCTGACAGGGCACACCAGGCGCGCCCTGCCCGACGTGGGCCCGAGCGTCGCCGAGGCGGCGCGCCGGCGGCCAGGCGACGCGGCGGCCGGCGCGCCGCAGGACAGGGACACGGATCCGTGGACACGAGCGAGACATCCCCCCCTCGCCAGCGCTTCGACGCCCTGGTCGTCGGCGCGGGCTTCGGCGGCCTGCAGGCGCTTCACCACCTGCGGGCGCACGGGCTGGCCACGCGATTGGTCGAGGCCGCCCCCGCGCTCGGCGGAACCTGGTGGTGGAACAAGTATCCCGGCGCCCGCGTCGACATCGAGAGCCTCGAATACTCCTACGGCTTCGACGAGGAGATCCAGCAGGCGTGGCGCTGGTCCGAGCGCTACTCGCCGCGCAAGGACGTTCGCGCCTACCTCGAATTCGTGGCCGACAGGCTCGACCTGCGGCGCGACATGCAGTTCGACACGCGCATCGAGACCGCCGCCTGGGACGACGCGCGCCGGCTGTGGACGCTGACCGCGCACAGCGGGGAACGGTTCGAGGCCCGGTGCGTGTTCTTCGCGCTGGGCTTCCTGTCCGAGGGCTTCATCCCCGAGATCCCGGGGCGCGAGCGCTTCCGAGGCACGCTCGTCCACACCTCCCGCTGGCCCGAGGACCTGGACCTGACCGACAAGCGCGTGGGCTGCGTGGGCGTGGGCGCGACCGGGGTCCAGTTCGTGCCCGAGGCCGCCAGGATCGCCGGCCATCTGCACGTCTTCCAGCGCTCCCCCAACTGGTGCCTGCCCCAGCGCAACGAGCCGATGCGCCCCGAATACGAGCGCTTCGTGAAGGACAACTACGCCGAGATCCGCCGCCAGGAACATGAGCAGCGCGGCGCCGGCCATGTGCTGTTCAACTACGAGATCACGCCGTCCTCCGCGCGCAGTCCCCTCGACTGCACGCCCGAGGAACGCGAGGCGATCTACCGGCACTTCTGGAAAAACGGCGCCATCCACATCTCGCGCGGGTTCTTCGGACTGACCACCGACAAGGCCGCCAACGACACCCTGCGGGACTTCTGGGAGCGACAGATCCGCGAGACGGTGCAGGACCCCGAGACGGCCGACAAGCTGATCCCGGACTTCCCGCCGCTGACCCGCCGCCCCTGCGGCGAATACGGCTACTACGCGGCGTTCAACCGCGACAACGTCAGCCTGGTCGACTGCAAGGCGGACCCGATCGCCGAGATCGTGCCCGAGGGCGTGAAGCTCGAGAGCGGGCGGGCGATCGAGCTCGACGTGCTGGCCTTCGCCACCGGCTTCGACGCGGGCGCGGGGGCGCTGCGCCGGATCGCGGTGACCGGACGGGAGGGGCTGAGCCTCGACGACCGCTGGGCGGAGGGGGTGCGCACCTTCCTCGGCCTGATGAGCGACGGGTTTCCCAACATGTTCGTGCTGGGCGGCGCGCAGAGCCCGGCGGCGCATTTCTCGCCGCCGCTGCTGGTGGTCTACCAGACGCAGCTGGCGCTCCGGCTGATCGAGGCGACCGACGCCGCCCGGGGCGGCGCGGTCGAGCCCGCGCGCGCCGCGGTCGAGGACTGGACCCGCGAGGTGGCCGCGGTGATGGACAAGACCCTCATCGCCGGATCGCAGAGCTGGTGGATGAGCGCCAACGTCCCCGGCAAGCCGCGTCAGCCGGTGGCCTACGCGGGCGGCTTCGCGGCCTATCGCGACCGGGCCGAGCGGTCGCTGGCGGAGGGCGCGCAGGACTGGACCCTGGCGCGCGACCCGGCCGAAGCCTCCTGAGGCGCGGCCGGGGCCCTCCGCCCCCTGCAGGCCCGATCCCGGCAGGCCCGACCCCGGCGGGTCCGATCCCGGCGGGCCCGGTTCCAGCCGCCCCCTTCCGCGCGGCCCCTGCCCTGGGTTTCAGGGCGCCTCGCGGTGCGCGGGGGCGCCCGCGGCGCGGCGGTCGTCGAGATCCTCGGCTATGGCGCGGGCCCGCGCGATCAACCGGGGCGCCAGGCGCTCGGCCAGCTCGGGGGTCATCTCCGCAGCCGGGGCCAGCAGGGTCAGCCCGGCGTAGCAGTGACCGCCCCTTGCATGCACCGGCGCAGAGAGGGCCCCGATGCCCTCGATGAAGTCGCCCCGGGTGTGCGCATAGCCGCGCGCCCGCGCCTGCGCGACCTTGCTCATCAGCGCCTCGAAGGTCAGGCCGCCGCGGACCAGCACGTTCCACTCGTTGGCGAACAGGATCTCCTCGACCTGGGCGTCATGGAGCCGGGAGAAGATCGCGAGGCTCGCCGCGCTCGCCCCCAGCAGGCTGACGTATCCCACCTTGGCGACCGAGCGGTTGGCGTTGATCCAGGCGTCGTCGCCCGGCACGCAGGCCGCCACCAGGCCGAACCGGCCCTGCCGGCTGGTCAGCAGGCTCATGCGCCCGGTCTCCTCGCGGATCTCGAGCATCGGCGCGCGGGCGGCCTCGATCAGCAGGCGCGGCGGGGCTGCGCTCTCCATCGCCAGGGCCAGCGAGCCCAGCTTGTAGCGCCGCCCCGAGGATTCCTGCACCACCAGCCCGACCCGTCGCAGCGACTGCAGGATGCGATGGGTCGTCGGCCGGGTCAGCCTGGCCGCGCGGCTGAGGTCCACCAGCCGCATCCCCAGCGGGGACTGCGCGGCGAGCTCGCCCAGGATCGTCATCGCGCGGTCGAGGCCCTGGGTTCCCGATTGCGGGGCGTCGTGGCCCTCCATGCCTTGAAACGTCATCTCGGCTTCCTCCCGGTCCCATATTAGAAAACTCCCGTGACGCGAGGACAAGCCATATCGGCGCGCGCCGGGCCCGCCTCGCTTCGCGGGGGCCGCGACCCGCGGTTCCGCCAGTTGGACTCTTCGGCCCTCCGCGCGGCACTTCGCCGCTGCGCATTTGACCGCATGGGGGCGCGTGTGCTGCGCTTGCCTCCCTCGCCGCCGGCTGCGGGCCGGGGGCAGACGCCCTCTCTCCGGCGTCCGGCAAGACCAACCGCATCCGGGAGGACCCCACCATGACGCTCCGCAGATCCGCCGCCGCCGCCCTCGGCGGCGCCCTGGCGCTCGCGGCCGTCGGCGCCCAGGCGCAGACCGTCCTGCGCTACGCCGAATACAGCTCGGACCGCGGCGTGCGCGCCGAGCAGATGCAGTGGTTTGCAGACGAGCTTGCGGCCCGCACCGAGGGCCGCGTGAAGGTCGAGTTCTACTGGGGCGGCAGCCTGCTCCCCCCGCGCGAGATCCTGGGCGGCGTCTCGACCGGGGTGGCCGATCTGGGCACGGTCGCGGCGGTCTACAATCCGCGCGAGATGAACGAGCTGCTGGTCGGCGACATCCCGATCAAGGTCGGCGACATGTGGGCGGCCTCGCGCGCCGTGCTCTCGATCGCGCGGGACGAGGGATCCGCGCTCGACGCGTCCTTCGACGAAATGGGGCTGGAGTTGAACGCGGTCTATCCGGTCGGGCCCACGCAGCTGGTCTGCGCGGGGACCGACATCGAGACGGCCGCCGACCTCGAAGGCAAGCGCATCCTGACCTTCGGCGCCCTGACCGCCCCCTTCGAGAAGGTCGGCGCCAAGCCCGTTTCGATCACCATCGCCGAGGCGTTCTCGGGCCTCTCCTCGGGCCTGCTCGACTGCACGGTGATGTACACCTACGCGGTGACCGCCTACCGCCTGCACGAGGTGACGGGCCAGCTGGTCAACACCAACTTCATCTCTCCCGTGGCGATGGGCATGGCGGTCAACCAGACCTCCCTCGCCCGGCTTTCGCCCGAAGACCAGGCGACCTTCCGCGAGCTGGGCGTGGCGCTGACCGACCGGCTTTCGGAGAAGGTCGGCGCCGCCAGCGCCGCGGTCGAGGCCGAGGTGGCCCAGGGCGTCGACGGCCACGTCCTGGCGGTGCATCCGTTCTCGGAGGCCGACAGCCAGAAACTGTGGGACGCCGGCGCGCCCGACGTGCAGGCCTGGGTGGACCAGAGCGCGGAGTACGGCTTCGACGGCGCCGCCCTGCGCGACCTCTTCCTCTCCCGCGTCGAGCGCTTCGAGGCCGAGAAGGCCGCCAAGGGCTACCCGTGGGAGCGCTGAGCTTGCGCGCGTCGGACGGCCCGGCGCCGGCGGGCGGGGCGATTGGCGAACTGTCGACGGCCGGCGGGGCGTCCGCCCGCGTGGCGACCCCGCCCGGTCGGTCGCCCGCCGCCTTCCCGCGCGGGAGGGCTCGGTGCTGAGGCGTCTCGACCGGGGGCTGAGCGTGATCGAGAACGCGCTGCTGGCCGTCGCGGTCCTCTGCCTCGCGGCGGTGGCGAGCGTGGTGGTCTTCGTGGTGTTCGAGCGCTTCGATCTCGGCCCCGGCGTGCCCGACGACGTGGTGGTCGTCCAGCAGACCATGGTGGTCGCGGTGGGCTGCAGCCTGGCCTACATCACGCGCGAGCGGGGCCACATCTCGATCGACCTCGTCTGGAACTTCCTCGGCCCGCGCCTGCGGCGGGCGGCCGAGGTCGCGGGCCTGCTGACGGGGCTGCTGGCCAGCGCCCCGGTCGCCTGGTGGGCCTGGCGCACCTTCGTGCGGAGCGTCGAGACCGGCAGCTACTATTTCGGCGAGATCAACCTGCCCGAATGGCCGGCCAAGCTGTTCTTCTTCATCGCCTTCTTCACCGTGTCGCTGCGGCTGGGGCTGATGCTGGCCCAGACCCTCGCCGGCGAGGCCGGGGACGCGCGCGCCTCCGAAGGGAGCGGGTGATCCATGGATCCGACCACGCTGGGCCTGCTTGCCGTCGCCGCGGCGCTCGTCCTGATCTTCCTGCGCACGCCGATCGCCTTCGCCCTGGGGGGCGTGGGACTGGCGGGGCTGTGGCTGTTCTTCTCGCTGCCGCCCGGCGGCGGGTTCAATCCCACCGGCCACATTCCCGCGCTGACCAAGGCGACGCAGGCTTATTTCACGCTGTTCCACGCCTATGACCTCAGCGCCGTGCCGCTGTTCGTGGCCATGGGCCATGTCTGCTACCGCTCGGGCATCACCCGCGACATCTATGACGCGGCGCGGGCCTGGATCTCATGGATCCCGGGGGGGCTCGCCATCGCCTCGGTTATGGGGTGCGGGGGGTTCGCGGCGATCTCGGGCTCGAGCCTGGCCTGCGCGGCCACCATGGGGCGCGTGGCGGTGCCCGAGATGACCCGCTCGGGCTACAGCGACCGGCTGGCGGCGGCGGCGGTGGCGGCGGGGGGGACGCTGGGGGCGCTGATCCCGCCCTCGATCCTGTTCATCCTCTACGGCGTGTTCGCCGAGCAGTCGGTGGGCAAGCTGTTCCTGGCCGGCATCGGGCCGGGGCTGGTCAGCATGGCGGGCTATGCGCTGGTGATCGCGATCTGGGCGCGGCTGCGCCCGGGCGACGCGCCGGCGGCCCGACGGCCGCCCGGCGGGCGTCTGGAAGCCACCCTGCGCACCTGGCCGGCCCTGCTGATCTTCGCGATCATCATCGGCGGCATCTACGGCGGCATCTTCACGCCGACCGAGGCGGCCGGCGTGGTGATGATCCTCTCGATCGCCATCTCCCTGGCGCTGCGCCGGATCGACCTGCGCGGCATCCGCGAGGCGATGCGCGAGACCGCCTACCAGACCGCGGCGCTGTTCCTGATCGGGGGCGGCGCGGCCGTGTTCTCGAGCCTCGTGGCGCTGACCGGGCTGACCCGCTCGCTGGTCGAGATCGTGACCCTCATGGACCTTCCCCAGGCGGGCGTGCTGGCGGCCGTGATCCTGGTCTACCTGATGCTGGGCATGTTCCTCGACCCGCTGGGGATCCTGCTGCTGACGCTGCCCTTCTCGATCCCGCTGGTCGAGCAGCAGGGCGTGGACCTGATCTGGTTCGGCGTGCTGGTGGTGAAGCTTCTGGAGATGGGATTGATCACGCCGCCCGTGGGCATGAACGTCTTCGTGATCAGCAGCGTCACCCAACCCTCGGTCCCGGCGGGGCGGATTTTTGCGGGCGTGGCGCCCTTCTTCGCCATGGACCTCCTGGTCGTCGCGCTGTTGATCGTCGCGCCCGGCCTCGCGCTCTGGCTGACCTAGGCGGGAGGCGCGGACGGGCGGCCGCCGCAGACCCTGGCGCGCGTCAACCACGTCAACCGGCGAGCAAACGCCGCTCTCGGGCATTCCGGGCGCACTTGATTGCGCCGGGCGCATCGTTCCGGACTAGAGGGGGCCAATGTCGGCGCGGCCGGGCCGCTGTCGTCTGGGCCAGTTCCGGCGGCGGATCGCGCGTCGCCTCCGGCGATACGCACTCGCCCTAAGTTTTTATTATGAACATGGGCCGCACGCGGGTATGTCTGGGGGACATCGGCGTCGGGGGGCGTCACGGCGAACAAGCCTTGAGGGGAACGACTCCATGGACACCGACACTCGCGGCCCGGCCGTCGCGTCCGCACGGCTGCGCGCGCGCGGGGGGCTTGCCCTGCTCGCCACCTGCTCGCTGATCGCGCTCGCCGCGCCGGGACATGCCGACAGCTATGTGGTGGATCAGAAGAGCACCACGCGCGGCGATCCCGGCGAGAACTTCAACTATGCCAACGACCAGGACCTGGTCGCCTCGGGCAACGGCGTGATCGTGCTCAAGGGCGAGGGCGCGCAGGGCAGCAACTCGGTCTCCGACAGCGGCGGGCGCTACCGCGCGGGAACCGGCGGCGTCGGCGGTCAGGCGATCGTGACCAACACCGGCGACCTGACGATCGAGGCGCCGGCCGACACCTCGGTCAACGGCCTGAACAGCACCGACAACAGCGGGCTGGGCATGTTCGACCGGCTGGGCCTGCTTACGGGCATCAACGTGGCCGAGCTGGGCGGGGCCGGCGGCGACGCCAACGGCGACGGCGGCGGCAGCGGCGACGGCGGGACCGGCGGCGCGGGCGGCGACGTGCAGATCACCAACTCCGGCGCCATCACCATCGAGCAGGCCTTCCCCCAGGGCGGCGTCGGCATCTTCGCCACCTCCGGCGGCGGCAACGGCGGACACGAGAACGGCGGCGTCGGCGACGGCGGCCAGGACGACAGGGGCGGCGCGGGCGGCCATTCGGGCAACGTCACGATCACCAACTCGGGCGCGATCACGCTGAACGGCGACGGCCCGCTGACAGTCCAGGGCATCCGGATCGAGAACTTCGCCGGCAACGGCGGCGCCGAGAACGGGGCCGGTGCGATCACCTACAAGTCCACGGTGACCAACACCGGGACCATCGACGTCACGGCCGCGAACACCAGCGGGACCGAGATGGAGAACGGGATCGCCGGGATCTCGGTCTTCAACCGCTCGGGCAATGGCGCGCAGTCGGACGACAACTCCGACGCCGGCGGCGCCGGCGGCGAGCCGGGCGAGATCGAAGTGGAAACGAGCGGCGACATCACCGTCCAGACCAGCGGGCTGCAGCCGTTCACCAACGACGCCAACCGCGCGGGGGGCGTCATCGTCTACTCGCAGGGCGGGCGCGGGGGCAACTCGCCCGCGCCCGACGGCTCCAGCGGCTCGCCCGCCGGGGACGGCGGGGGCGCGGACTACCAGGTGGGGGTGGTGGCGCATGACTCGACCATCGCCGTGACCGGCGACCGGACGGTGGGCGTCGGCGCGTTCTCGCGCGGGGGGGACGGCGGCACCGGGCGCGCCCAGGCCGACGCCGGCGACGGCGGGCGCGGCGCCAAGCCCCGCGTCGAGACCCACGGCCAGCAGGTCATCACCACCGACGGCCTGAAGTCGGTGGGCATCTTCGCCAAGTCCGAGGGCGGAACCGGCGGCGGCCAGGATGAGGACGGCGACGGCGTGCTCGACTTCCAGGATCCCACGGCCGGGGACGGCGGCAACGGCAACACGGTGACGGTGATCACCGGGTCGGACGCGAACTACGGCGCCTTCGACATCGGCGGAACGATCACCACCCACGGCAACCAGGCGCACGGCATCCACGCGATGTCCTTCGGCGCCGCGGGCGGCGGAGCGACGGGCAGCTTCGTGGTCATCGGCTCCACCGTCGCGGACGGCGGCGGCGGCGGGAACGGCGGCGCGGTGAACGTGACCAACTCCAGCGGCATCACCACCTTCGACAAGTTCGCGGTGGGCGTCATGGCCCAGTCCATCGGCGGCGGCGGCGGCGACGTCGACCCGGACTCGGTGGCCGAGGGCGACCTGATCGCGGTGGCCGGCAGCGGCGGCGAGGGCGGCGGCGCCTCCGCGGTCAACGTGAAGAACTACGGCGACATCATCACCCACGAGGAGGCCGCGCTGGCGATCCTGGCGCAGTCCATCGGGGGCGGCGGCGGCAACGGCGGCTCCACCGACGGGGTGGCCGCGGTGGGCGGCGTGGGCGGCGGCGGCGGCAGCGGCGGCTCGGTCACGACGACGCTCTACGAGCAGGTGCAGATCTCCACCGCGGGCGACCACGCCTTCGGCGTCGTGGCGCAGTCCATCGGCGGGGGCGGCGGGCATGGCGGCTCGGTCATCGACCTCAGCCTGGGCGTGCCGGCGGTGGGCATCGGCGGTTCCGGCGGCGGCGGCGGCAACGGCGCCGGGGTCAGCCTGACCACCACCCAGACCGGCGACGGGGCGCTCTCGACCACGATCTCGACCGCGGGCGCCAACGCCCATGCGCTGATCGGCCAATCGATCGGCGGCGGCGGCGGAACCGGGGGCGACGCCACCGGGGCGACGATCGGGCTGGCCAACTTCCAGATGGCCGGCGGCGCGGGGGGCGGCGGCTCGGCCGCGAAGGCCGCGGCGGTCGTGGGCAGCACCCGGATCCTGACCAGCGGCAGCCACGCCAGCGGCGTGATGATGCAGTCGATCGGCGGCGGCGGCGGAACCGGAGGCATGGCCTCGGGCTACGACCTCGACCTCGGCCTGTCGCTCGCCGCGCAGGTGGGCGGCTCGGGCGGCTCGGGCGGCAATGGCGGCGAAGTCGACGTGACCCTCCAGGACAGCGTCATCGCCACCGGCCTCGCGCCGGGCAGCCAGCCGGGCGAGATGGACCCCTGGCAGGTCAATCCCGAGGCCAGCGACGGCCACGGCGTCATCGCCCAGTCCATCGGCGGCGGCGGCGGCTATGGGGGCGGCTCGGTCGGACGCTCGCGCGCCATCGCTGTGCCCACGGGGGGCGAGGGCTCCTACGCGGCCTCTCTCGACGTCTCGGCCGGCGGCTCGGGCGCGGGCGGGGGCGCGGGCGGCGCGGTCTACGTCCTGCTCGAGGGCAGCGGCATCGAGACCCACGGCCACGGCGCCATGGGGATCTTCGCGCAGTCGATCTCCGGCGGCGGCGGGGTCGGAGGCTCGGCCTCCGCGGCGGGGGGCGTGGTCGGGATCGGGGACACCGTCTCGGCGACGATGAACGCCGCGGTGGGCGGCAGCGGCGGCAACGCGGCCGCGGCCGGCGAGGTCTACGTGCAGCTGCGCGAGGGCTCGACCATCACCACCGCGGGCGACTACGCCAACGCGGTCATGGCCCAGTCGATCGGCGGCGGCGGCGGCGCGGCGGCCACCGGCTCGGCCGGGGCGCGCAGCTTTCTGACCGGGCCGAGCGTCAGCCTGACCTTCGGGGTCGGCGGGACCGGCGGCTCCGGCGGGGCCGGCGGGACGGTGAAGTTCGGCATGGACGACGACGCGGCCATCGCCACCTACGGCGAGGGCTCGCGCGCGGTGCTGCTGCAGTCGGTGGGCGGGGGCGGCGGCGCTTCGCAAGGCGCCACGGCCGGGCTGAGCGTGTCGAAGATCAAGAGCACGGCGCAGCTCAACATCGGGCGCAGGGGCGGCTCGGGCGGCGTGGGCGGCGACCTGACGCTGATCGACGTCGCCGGCGCCATCGTCACCTATGGCGCGGACGCCGACGGCGTGCTGGCCCAGAGCGTGGGCGGCGGCGGCGGCATCGGCGGCTCGGTCGGCGGCGCGGGTGCCGACGACACCGGCATCCTGCTGGAGCTCAAGGACCTCAAGAGCGACGAGTCCTCGCCCTTCGACCTGCGCGCCTCGATCGGCGGTCACGGGGGCTCGGGCCAGGACGGCGGCGACGTGTCGAACCTGACGCTCTCGGGCGCGGTGCAGACCTTCGGCGACTTCTCCGAGGGGGTGCTGGTGCAGTCCATCGGCGGGGGCGGCGGCGCGGGGGGCGCGGGCAACGTGCAGACCTCGCGCTCCAAGATCCGCACCTATGTGGCGCTCGGCGGCTACGGCGGCATCGGCGGCGACGGCGGCGACATCGCCTACGACCTCGACGGCGGCGCGTTCATGACCCAGGGCTTCGCGGCCCACGGGCTGGTGCTGCAGTCGCTGGGCGGGGGCGGCGGGTCGGGCGGCAGCGGCGCGCGGCTGGCCTGCGGCAAGATCAACCTCGGCGGCGGCTTCCTGGCCCCCGACATCCCGGTCGACGACCCCACGCCCGACGATCTCTGCGTCACCGTCCCCAGCTTCCTGAGCGTGGACGGCCAGAACGGCGTCTCGGGCCACGGCGGGGACATCGCCGCGGCGACGCCGGCCGACGCCAGCCGCTCGCTGAGCGTGAGCACCACCGGCCGGCACGCCCATGGCATCATCGTGCAGTCGCTGGGCGGGGGCGGCGGCATCGGCGGCATCGGCAGCTCGACCGTCACCCAGGACGACAGCGACCAGGACGTGGATCACGACATCGACGTGCAGCTGGGCGGCTCCGTGGACGGGAAGGGCCATGGCGGGGCGGCGACGCTGGAGGGGATCCTGACCCTCGCGACCTCCGGCGCAGGGGCCTTCGGCGCGGTCGTCCAGTCGCTGGGCGGCGGCGGCGGCGTCGCGGCGGTGGACGGGATCACCGGCCTGTCGATGGGGGGCAACGGCTTCCAGTCCAACGACAGCTACACCGCCGACGGCGGCGCGGCGACCCTGACCACCTATGGCGCGAGCCGGATCCAGACGCTGGGCGAGGGCGGCCACGGCCTGGTCGCGCAGTCGCTGGGCGGCGGCGGCGGCATCGTCACCGGCGCGTTGGCGCCCGAGGGCGCGACGGGCAACTCCCTGACCGTCGAGATGGGCGGCGCCAGCGGCACCCGCGCCATCGGGGGCGACGTCTCTGCGACGCTGTCGGGCGACGACGACGCCTACGCGGATATCGACACCGACGGCCGCCACGCCCGCGGCCTGATCGCCCAGTCGGTGGGCGGAGGCGGCGGCCTCTATACCGGGGTCACGGACGCCTCGGGGGGTCCGATCCACACGGTGATCGCCAACATCGGCGCCGGGAACGGCGGGGGCCACGCCGGCGCGGCGGCGGTCCGGCTCAACGGCGCGATCAGGACTTCGGGCTTCGGCGCGGACGGGCTGGTGGTGCAGTCGGTCGGCGCGGGCGGGGGCATCGCCGACTTCGCCCCCCGCGGCGCCCAGTCCAAGGAGGTGAGCATCACGCTGGGCGCCCGCGGAGGCACCGAGGGCGACGGCCAGACCGCCCAGCTCTCGATCGACGCGCCCTTCCAGGTCCATTCCGCCGTGACCTCCGGCGACTACGCCTACGGCGTGGTGGTGCAGTCCATCGGCGGCGGCGGCGGCCTGATCAGCGACGCGACCGGAGGCGCCTTCGGCTCGGTCCGGGTCGGCGGCCGGGGCGGCGACGGCGGGGCCGGCGGCGCGGTGACCCTCGGCGGGGACTACGGTCCCTTCGCCCTCGACGCCCTCACGACCGAGGGCGACGACGCCCACGCCATCGTGGCGCAGTCCATCGGCGGCGGCGGCGGCATCGCCCGGGTCCGGGGCGCCGAGGGGGCCATCGACGCGACGCTCGGCGGATCCGGAGGGGCCGGCATCTCCAGCGGCGGGGCGGTCTCGGTCACCCTCGACACCGGCCACGTCAGCACCCAGGGCGACCGCTCCATCGGCCTCGTTGCGCAGTCCATCGGCGGCGGCGGCGGGATCCTTTCGGTCGGGGACGGCGCGGCGCTGGGCGACTGGACCCTGGGCGGAACCCTGAGCGGCGCCGGCGGCGCGGTGTCGGTGACCCTCGACACGTCCCTGACCCTCACCACCGAGGGCGACGGCGCCCACGGCATCGTGGCGCAGTCCATCGGCGGCGGCGGCGGCATCCTGGGCGACTTCGGGAACGGCGCGCTGTCCCTGCCCGACTACGACGGCTCCTCGGGCTTCGACACGGGGGGCGGCTCGTCGGGGGGTGTCGAGATCCTCATCGACGGCAAGGTGCAGACGTCGGGCGACCACGCGCATGGCGTGATCGCGCAGTCCATCGGGGGCGGCGGCGGCCTGGTCGGCGACGGCGCGCGCAGCGTGGCGGGCGCGCCCTCCGCGCTGCAGGGGCCGGACAGCGACTCCGGCCGCGTGCACGTCAAGGTCAACGGCCAGGTCAGCGCCGCGGGCGCGAACGCCTACGGCATCTTCGCCCAGTCCCTGGGCAGCGCCAGCCCCGACACGATCGGCGTCGAGGTCTACGGCGCCGTCACCGGCGGCAGCGGGACCGGCGCGGGGATCTACGTCGCCGGCGGGGTCTACGGGCTGGACGGCTCGAATGCCGTCAACATCGGCGCAGGCGCGTCGGTGCAGGCGGGCTCGGGCGAGGCCATCGTCTACCAGGGCATGTTCGACGGCCCCTACCAGGGCATCGACATCACCAACTCCGGCACGATCGAGGGCGACGTGCTGGGCTATGCCGCCGACGGCACGCCCTATGCGCCGACGGTCTCGGGCAATCAGCCCGTCGCCGCCTCCAGCCTGGCGGTCGAGGCCGCCACGGCGCCCGCGCGCACCTCCGTGGCCCGCCTGGTCAACAAGCGCCAGGGCACGCTGATCGGGGCCGGGCGCTATCTCGCCGACGTCGAGAACCGGGGCACGGTGATCCCCGGCGAGGACGGCAGCGCCGAGCGGGTGCGCATCTCCGGCGACTTCGTGCAGACTTCGACCGGCCGGCTCGTCGCCGCGCTCGACTTCGAGGCGCGCGAGGGCGACCTGCTGCACGTCAACGGCTCGGCCCTGCTGGACGGGGCGCTCGAGATCGACCCGATCACGCTGGCCCCCTCCCGCGCGATCACCCTGATCGAGGCGGACGGCGGCGTTTCGGGCATCTTCGACGACATCGCCTCCGACCTGTTCGAGTTCGGGATGGAGATCGAGAACGACGCCCTGTCGATCCAGGTCACCGGCGCGAACTTCGACCAGGCGCGCTTTGGCCTCGACGCCCAGCAGCGCCGGGTGGCGGGCTATCTCGAGGACCTGTTCATGGCCGGGACGGGCACGCACGGCGCCTTCTTCGGCGCGCTCGAGGCGCTGGCCGGCCAGGGCGGAGGCGCCTATGCGGCCTCGCTGACCGGGCTCGCGCCCGGGGCGACGCTGGCCGGGGCGGCGGCGAACTTCGCGCTGACTCACGAGCGGCTCGACAGCCTGATGGGCTGCGGCGAGGCGCTCGATCCGGCCGCCCAGGGGGCCTGCCTGCGGATGCTGGGCGGGGCGACGCGCCTCGACCAGCAGACCGGGGGCGACGGGACCTTCGGCTACACCGCCGACGTCTGGCGGATCGGCGTGGCGGGCCAGGCGGAAGTGGCGCCGCAGTGGTTCGCGGGCGGCGCGCTCGGCTACGAGGGCGGCTCGTTCGCCTCTCAGACCGGGCTCAGCGCCGCGCAGGGGGACACGGTCTTCGCGGGCCTGTCGGCCACGCGGGCGATGGGGGCCTTCACGCTGACCGGGGCGGTCTCGGGCAGCTGGGGCCAGCACGACCTGCGCCGCAGCCCAGACGGGCTGCTGATGACCGGGCGGGCCGAGGCCGAGACCGACGTGTGGAGCCTCGCCGCACGGGTCCGCGGGGCCTGGACGATGTCCTTCCACCAGGGCTGGCTGACCCCGGCGCTCGACCTCGACGTGATCCACTCCGCCGCCGGCGGCTTCACCGAGAGCGGCCCGGCGACCACTGCGCTTCAGGTCTCGGGCAGCTCGGAAACGGCCTTCGTGGCCACGCCCTCGCTGGAGGTCGGGGCCTGGACGCCGGTGACGCAGAGCCTGGCGCTGAAGGCCTGGGCGCGGGTGGGGGCGAGCGTCTCGAGCCTCGACTCCTACAGCTCCACGGCCCGCTTCGCCTCGGCCGGGGGGGCCGGGGGCGGTTTTGACAGCGCGGTCGGTGTGGCCGACGTGGTGGGCCGGATCTCGGCGGGCGTGACGCTGGTCGGAACCGGGCGGGCCTCGCTCGATCTCGGCTACGCGGGCGCCTTCGCCGAGGGCTACGCCAGCCACTCCGGCCGGCTGGAAGCGACCGTGCGCTTCTGAGGCGCCCCGGCGCGGCCCGCCCGGGGCCGCGCCGTCCGCCACGCCCTCGCCTGCGCGCAGGAGGGAGGAGGCCCCGTGGCGCCGACTCCGTGTCACCGCGGATCCTCACGGCTCTGGAGCCTGGCGCCGCGCCGGTCCCGGGGCTGGGCGCCTCCCGGGCCAAAGCTCGCCGCAGGAGCGCCAGGCGCTCAAGGCTCCGCGATGCGAGGGCCGGCTTCCGGAAACGCGGACCGGTCGGAGCCGACGGGCCGCGGCTGCATGACCCGAGGCGCAGCGCGATCCCTTCCCGGCCGCCCCTTGACGCCTATCCGCGAAAACCCTATTCCCGCCGTCGGATGGCGACGTGGCGGAGTGGTTACGCAGCGGATTGCAAATCCGTGTACACCGGTTCGATTCCGGTCGTCGCCTCCATCCCATTTTCCCTTTCAGATCAACCGCTTGCGGGCCTCGACTCACGAGGAACATTTCGGTCCCTATGGGGCCGCCATGGGGCCGCAGGCTGGAAAGCCCGAGTCCACCGGCGGCGCGGGCGCTCCGCCGCACGGGCTAGAAGGCCGGATGTCAACTCGCCGGATGCAAGTCATGCAGGGCGAATACAGTTCTCGCCGGGCGACTATTTGCCTGGGCCTGCAACCGCGGATCGTGTGAACAGCAGCGTCTAGTCGAGGTTGCCCGGCTTGTGCAGGGCGAGCACCTGCGCCGCGCTGGGGCCGGCCCAGGAGGGCGAGGCCTGCATCCGGGCGCCTCGGGCATGGGCGGGGCGAGACGGCCGCCACGGGCCGCGGGACGAGGTCTCCGGCAAGGTGCAGGAGAAGGCGTAGATGCCGATCACCTTCACCCACAGTAGGCGATCCACAGATCGTCGAACCCGTCGTTCGACACGATGCAGTAGATCGCCGCGCAGGACGCCTCGCCGGCCTCGCTCGTCTCAGGCGGCGCTGCGGGACTCGGCGGCGATCGCGTCCTGCACCATGTCTTCGACGTAGGCGTCCAGATCGGCCTTGCCTCCGAAGGCGGCATCGAGGCGCATCCGGCCATGCCAGGACCCGCCCTCCCAGGTCGCTTCGGCGCGGGCCTCGACGCCGGCCGCGAAGCGCTCGAATTCGAGGTCGGCCCAGACGGCGCTGGCGGCCTGTTGCCGATCTTCCAGCCGGGCGAGGTCACGCTTCATGCGCCGGAGGGTGCGGCAGGTCGAGCCGGGGAAGGCGCCGCAGCGCGTGTCGCAGACGGCGCAGACGGGGAAGACGGTTTCGGGATCTCGCATGGCCGGGGGAACTCCGTTGCCAGGGGGTGGGTTTGCCCGTCAGTCGGGCGGGGGAGTAGGATCGCGGCCCCACGAGAGGAGCCGCGACCATGCGTAGACGACCGCCAAAAGCAGTCCGCGAGGCCATCCGCCAATCCGACCTCGACGGGTATGACCAGGCCCTCCGCCGGGCCCGCCAGCGGCGAGAGGCCGAGGAGCGCGAGCATCGCCGGAGGCGGGCCGAACGGGCCGCCGGTCTCCGGCCGCTCCGGTAGCGAGCAGCGCGTGGGCGTCGTCGAGGGTCAAGCGCGGCCCTCCTGCTCGACGGCGAACACGGGCGGGAGGCCGGCAAGGGCCAGCGTCTCCTGCGCCTCGCTGGGGGCTTCCGCGGCTATGGCGCAGACGCTGCACCAGGCCTTCGACGCCGGTGGCAGGGTGGCGGCCAGCGCGCGGGCCTCCTCGGCCGTGGCGACGAGGGCGCCGGCCGTCTCGATCAGGCTGGCTCGCTCGGCGGGGGTCATGGCGCGCCCACCCGCAGCGCCAGCGCCTCGGCCTCGGTGAGGGGATCGCCCATCAGGTCGCCCGTCTCGGAGGCGAGTTGCAGAAGCCCCTGCCCGTTGCGCAGCCAGGTCATCGGCCGGCCGGTCGAGCGGTTCAGGGCGGAGCGCACGGGATCGGCGGGATCGTCGCGGGGGTTGGGGCTCGGGATGCTGTAGGTCATGGGGCGCGCTCCACCGTGGCGTCGGCGAAGATGCCGCCGCGGGGCAGCATCACGGCCGGGGCCTCGCGGCGCCACCAGCGCAGGGCCTCCTGGGCGGCGACCTCGGAGGCGAAGCGCTGCGGGTCGAGGCCGAGGGCGTGCGCCTTGCGCTGAAGCGGGAGGAAGGCGCGATCGAGCGCGGCCCCGTCCAGGGCGGCGACGCCATTGGACTGCCAGCGCTCGACGGTCTCGGTGGCGAGAAGATCGAGGGCGTCCGCGGCGCCCCAGGCAGCCAGGAGGAAGCCACGCAGGAGCGCGTGCCGGTCATCGAGGGGGCGGGGCGAGCGATCCAGTGACGCGAGGGAGTCGGCGGCGATGCCGAGGGTGCGCAGCCGCTGCAATTGGGCCTCGGGCTCGCGCAGGCGGCGGGTGCTGGGCGTGTCGGCGAACCGCCGGTCGAGGGCGATCACGGCGCCCATGCCGCCCAGATCGGCGGCGTCGCCCTGACTCATGGCAATCATCGTGCGCTCGCCCGACCGCCGGTAGGCGGCGGCATGGAAGGCGTCGCCGCCGTCCTCCGGCGTGATCAGAATCACCGTGGCCCCGGCGTTCGCCTGGGTCACGGCGATGCCCATGGCGAAGATGGCAAGGTCGCGGTCAGCGGCTTCCATGGTGATCCCCTTATCCCATGACCGTCGAGAACTGGATCTCGGCGGCGGCGACGGCGCGCTCGACGTGCTCGGCCGGAACCAGCTCATTCAGCGGAATGTCGTCGCCTACGCCGGCGTTCGAGAGGTCGCGCAGGGCCTTCGCTGCCTTCTCGGTGCCGGAGAGGCGCAGATGATCTTCCAGCTCCAGGACGCCCAGCACCACCTTTGCGACCTGCACCGCGGCGCCGTCGCCCAGCCGGGCGAGCAACGCCAGATCGGCCTCGGACAGGCCGGCGCGCCGGCCGAGTTCGTCCCAGGCGCCGGCGCGCAGGAGGCCGATGGCGTCGGGCCCCGGAAGGGCGGCGATGGGACCGGCGGCGCCCAGCGAGGCCAGGCGCTCGGATATGGCCCGGTCGTCCATGTTCCCGACCGGATCGCCGTATTCGACCGTCACCTGGCCCTCGGTGGACGTGACGACGATGGAGACAACGACCCGCGACACGTCGACGTCGAGCAGCTTCGCGCCTACGGCCAGCGCGAGGCAGTGCCTCCATTCGTGGTTGCTGATGGCGCGGCTCATTTCAGGGCCCTCGCGATCAAATCGGGGAGGACGGCGTCGCCCACGGCCTTCGCCTTGCGGTGCAGGGCGGCGGTGCAGGCGCCGGTGATCGCCGCGGCGTTGGAGGAGGCGACCGCGACGGCGGCGGAGCGGGCCAGGGTGGCGCCGTCGATGCCGTCGATCCGCTGATCCAGGCGCCGCGTCGTCTCGCGCAGGTGTTCCATGACCGCGACGATCGTGTGGCGCATGGCGTCCTCGTCGGCGGCGCGGTGGCGCCAGGTGGCTTCGGCGACGGCGGCTTGGATCATCGGCTCGACGTCGGAGACGCGGACCAGCGCGTCGGCGTTGCGCTTCGCCTATTCGCGATGCCCGTTGTAGACCGCGGCGCTGCGCTTACGGCGGGGGTCATCTGCGGCGCGGGGAGGCGGAGGCGGGCGGTCAGCGGGCATCGGCGCGGCTCCAGGTCTCGGCAATGTCGGCTAGCAGATCGGCGCGCAGCGAGGCCTTGCGGCGGGCGGTGGCGCGGCGGGCGGCCTCGTCTCCGCCCGCCTCGGCCAGGCGGGCGGCCTCGACGGCGGCCTCGGGCGACGCGTCGTCGTCCAGCAGCTCGCGCATCTCGGCGGTGACAGGGTAGGTGGCGGCCCGCCGGCAGCCGCGGCTCAAGGCCCGGACGGTGCAGCGCCGGGCGCGGTCGGCCGTCTTCGCGGCCAACCCCTGGGCGACCAGGCGGTCCTGGAGGAGGGCGCCCAGCAGTTCGTCGACCGCGGCCAGGGCATCGTCGGCGACGTCGAGGGCGGCGCCGGGCTGGGCGGCGAGCAGGCTTTCGCGGGCGGCGCGGACCTGCTGGGCGGCGGCCATCATGGGCGAGCTGGTGGTGATGGTCGCCTCGCCGTCGGTCAGCACGCCGCGCACCTGCGTCAGTTCGGCGATGCGGGCGTCCAGTTCATCGAGGAGGTGCCGGACAAGATCATGTTCTTCGTGGGCGCGCTCAACGAGGGAGAACAGATCGGCTTCGGGCGCGGATTTCGCGTCATGCAGCGCGCGGCGGGCGCCCTCGGCGGCGGTGCGGCTGATCTTGGAGACGACACGGGCGGAGAGGCTGATCGCGCCTCCGCCGGGCAGGTTCAGCGCCAGCGGCGGAATGGTTATCGCGAGCATTCGGGCCCCTCCGATCAGCGGGCGCCGCTGCGGCGCCGGTCCCCGACATATTGGGGGCGAATCGGCTTTGTGGGCAACAGGTTGGGAGGGCGCCTTCAGATGGGGGGTCAGCATGTTGAGGGTGTCAACATCTAGCGGATTGCCGCGGCGGGCGCGAGATGGTCAATCGCTGCTCCCGCGGGGTGAGGGCGCAAGGCCCGCCGCGGGGAGCCCGACGCACTGGCGGTCGAGGCTTGGCTGGGCCGGGCGAGGCGTGGCAGGGTCAGGCAAGGCGGTCCCGGCAGGGCCCAGCGTGGCCTGGCGCGGCAGGGCCTGGCTGGGCGCGGTAAGGCACGGAAGGGCGCGGACTGCGGTCCGCGCCCGCTTCGCTTCAGTCGCCTCGGGCGTGGCGGCGCCGCTCCTGCAGCTCGGCCTTGCGGTAAGCATCGAGGCGCCTGTCGCACTCGACGCTGCATGAGACCGAATGCGAAGCCGCGTGCCGTCGGTAGCTCCCGCGCTCGGGATCGGGACGCACGAGACGACCGCAACAGGCGCATTGTCGGGCCGCGCGGCGCTCGATGCCGGCGGGGATCGAGACCTTCTCGGGGGCTACCAGCTTGTCCAACGCGGCCTGCCTGCGCGACCACGCCCAGGGCGCCGCGTCGCGCTGCATCCGATCGGCCAAGCGCTGCTCGGCCTGCTCGCGGCGCAGCCGGTCGAGGTCTGGAGGCGCGCCGTCGGGCATCACGGCAAGTCCAGGTCGGCCCAGCGCGACGACCCGCTGTCGGCGATGGTCCGCGCTTCCATCGCGGCGGCCTCGGCGGCCGTGGCCCGCTCCCCCCGTTCCTTCGCTCCAAGTCCGGTCGATGCGACCCTCTGAGCAGCGAAACGCGCCTGCTGACTGGCGGAAAGCGCGTGCTGTCGCGCGGCCCTGGCCTGCTTCTGGGCGTCGACCCAAAAATCGGACCTGACTTCGGCCTCGGCCAGGCGCTCCCGCCGGGCGGACTGATCGGCGAGCGCGGCGTCGAGCAGTGCCAGCCGGTCCAGATCGGACACGCCGCGGCTGGTGCGGCGCAAGGCGATCAGGGCCGCCATGTGCCGGCGGAAGTAGTCCCGCCCGGCCTGATCCAGCGGCGTGTCGTCGGGGATCGAGAACAGCCGTTCCGCCGGGTCGCCGGGGCGGACCTCGCGCACGGGCTTGATGTCGTCCTCCGGCGGCGCCGGGACCTCGGCGGGCGCGGGCTCCTCGGGTTGGGCGAAGTCCTCGCAGCCGCCGGGCACGATGCCGTCGTATTCGCCCCTGGCGATCGCCTCGCACTCGCGCCGGCGCAGGCTGCGGACGGCGCGGTAGCAGATCGGAACCGGGTAGGGGCGCCCGTCGGGGCCGACCATGTCGCCGACGGGGCAGCCGACGGGGAAGATCGGGACGCCTTCAGGATCGAGCGGGTGATCGGGCATCGAGCGGGCGTTCCGGTCGCAGATCGGGGCAGGAGGCCGCAGACCGGAGGATAGCCGGGATCGTGCGGGGGGCAAAGAGCCCGGTTCCGAGGGATGCAGGTCCCCCGAGGGCGAGGGTGACAGATTTTGTCAGTAGGGTGGTTCGACTCTCCGCGGGACCCCAGCGCGGTGACGGGCGATGGCCGACCGCCTAATTTCTCCGCCCCCGCCCCGGGCCGGGAACGATGGCGCCCGCCGGGCGGCGCCCGCAATGCGCAGGGAGGGAGTGGGAGCGACACGGCGGGACGCGACAGACCGACGACGCGACGGAGGCAACTGTGAGCTCGCCGCAGAGTGACGCTGTGGGTATGCGCTCGTGATCCGGCGAAAGGCGCTGCGTGCGGAGAACTGACGTTCAATGCGTGCGGACACAACCTTGCTATCCAGCAAACCAAGCTCCGCGAGCAACAAGCGCCTGCTCGGAGATCCTCTCGCATGCACCGCCGCATCGCTTGACGCAGGCCGCTCCCAACATTATTGTTGTAGACATGATTCCAAGCCATCTCGACGTGCCCGGTTCGCCGTGGCCTATACTGCCCCCCGGCATCCATTTGGCGACCCTTGCCGAGGTGGAGACGCGATTTGCATCGAACCAGAGGCGTCGGGTCCAATTCAGGGGTTTTGTCGCCGCCCTAGCCAACCTCAGGGGTGCGGGATGCCGGCGCGCCTTCCTTGACGGAAGCTTCGTAACGGCGAAGCCCCGTCCCGGCGACTACGATGCGTGCTGGGACCCAACCAGCGTTGATCCGGCCTTTCTCGATCCGGTGCTGCTCACCTTCGACAACAACCGAGCAGCGCAGAAGGCCAAGTACCATGGGGAGCTGTTCCCATCCACGATCCCGGCCGATCGGTCCGGGACCATCTTCGTCGAGTTCTTCCAAGTCGACCGCTTCACCGGTGCCCCGAAGGGCATCGTCGCGATCGACCTTCCGGCCGACCCGATGCTCCGACACACGGTGACGTCATGATCTACAGCGACAAGCAGTACGCCATATCCGAAGGGCAGTTAGACAAACTCCGCGACGCGCTCGCTGCCGCTCAGTCCGAGAACGCCAATGCGACCGGCGAACAGAGCTGGCTGCGCGATGTGGAGGCCGACGCCATCAAGAGCCAGATCGCGACCCTAGAGGCTGAGCTCTCCCACTACGAGCTTCTGAAATTGGGCGAGATCAGTTTTGCTACGGCGCACTCCCTGGAGAACCTTCCGTCCGTGCTCGTCCAGGCGCGGATAGCGGCCGGCTTGAGCCAGACCGACCTTGCCGAACGGCTCGGTATGAAGGCTCAGCAAATCCAACGCTACGAAGCATCGGACTATTCGGGGGCAAGCCTCGCTCGACTGATCGACGTGTGTGAGGCTCTGAACGTCCACACCATTGGACTGTTCGAGACCGACGACGCCTCCAAGGGGGCAGTCTTCTCATGGTCGCACATCGACGATGTGGTGTGGAAGCAGTTTCCCGCGCGCGAGATGGCAAAGCGCGGCTGGTTCGACGTGCCGCGAAAAAGTGACGTCCACCAGCTTGCACGCGACTATTTTATGCGGGCCGCCGGGCCGCAGTTCGCGAGCGCCTACCACCGCAAGAAGATGCATGGCGGCTCGGTGCCGAATGAGTATGCGCTGCTCGCCTGGCAAGCACGCATCTTGGAGCGCGCCCGAAACATCGTGGAGACCCGCGATCCACCGGACTTCGTTGCCGACGATCGCTGGATCGCCGATCTCGTCGCACTCACGCGGCACAAGGACGGCCCCAAGCGGGCTCAGACGCTCCTTCTGTCCAAGGGAATTATCCTCGTCACGGAGAAGCACCTGTCAGGCACCTATCTCGATGGGGGCGCGATGCTCGATCGTGACGGCCGGCCAGTCATCGGGCTCACGCTGCGCTTTGATCGCCTCGACAACTTCTGGTTCGTGCTCCTTCACGAGTTGGGGCACGTGTTCCTGCACCTCATGGACGGGCTGCGCTACGATTTCTTTGATGAGGAGGAAACGGCTGGCGACGACAAGATCGAGCGCGAGGCCGATGCATTCGCACTCAATAGTCTTGTTCCGGAGGCAAAGTGGGACGAGTGCCTGTCGCGCTTCGCGCTGTCCGAGGAGGCGGTGCGGATCGATGCGAAGAACCTTGGCATCGACCCCAGCATCATTGCCGGGCGCATCCGCAAGGAGCGTGGCGACTACACTATTCTTGGGAGGCTGATCGGCCAGGATCAGGTCGCATCGCAGTTTGAGGACGACGGCGATGAACTTGTCTGAAGATACCTACGTGCCGGCCGTGCGATGGCGGCAGGGAGAATATCAAGCTCTCTTTCGCTTGGCGCCCCCTGTGAAGGAACGCGTGATGCCCCTCATCACCATCCCACCCGTCGAGTTCGATTTCGAGCTGTGGCAGCCGAAGAAATCCATTCATGAACACGTCCACCCCTTCATCGCGCGGTTCAATGCCAAGTGGGGCAAGCGACCGGCCTGGATCGCGCTCGATGCGAAAATTGCGGAGGGGCGCATGGACGACGGTGCGCACCCGCTCGACTACGTGCTTGACGGGCTGCGCCTGAACGGCGCCATCGCGATCCCGGCTCTGCCCTTGGAAGTCGATTCCGACACGATGAACGCCGCCGCCCGCGGGACGGCCGCGGACTGTCAAGGCGCCGCCGTGCTCCTTCGCCTCGAAGATCTCATGACCGGTAATCCGCGCAAAGCTATCGTGAACTTCGCGAGCAGCCTTGGCATCGGGCTCGGCGAGTTGGACGTGATCGTCGACCTTCGAGCGCGCAACTTCGAGCCATACAAGGTCTTCGCAGCAGCCCTTACGGCCGCCCTGAAGCGCCTGGGCGACCTCCACGAGGTGCGCAACCTCGTCCTCTTGGGAACGGCGATCCCAGACTCCTTCGCGCAGCTCGCCAGAGGATCCGATGAGATCCCGCGGCATGACTGGCTGTTCTTCAAAGAACTGATGACCGCGATGCCGGCAGGAATGCGACACCCGATTTACGGGGACCATACGATCGTGCACCCCGAGTTCACGGCGATGGACATGCGCAAGGTGAAGGCCGCGGGCAAGATCATTTACACGACGCCCGAGACTTGGGCGACGCGCAAGGGTGGCGCGTTTCGGGACAATCCCGCTCAGATGCACGCGCATTGTGCCGAAGTGGTCAGGGACCCCGCCTTCGCATTTCGGGGCGCAAGCTTCTCCTATGGTGACAAGTACATCGCCGACTGCGCGGTGATGGCGGAGAGCCCGAGCAACCTATCGCGCTGGAAGGACGTCGCGATCAACCATCACATCACGGTAGTCGCAGATGATCTCGCCACCCTGTTCGGGACGCCATAGCCGCTTTGATCGCCCTCGCTAGCTCGCGGACGGGAACCTCATCTGCGAGCAACCGGTAGAGCCGCTTCCGGGGTGCATTTACGTCAGCCTTTGACGCACCCCGCGCACGCAACAAGTCCTGCGCTTCCGGATGCCAGAGCAAGTGAGCCAGCATGAACGGGTCGAGGTCCGGGTTTACGCGTGCGCGTCGACGGCTCGCGAATGTCATGCCACCGCGCGGTCCCTCGACGATCTCCGTCAGCCCGCACCAGTGCGGAGCGACCGCCTCCGCCGCGTCGAGATGACGGGTAGCAATGACGAGCGTGAGTTTCTGAAGGGTACTCGTGTAAACTGCGAGTTGGCGCGGCAGGCGGTCGAGCGTATCGCCGACACTCTTAATTTCATAGCCGTGCAAGTAACCGTTGAAAACGGCCAAATCAATGCGACTTTGGGCATGGGCAAGCCCAAGTTCGTCAATCATCAAGACATCATGCCGTCCATCATGGTGTCGAAGATGACGCGTCCTCAGCGCGGTTCGAATCGTGCGCTCGCGATTTGCTCTGAGGGCTCCCACCGCCGCTGATCCCCTTTCTCGCCGGAGGCTATATCAAACACAGGACGCAATCCCCGTCGAGAGCTCCGTTTCGAGTGTGGTGCTACGCCATGCCGCGCGGCAGCAAAAAGCAATGCCGTCGGTATCGGCTTTGGGCCGATCACGCCTGAGTGGCGGCATTAGCGAGTGACCCCAATTCCCGCCAAGCACCTCCTGCGTGGAAGCCCCTCGCATACTCCTTTGGGAGGCCCTTCCAGACGGGGCAAGGGCAGCAGCCCGCGCTGACGCGCTGACGCGCTGACGCAGCGAGACGGGCAGGAGCGTGGCGGCGAGGTCACGGGCTGCGGTGGGCGAGGTCGAGCATGGGGCGAAGATCTCCCGCAACTCGGCTGTCTTCGCTAAGTAGACGTCCCGTTCTGGACCTAGAGCGACCTCGGCAAGGATCACGCCATCGATCACGTCGAACAGGTCGCAGGGCTGGGAGTCCTCCGGCAGTTCGCCGAGCGGCGTGGAAGCTCTTTGGCAGCGGCCCAATAGACGCCCTGCAGCCGTTCTGCCAGGGGGGCGGGATTTGTCTCCATTGTCTCTATACGTGTGAATCGTAGATATATCTCCTCTCTCTCTTGATTCATATATACGCCCCCCCCCCCGTTTCCTTGCGCATTTTGCGACAAATCAGGGGTCCGCCGGCAAGCTCGCGATGATGTTGACTCGGACAACGTGATGGAGGGGGAAGACCCATCCATGTTGAATCCGAGCGGATCACGACGGTCCGCGCCGCATGGCATCCATCCATTCCAGCGCCTCGCGGTAGTTCGCCAGATCGGCCTTGAACCGCTCGGCCACGCCCCGCGGCAGGTGCCACGCCTTCGCCCGGCCGCGGGCGTCGGTCATCAGCATGGCGTCGGGCTTCAGCCAGCCGGTCACTTCCAGCAGGGCGACGATCGGGTAGATCTCGTCGAAGGACTTGCGCAGCACGCTCGGCCCGGAGCGGGTCAGGTCGCGCCGCGTGAATCGGTTCCGGCCCTCCGCGTCCTGTTCCAGCAGCCAGCCCGCGACGCGGCGCACCGCGTCCCGCCCGCCGCCGACATGCGCGGTCAGGACGAACAGGTGCGGCAGGAGCCAGTCGCGATGGAGCCGCACCGCCCGCGCCAGGGTCTCGACGCTCACGGTCGCAGGAGGCGGGGGCGCGACCAGTGAGGCGCGCTGCACCGGATCGGCCCCATCCAGCCAGTCCTCGGCCCAGTCGAACAAGTGCATGATCAGCGTCAGCTTCATGATCACCGGCATGCCCTTGGCGATGATCTCGCCTTCCTTCCCCGGCGATCCGATCTTCACCAGCAGCGCGGCCCGCTCCTGGTTCTCCACCTCGACCCGATCCAGCAGCGCCTGCGCCTCGCCGTCGAGGCTGTAGGCCGCCGCCCGCCAGCGGCTGACCGCGACCATCACCTGCCCGAGGCGGGCCACCAGCTCGTCGCCGTTCGGCCCTCCTTCCATCAGCCGCGGCGGCTTCCGACGCATCCGGCCGACGGTGATGCAGAACCGATGCAGGAACCCGTCGCGCAACAGGCCGTGCTTTTCCTCCAACTCGCGCAGCACGTCGATCTGAATGGTGCCGCCCAGGCCGAAGTTCCAGCGCGGCGCGGTGATGATCTCGGGTGCGCGCTTCCCCTTCTGGCCTGACCGCACGAAGGTCTTGGGGCCGCCGGCGCCGATCCCCTGCAGGATGTCCTTCTGGGCGGTGCTGTCGCTGCTGTAGGCCCGCAGGGACACGAGGATCGACGCCAGCTCGTCGGACATGATGTCCGGCGTTACGTCCGCCTGCCCCGGCGCGGCGAGCGTGTCGCGCACCCCTTCGATGGTCATTCCGGAGATCTGCACCACGACCGGCCCCGGCGCGTTCTCGGCCACGTAGTCGGCGGCCTTGGCGCCCTCCAGGCCCATGCGCTTCGCCTCGCTCTGCGCCTGCTTCCTCCGCTGAAGCCAGAGCCGGCGCAGGTCCGCGGCCACCGCCTCGTGCGCGGGCTCGGCCACATCCTCGATCGCGAAACTCTTGCCCGAGCTGGGCGGCGCCACAGTGGCGGCGAACAGGTTCGGCGGCCTTCTGAGGGTGAGGGCGCCCATCGGCGCCTCGATGATCGTGCCGGCCTTCGGGGTGGTGCTCATCGCCTGCAAGATCGGCAGCGCGGTCAATGACGGGTCGATGCCGCCGCTGTCCTCGGCCACCAGGGCGATGCGCTCGACGAACCGCGGCAGCACGCCGTCTGGCGGAGGCGGGCCGCCGGCGTCGTCCGAAAACACGTCGTCGACCTCCATCGCCTCCGCGAGGCGCCCCAGCCGCTCCACCGCCGCCCGGGGGGTCTCTCCCGGCTTCATCAGGGCCCGGAAGGCCAGATCGGTCACGATGTCCTCGGGCAGGCCGTCCAGCTCCTCCTCGTCGTCTAGCACGTCCTGCGGGGGCGAGGCCCCTGCGGGCGCAGGAGGGGCCTCCTGGGCCGCCACAAGCCGCCGCAGGGCGTCCATGTCCACGGGCGCCGGAGCTGCGGCCCAGGCGGGCAGATCGGAGAGCAGCGAGCCCAGCGCCTTGCCCATGTCCGCGTCGGGGCCGAAGTGCTTGAGGACCACGAAGTCGACAACGTCATGCGCCCGCACGCCGAACACCGGCTTTTCGAGGTTCAGCGGATCGTCGGCGTGATGGATCGCCACCCGCTCGACGCCGTCCTCGCCCTCCAGGATCACGCAGCCGGGCTTGCCGGATTTCGAGTAGGGGGAGAGCCAGCGGTCCGGGTCGCTCGTGGGCGTGTAGCCCATGACCTCCAGGACCTCGCGCAGCGGGCGAATACGGTGCCGGAGGCCGGTCGCGAGCTGGTTGTCCGACTTCGCGCCGGCGCGGCGCTTCTGCGCCTCCGCCAGCGCCTCCCGCCGCGCCTCGACCAGCTTCTGCGCCTCCGCCAGCGCGGCGGCCGGGTTGTAGCAGGCGCCCTCGACGACGATCAGTTCGGCGTCGTCGATCCCCTCGGGGGGAGCAGAAGGCAGGAAGAAGAACGATTCCGCGGCGAACTTGGTGACGTCGACCACCACGTCCAGTTCGAGGTCGTGAGCGATCGCCTGCATCATCTCGATGTCGACGTCGCGGTCGAAGTCTTTGCCGTCCGGCAGCACGCAGCCGGCCATGTTCATCGCGACCCGATAGCGCGGCTTCTCCGGCGTGTGGTGGTAGGTGGTCCAGAGCACGCCGCCCAGGCCGCGCGCCCGCAGCCGGTCGGCGAACTCCGACGGCGTCGGCGGGATCGTGGTGAACTTGTTCAGGAACTCGACGTCGAACACCAGCCCGGTGCGGCCGACGATCTCCGCGTTCCGCCTGTAGTCGTTGTAGAAGATCGCGGCCGAGAAACCGGGATTGCCGAACTTGTCGCCCACCGGGACGTGCCGGAGCGAGCGCAGGTCGATCACGCCCTGCTCGCCACTAGGGCGGTTCTCGGCCTGCTGAAGGAGGCCGGCGATCATGAGTTCCGCCCGAGCGGGCGGAGTCGTCAGGTCCTTGGGAGCCACGTATGCGCTTCCTTCGTTGCGCGGCGGCCCTGCAAACGCTACCCCTAGCAGGTCATCACCAGACCTCGGGGGTGCCCGGCTCAGGCTCGACCAGACTTCGATTCCCGGCCCGCTCCTGCGCCAACAGGACGGGCCGATCTCTTTCGGGGTCATGGTTCCGAAGGTGTTGTCCGGGTTAACCTAGCAGCCCCGCGACCCTCGCGTACCGTTCCGCGATCGCGCTCGTCATGGCCGGCAGCAGGAGCCGGAAGCCTTCCGCCGGGCTGCGCGCGAGCACCAGTTCGGTCGCCATGCTCAGCGCGAACCAGGTCTCGGCCGCCACGTCCTCGGGCATGCTGAGCGGCGCGGCCACGAGCATCGGCTTGCCCAGGCCGACGGCCAGCCCGATCTCGGCGAGCGTGCCATAGGCCTCGCTGAAGTCCGCGTCGGCCTAGGCGAATACCAGGTCGCTCGCCTCGATCCAGGAGCGGCAGAGATTCACGACGTCCTTCCGCGGAATGCCCAGATCGGCGGACCCCACCATGGGCATGACGTCGAACGGCGCGCCGCCGTCCACGGCCAGCGCGTGCTGCCCCGGCCCGAACGCCGAAGGGCCATGCTCGCACTGCATGAAGAACGGCCCGTTGACCTCGATCCGCTTGCCCGGCGCCAGCAGGCCGTCGAGGATGTCGGCGCGGATGAACTCCGCCTCGCCCCCGCAGGCCGCCGTCGTGCAGGCGTCGCCCGCCCACGAGACGCAGCCATCGCTCGTGCGCCTGTCCTCCGGCAGACCTCGCGGAGCGCCAGCAGGTCGACCAGCGCTTCGGTCTCCACCGACCGGGGGGCGTCGGCCGCCGATCAGACGTCATAGGCCTGAAAGGCGTCCCGCAGAGCCTGGCGCAGGACGTCGTGGTCCTGGCGCTGGGCCGCGGCTGCGATCTCGCCCAGGGCCGGCGCCAGGTCGGTCCAGGTGTCGAACAGGCCGGTCGCTGCGGCCTCGGCCATGGCGAAGGCGTCGTCGCTGCTGCCCTCGGTCCGCGCGGCGGCCGTCCTGCGCAGCCCGTCGTGAAAGTCGGTTTCGATGCCCATGGTGGGGTTCTCCTGCGCCGGGACATGAGGGGCCGTTCCCGCGCCGGCGCGCCCGCGGGTTCGGATCGGATCGGGATCTCGGGGATGGGATCAGTCGGCGGGCTGCTGCTCGCCCTGCGCGATGAGCTCGTCGACGCTCGCGGTCTCGATGCGGATCAGCCGCGTGCCGATCTTCCGGCCGCGCAGCAGGCCCTCCTTGTAGTAGCGCCGCACGGTCACCGGCGAGATGTCGAGCATGTCGGCCGCCTCGTTGGGCGTCACGGTGGCGGGGCGCGGATTCACGTCGGTCATGGGCCGGGGTCTCCTGTCTGATCTGTATGTGTTTCGTTTTCTGCAAAACGATCACAACGCAAACAATAATTGCGAGCAATCCTGATTCGCACTACATGATCGTTGTGAGCGAAATGATCGAAAGTAGGTGTGAAACATGGGCAGGACCGACACGGCGGAGGCGCTGCGGGCGCTGATCGGGATGGACGAGTCCTCGTCTAGGCGGCGGGCGGCGTGGTGGCACCTGGGCCTGTTCGTCGGCGGCCCCGATGCAGGCGCGCCTGGATCGGCCGCCAGGCTGGCGCTGGACGCCGCGGTGGGGCCTGTAGCTCACGACGTAGAGGCGGGGCTGCTGGGGCGACTCCTGATCGCCTGCGGGGCGCTGCGCGAGGCCTATGTGCAGGTCGACGCCGGCGACTGGGCGGTGGACCCCGCCCGGCTCCCCCAGCATGTCGGCCGCCTGCCCGGCCTCGTGCCCGAGCTGGTGCGGATGCAGATCGACGAGCGGGGCAGATGGTCGGTGGCGACGCCCGAGGACGTCGAGCCGCTGCTGGGCCGGATCGTGGTGGACGGGATCGAGGCGGCCGTGGGCGGCCTGCCCGTCCGGGCCTGCCTGCATTGCGGCTCGATCTTCGTGGGCGCGCGGAGGGACGCGATCTTCTGCTCGACCCGGTGCAGATCGGGATCGAACACGCGGCGCCACCGGGCGCGGGAGAAGTCGTCATGAGCATCGAGAGATACACCACCGCCGGCGGCAAGGTGCGGTGGCGGGCGGAGCACAAGAGCACGTCGCGCACCGGGAAGAAGAACCGGATCTCGCGCTCCTTCGACACGAAGGCGGAGGCGAAAGGCTGGCTGGCGAACCAGACGGTCAACGCCGGCGCGGGCGGCCAGCTCGCGAAGGGCACGCTGGGGAGCTACCTGCGCGGCTGGCTGTCCGCCCGCGAGACCTCGGGCGCGATCAGGCCGAACACCTTGTCGGGCTACAGGGGCAAGGTGGAGACCTGCATCAAGAGCATCGGCCACGTCCAGATGCACCGGCTTGCGGTCGAGGACGTCGAGGCATGGCTGGGCGACCTCGCCGGGCGCGGCCTGGCGCCCAGCACCATCAGCCAGAGCCGGGCGATCCTGCACAAGGCGCTGAAGGATGCGGTGCGCAAGCGGCTGCTGCCCTACAACCCCGTCGAGGGGGCGGAGGGGCCGAAGGTAGCGGCCCGCCCGCGGCCGAAGACGGACACGATGGAGAACGCGCGGAAGTTCCTCGCGGCCATGGACGCGACGGGGGACGGCCCGTTGTTCCGCCTCATGGCGATGACCGGGATGCGCCGCTCGGAGGCCGGGGCGCTCGCATGGGCCGCGGTGGACCTCGACGGCGCGGCCCTGCGGGTCGAGCGCACGTTGATGCGGGTGAGCGGGAACGGGACGTCCTCGTGGGTGTTCGGCGCGCCGAAGTCGCGGACCTCGCGCCGGCGCATCCCCCTGCCCCCGGCGGCGGTGGAGCTGCTGCGCGCGCGTCTGGTGCAGGTGAAGCGGGACAAGCTCGCGGCCGGGCGCGCATGGGAGAACCACGACCTCGTCTTCTGCGACCCCTACGGCGCGCCGTTGAAGCTCGATGCGGTATCGGCCCGCGCCCGGCGGATGCGGGCGAAACTGGGCCTGCCCGAGGGCGTGCAGGGGGTGCATGGCCTGCGTCACCTGTTCGGCACGATGCAGAACAAGTCGGGGACCGACGTGAAGACCCTGCAGACGCTGCTGGGCCATTCCCGCGCCTCGACCACGCTGGACCTCTACGTCGAGGCGGACGACGACCTCGCCGCGGCGGCGGCGGCCCGGATCGGCGACCTGCTGGGCTGATGAGCCCGGCAGGTCTAGGACGCTTCGCCCTGCCCGTTCTGATCAAGCACCTCGCGGAACAGTTCTTCCCATCCACCCTGGGAGCCGCTCCGAACCGCCTCCCTCACGAGCGGCATATCCGTCGCCAGCACGCCCACGAGAACGTTGTCCTTGATTTCGCGCGCATTGTTGGCGATGCGCGTGATCATCTCACGGTGCTCGCCGTGGCGATATGAGAAGGCGCGAAGCTGATCGTATTGCGCGTGTGTCATGCGCAGAACCGTCGGCGAAGCACTTTGCGGCGGCCCAGGCAACTCGAATTTTACTGAAAACCCTTTGAAGTCGAGATCGAAGTTGCCGAAGTCGTCTGCCGGGACGACTGTCCGCGCGTGGGCGACAGCGGTCATGTTGGAGCGCACATATGTCGATGGAACGCCTACAAGTAGGCCCTCCTCAGTAAGTTCGCGCGGGAACTGCTTCAACAGCGCAAGCCAGAGCAGTCTACCCAGAACGTCGACGACATGCGGATCAGACTCGGCAAAAGACGCCTCGATTTCGCGGAGAGTAGCGCCGTGCATCAGGCGATTTCGGGTGTCGTCGAGCATCGCGACAGTCTCGTCGGTGCAATCTGGATCGGTCATTCGCATCAAAGCGTGGATCGCCTGCTTGGCGTAGGGCCGGTGAACAGGGTGTTTTTCACACGTCTCGCAGTAGAGCGCGGACTGGCAGTGTGGGCACCGATCATTCACCCTTGCGGTGGGCTTCTGATACTCCGCAACAATCTCAAGCGCGAACCAGAAGTAGGTGAACTGATCATCCGGAGCGGAGGCGTCCACCCCTAGCCGATACCATCTGAGCGCGCGCTCGATCGCCGGCGGAGCCTCCCACTCCAACAGGCGCTCGATGGACGTCAGGTGATCCGCTGTCAGAGCCGGCTGTGGATCGCTATACTCGACCTTGTCGGCCCACATGAGGACGTCCCTCATTCCGTCCGCTCCCGGCTCATCGGTCACCACGATCTGGCGTATCCGGTGTCGTCGAAGCCCCGCGCCGGTGGCCAGCGCCAGCATGTTGAGGCACACAACCATCAAGTCCTCGGATGCGGACTTAGCATCCTCCAGGTCTTCGTCCTCGAAGTATAGGTGCAACGATAGCAAAAAAGGCACCGTGAACACAGATCGCGGGATATTCTTTATTCTCGCCCTGAATTCACCTCTCGGACACGAAATTTCAAGTATTTCGTCGTCAGACGTGACTGATATATCCGAACCAATCTCGTAGTTCGCAACAAAATGCATGACGTTCTCCAATCCGGATCAAGGGCAGCATTCCAGTCGACGCCGCCGTTGTAGAAGCAACGCGGCGTTGCCTCGTTGCCAAGCGCAAGTTTCGACACAACCAGGCTCGAACACAAGGGGAACACGGCTTGCTCCATGGGGCCGCCATGGGGCCGGATGGCTGATCGGCGCGAGCCGTAAGAGCATCACGAGCGCAAAGCCGAAACCTACAGGTCTGATTTTGATCGTTAAAATCGGCCTGCGCGTTGTGTCGGATCGGCGTGCGCGCTACCCGACGGATTGCAAATCCGTGTACACTGGTTCGATTCCGGTCGTCGCCTCCACCCCTCAGCCACACCGACCGGCGCGATTGCGCAAGGCGTTTCGGACCTGGCGCTCGAGACTGGACCCGGTGTCGGCGCGCGGCTGTCCCCGCAAGATGTTCTGCATTGCAATCAGCGGCTTTCGAGGCGACGGCCGCACCGCTTGATCCCCGCGAAGCAGGGGGGAGGCTCTGCCGAGTCGCGCAGGAGAGCCGGCGATGCCGAGCCTGGCGACCGCCCCCGAAGCCGTCATCGCCGTCGACCGGCGCCCCCCGTCGTCGTCGATCCCGGGCCGACCTCGGGGAGGGCGTGGGCCCGCCGCCGCCAGCCCCCTCGCAGAGAAGACCGAGATCGGACGCACCCATCTTGACGGGAGCCATGGCTCATCGTACCTAGCCAGCGTCGCGGGTGTAGCTCAATGGTAGAGCAGAAGCTTCCCAAGCTTACGACGAGGGTTC
>NZ_CAXBOD010000036.1:0-50484 GCF_963977235.1 uncultured Albimonas sp.
CGGCGCGTTGCGGGCGGACGGCGCCCGGGGCGGAGGGGCGCCGGCGGCGCTCGGGGCGCGGCGGCGGGGCAGGGGGCGCGCGGGCGGCGCCTCCCCGCGGGGCGGGGAGGCGCGGGGGTCAGCGCTGGCGGCGCAGGTCCAGGGTCAGGGGCTGGTCGGGGCTGATCCGGGCCGGCGCCGGCGTCATCCGGCCGGGCGTGTGGCCGATGGTCTCGAACCGGGCGAGGCGCCGGCCCTCGGCCTCGAGGTCGTTGATCGGCTGGGTGTCGAAGGCGCGCCCGCCTGGATGCGCCGAGCGCAGCAGGCAGCCGCCCACCGAGCGGTTGGAGAACGAATCCCACAGGTCGAAGACCATCGGCGTGTGCACCCCGATGGTGGGGTGCAGGCTCTCGGCCGGCTGCCAAGCGCGGTAGCGGATGCCGGCCACCCGCTCGTCCTTGCGCCCGGTCTCGGTCAGGGGAACCTCGTAGCCGTTGCAGGCGACCTTGTAGCGGCCCTCGAGGTCGCCCGCCACGCGCAGCTGCAGACGCTCGAGCGAACTGTCGACGTAGCGCACGGTGCCGCCGATGGCCCCGGTCTCGCCCAGCACGTGCCAGGGCTCGATGGCCGAGCGCAGCTCCAGCAGCACGCCCTTGTGCTTGACGTCGCCGGCGATGGGGAAGCGGAACTCGAACTGGGCGCGGAACCACTCGGGGTCGATGGGCAGGCCGAGGAACTCCTCGATGTCGGCCAGCACCTCGAGGAAATCCTCCCACACGAAATGGGGGAGCATGAAGCGGTCGTGCAGCGCGGGGCCCCAGCGGCGCAGCGGACGCTCGAACGGCTCCTTCCAGAACTTGGCGATCAGGGCGCGCAGGATCAGCGACTGGGCCAGCGACATGCGCGGGTGGGGCGGCATCTCGAAGGCGCGGAACTCGACCAGCCCGAGGCGGCCGGTGGGGCCGTCGGGGGAGTAGAGCTTGTCGATGCAGATCTCGGCGCGGTGGGTGTTGCCCGAGACGTCGGTCAGCAGGTTGCGGAAGATCCGGTCGACCAGCCACAGGGGCATCTGCCAGCCGGGCTTGGGCGCCTGCTCGAGCGCGATCTCCATCTCGTAGAGGATGTCGTCGCGCGCCTCGTCCATGCGCGGGGCCTGGGAGGTGGGGCCGACGAACTGGCCCGAGAACAGGAACGACAGCGACGGGTGCACCTGCCAGTAGCGCACGATCGAGGCCAGCATGTCGGGCCGGCGCAGGAACGGCGACTGTTCGGGCGTGGCGCCGCCGACGACGATGTGGTTGCCCCCGCCCGAGCCGGTCTGGCGGCCGTCGTAGAGGAACTTCGTCGTGGCCAGCGAGCAGTGGCGGGCGTCGTCGTAGAGCCCCTCGGAGATCGCGACCAGCTCCTCCCAGCTCTCGGCGGGCTGGATGTTGACCTCGACCACGCCGGGGTCGGGGGTGACCATGATCTTCTGCAGGCGCGGATCGGTGGGCGGGGAGTAGCCTTCGAGCTGCACGGGCAGGCCGGTGGCCTCGGCGGCTTCCTCGATGGCCGCGATCAGGTCGACGAAACTGTCGGCCGAGGGCAGCGGCGGCATGAAGATGTGCAGCCGGCCGTCGCGCGGCTCGACCGTCAGGGCGGTGCGCACCAGGTTGGTGTAGATGGCGATGCCGGGGTCGGGCTGCTGGGGGGCGTTCATTGCCGCCTCGGGGTGCAGCTCTCCCGCGATGGGCATGGCCGAGCGGCCCGGGGCGGCTTCGCCCATGCCGGGGCCATAGCCCCAGACGCCCGACTGCGGGTTCGCCCCGGTCGCGGCGCGGCCCTGCATCGCGGTGCGGCGCGCGAGCGGCGCGCGCGGCGCGAACGGGTCGAGCGGGTTCATCCAGGGCCGGTCGATCTCGGTGATCCAGGCCAGCGAGCTCAGCGGCAGGCGGTAGCCCGCGGCGCTGTCGCCGGGCGCCAGGAACAGCTTGCCGCGACGGGTGCGCCAGCGCTCGGTTGCCCAGAAGAAGCGCCGGCGGGAGCGGTCGCGCGCCTGCTGGGCCTGCACCGGCAGCACCATGCACACGGGCTTGCCGAGGCCCCGGTCGAAGACGCGCGCCAGCCGCTTGCGCTCCATCGGGTCGTCGAGCTTGTTGTCGATCGGGTCGAGGTTCTCGGGCAGCTCGGCCTCGCGCAGCAGGAACGGCGCGGGGTCCTCGTAGGCGGGTTCGGCGGCGACGGGGTCGATGTCGAGCGCCTCGCAGATCGCCTCGGTCAGCTTGCGGGCCTCCTCGAAGCCGGCGCCCGAGGCGGTCTCGGGGGCGATCAGCTCGGGCTTCTCCCACAGCGGCTCGCCGTCCTTGCGCCAGTAGAGGCCGAAGGCCCAGCGGGGGAGCTGCTCGCCCGGATACCACTTGCCCTGGCCGTGGTGCAGCAGGCCCTGGGGGGCGAAGCGGGTGCGCAGGCGGCGGATCAGCTGGTCGGCGTAGACGCGCTTGGTGGGGCCGACGGCGGCCTCGTTCCACTCCGGCGCGTCGCGGTCGTATTCGGCCACGAAAGTCGGCTCGCCGCCCATGGTCAGGGCGACGCCGTCGGCGGCCAGACGCTTGTCCACCTCAAGGCCGGCGGCGTTGATCGCGGCCCAGGCCTCGTCGGTGAACGGGTAGGTGACGCGCGGCTCCTCGCGGACGCGCGCGATTTCCATGTGGAAGTCGAACTGGATGTCCTCGGTCGGCTCGTGCCCGCCCGAGATCGGCGCGGCCGAGCGGGGCGAGGGCGTGGCCGCCAGGGGAATGTGCCCCTCGGAGGCGAAGAGGCCCGAAGTGGGGTCGAGGCCGATCCACCCCGCGCCGGGCACGTAGACCTCGCACCACGCATGCAGGTCGGTGAAGTCGGCGTCGGGGCCGGAGGGGCCGTCGACGGACTTAACGTCAGGCGTCAGCTGGATCAGGTAGCCCGAGACGAAGCGCGCCGCCAGGCCCCGGCGGCGCATCAGGTGCACCAGCAGCCAGGCGCTGTCGCGGCAGGAGCCCGAGCCGATCTCGAGCGTCTCCTCGGGATCCTGCACGCCGGGCTCCATCCGGACCAGATAGGCGACGGCGTTCTGCACGGCCTGGTTGACGGCCACGAGGAAATCGACCGTGTGCTCCTCCTTTTCGGGGAGGGCGTCGAGGATCTTGTCGAACAGGGGGCCCTGGGGGCCGGTCTCGAGGTAGGCGGCCAGGTCCTTGCGGTCCTCGGGCGTGTAGTCGAAGGGGACCGAGCCGGCGTAGTCCTCGACGAAGAAGTCGAACGGGTTCACCGCGGCCATGTCGGCGACGAGATCGACCTTCACCTCGAAGTGGTCGACCTTCTCGGGGAAGACCAGACGGGCGAGCCAGTTGCCGAACGGGTCCTGCTGCCAGTTGATGAAATGCGGCTCGGGAGAGATCTTCTGGGAGTAGCTGAGGATCTTGGTGCGCGAGTGGGGCGCGGGACGCAGGCGGACCACCTGGGCGCCCATGGTGATGGGCTTGTCGTAGCGATAGGTGGTGCGGTGGGTGATCGCCGCGTTGATGCTCATTCGATGCGTCCCTGGTCCGGCTGCGCCCATCGGCGGCGCGTTCGCAGCGCAGCATATTCCGGAGACGATTCATAGGGTCGGCGGACGTTTGCGGAAGCCCGCGGCGACGATCTGCCGGTTTCGCCCTGCGCGCAGGCGCCAACGCCCGGGACATGGGCGCCGAAGGCTCGGCGCAGGAGCGGGGGAGGGCGGGCGGAACCACAGAGGGGCGGGCGGGCGGAACGACAGAGCCGCGGCTCGCCTGCGCAGCGTCGCGCGTCGCGCCGCCGGCGCCAGTTGCGCGGGCGGCCAGGGTCCGCACGCACGACCGCCGCGCCGTGGGGACGGCGCGGCGGCGAGATCAGGCGGAAGCGTCCTCCCGCCGGGTCAGACGGCTCAGTTCTGCTTGGCCATCCACTCGTCGACCTGCTTCTGGGCGTCTTCCTTGGCGATGCCGTAGCGCTCCTGGATCTTGCCCTCGAGGCGCTCGCGGTTGCCGGCGACCTCGTCGACCTCGTCCGACGTCAGCTTGCCCCAGTGGGCCTGCGCCGCGCCGGAAAACTGCTTCCACTTGCCTTCAATCTGGTCCCAGTTCATGGCGATCTCCTTCGTTCACCGTGGGGGCCGCGCCGCGTCCGCCCGTGTTGGGGGGGGAACGGGCCGGTGCGTCGCGGCCGGCTATGTCGAAAGAGTTAGGGGGCGACCGTGCCGGAAGCGCGGCCGCTCTGCGGCGGCGGGGAGGGAATAGAGTGACAACAGAAGGGCGAGAGCGATGAGCGGCAACGCCTACGACGCCGGCAGGTTGAACCTGCCCTTCACCGGCATCTGCAGCTTCGGCAAGTACCCGGTGCTCGGGCCGGACGCCGCGATCGCGGCCGACGTCTGCATCCTGGGCGCGCCCTTCGACGCCGGCACCCAGTGGCGCGCCGGCGCCCGCTTCGGACCGCGGGGCGTGCGCGAGGCTTCGACCCTGTTCAGCTTCGGCCATGCCGGCGCCTACGATCCCGAGGACGACGTCGTCTACCTCGAGGGCGCGCGGATCGTGGACCTGGGCGACGCGGACATCATCCACACCGACACGCTCCGCTCTCACGCCAACATCGCGGACGGGGTGCGCCGGATCCTCTCGGCCGGCGCGACGCCGGTGGTGATCGGGGGCGACCACTCGGTCAACATCCCCTGCATCGAGGCGTTCGAGGACGATTGCGCCCGCAATGGCCCGATCCATCTCGTCCAGCTCGATGCGCATCTCGACTTCGTGGACCAGCGCCACGGGGTCACCCGCGGCCATGGCAACCCGATGCGGCGCGCGGCGGAGAAGCCCTGGGTCTCGGGCCTGACCCAGCTCGGCATCCGCAACGTCAGCTCGACCGCGCGCGAGGGCTACGAGGACGCCCGCGCGCGCGGCTCCGACATTCTCAGCGTGCGGCAGGTCCGGGCGCTGGGGATCGAGGCGGTGCTGGCGCGGATCCCCGCGGGCGCCCGGGTCTACGCGACCATCGATATCGACGGGTTCGATCCCTCGATCGCGCCGGGCACGGGCACGCCCTCCCACGGCGGGTTCCTCTACTACGAGGGGCTCGAGCTGCTGGCCGGGCTCGCGTCCCGCTGCGAGGTGGTCGGCGTCGACCTGGTCGAGGTGGCGCCGGACTACGACCCCACCGGCTCGACCTCAGTCCTGGCGGCGCAGCTGCTGCTGAACTTCATCGGCCGGATTCTTCACGCGCGGGGGTGAGGCGCCGGGCCCGCGCGCCGCTCGCCGCGCGCCCCGGAGCCGGCCCCGGGAGGGTCCTGGCGGCCGTCGAAAGATATTCCCGCGCGCGGCCCTGGCCGGCCGTTGCGCGGGTGGCGGCGACGCGCCACATCCCGGCGGCTTCCTCCAGCCGGACAGACCTCATGGCCGATCTCGCCGCCGACCTCCTCCGTCTTCTCCAGAGTCCCGAGGCCTGGGTCGCCCTTGCCGCGCTGATCGCGATGGAGGTGGTGCTGGGGATCGACAACCTGATCTTCATCTCGATCCTGACCAACCGCCTGCCGCCCGAGCGTCGCGCGACCGCGCGGCGGCTGGGCCTGGGCCTGGCGCTGGGCCTGCGGCTGATGCTGCTGGCCGCGCTGGCCTGGGTGGTCGGGCTGACCGCCCCGGCGATCGAGATCGCGGGCCAGGCGCTGTCGTGGAAGGACCTGATCCTGCTCGCCGGCGGCCTTTTCCTGGTCTGGAAGGCCACCACCGAGATCCGCCGGCAGGTCGAACCCGGCGACGCCGCGCCCCCGTGCGCTCCCGCGGACGAGGGGCTCGCGGGGGCCGGCCTGCGCCTGGGGATGACCGCGGCGGTGGCCCAGATCCTGGTGCTGGATCTCGTGTTCTCGATCGACTCGGTGGTCACGGCGGTGGGCATGACCCCGCACCTGCCTATCATGGTCGTCGCGGTGCTGGCCGCGGTGGGCGCGATGCTGCTGGCCGCCGGACCCCTCGCCCGCTTTGTTGAGCGTCATCCCACCGTGGCGATGCTGGCGCTGGGCTTCCTGCTGATGATCGGCATGACCCTGATCGCCGAAGGGATGGGGTTCCACGTTCCGAAAGGGTACGTTTACGCCGCGATGGGGTTCTCGGCGCTGGTCGAGACCCTGAACATGGCCGGCCGCCGGGCGCGGGAGCGTCGCCTGCCCGGAGTCGGCGCGGGAGGAAACGCATGATCGGAAAGATGCCCCTGATGCGCGCGGGCCGCGCCTTCGGCCCCCTGGTCGAGGTCGCCGAAGACGCGCTGATCCACGACACCGCCCTGATTCATGGCAAGGTGCGCCTCGCCGCGCGCGTGTCGGTCTGGCCCAACGTCGTGATCCGCGCCGAGCGCGATTTCGTCGAGATCGGAGAGGGGACGAACCTGCAGGACTTCGTGATGGTCCATGTGGGGATGAACTCGGGCACGACGGTGGGGCGGAACTGCTCGATCACCCATCACGCGACGATCCACGGCTGCGAGATCGGCGACGACTGCCTGATCGGGATCAACGCCACGGTGATGGACGGGGCCAAGATCGGCGCGGGCTCGATCGTGGCGGGCCACGCCATCGTCACCGAGAACGCCGAGTTTCCGCCGAACTCGATCATCGCCGGGGTGCCGGCCAGACGCGTGGCCGAGCGGGACTGCTCGGCGCCCAACCGCGCCAATGCAGACTGGTACTGGCGCAACGCCCAGGCCTACGCCCATGGCGTCCACCGCGAAGAGGACTGGTAGCCCGCGGTCGGGTTGCGCCCTGGGCGAGCGCGACGCGCCCGGGGCTGGTTACCGATTCTTAACTGAGCAAATCCTAGGTTAATTCCCGCCGGGACCGCCGCGTCGCCGGCCGCGCCGCGTCGCGCCGCGTCTCGCCTCGCGCAGGGAGATCTGGATTGACCGCACCGCCGCCCGGACGGAGGTTCGCCGTCCCCGAGCCGCACAGGCCGGATCGGGGCGAGGCGGAGTCCGCGGCGGCGGACGGTCTCGCCGACGCCGGCGTCGGCCCCTGGCCGCACGCCCCGCATGCCGAGCCCGCTCGCGCCGATCCCTCCCGCGTCGAGTCTGCCCCTGGCGTCCCGGCCCGCTCCGAGACCGCGCCGGCCGCCCCGTCGCCCGCCCCCCCTGCCGCACGCCCCGGGGCGGCGGCCGCCAGATCCTGGGCGGAATCGCGCCAACGGGAGAGGGGCCTGGCCCCGGACGCGGCGGGCCGCCCGCCTTCGCCGCGCCCCGAGCCGGGCCGCGATCCCCGATCTCCCGCCACCCCGTCGCCGTCCGCCCGCGCCCCTCTGCCCGCGCCGCGCGACGCCGAGGCCGACCCGATCGGCGTGCGCGCGGCCCGCTCGCCGCGCCGGGCGATGGACGAGGCCAAGCTGCGCCGCCGCCTGGCCCTGCCGGGCGGCGCGCCGGAGCGCGGGGCCGCCCGGTCGCCCGACCGCGCGCCGGAGGTCGAGCGCCGAGCCGCGGCCGTTCGCCAGGCGGCCGAGCGGCTGGAGCGGATGCGCCCGGAGGTCGAGCTTCCGGCCCCCGCTTTCGCCGGCCCGGTGGTTTCGGGGCTCGAGATCCTGGCCTGGGCGTTGCGCCGGCACTGGCGCATTCCGGCGGTCTGCATGGCCCTGGCGGCGGCGGCGAGCCTGTGCGCGCTGGCCCTGCTGCCCCCCCGCCACGCGGCGGAGGCGGTGATCGAGGTCGCCCCCCGCCCGCCCGCCGCCTGGGCCCCCGCGGCCGCGGCGCCCGCTCCCCTCGACGCCGCGGGGATCGAGACCGAGCGGCGCCTGCTGCTCTCGCCCGAGGCGGTCGAGCGGGTCGCCCGCCGCCTCGACCTCGCCGCCACCCCGGAATTCGGGGGGGGCCACGCCAGTGCGGCGACCGCCCCGGCGGCCGAGCTTCAACCGCCGCCGCCCGTCGCCGGCGCCTGGTCGGACGGGTCCGCCCGCAACGCGGCCGCCGCCCCGCCCGAAGGGGCGAGCGAAGTTCGCGCCCTCCTCCTCGCCAACCTCGCCGGCGCCGCGCCTCTGGACCCGGTGGCGGAGGCGGCGCGACGACTGGCGCCGCGGCTCTCGGCCCGGCGGCTGGGGGACAGCCGGCTGATCGCGATCCGGGTGCGCGGCGACGACCCGGCGCTGGCCGCGCGGATCGCGACCGAACTGGTCCGCGACCGCCTCGACGTCCAGGCCGCCGCCAACGCGCGCGAGGCGCGCGAGGCCGCCGCCCGCCTCGCCGCGCGGCTCGCCGAGCTCGAGGGTCCGCCCCTGCGTCCCTCGCCCGCCGAGGCCCTGGCGCGGGCGGACGGCGGCGGCGCGAGGGCGATACCCGGCGTCTCGGCGGCGCGGGCGGCGCCGGCCGCGAGGCAGGGCGGACAGCCGCCTCGCGGGCTGGCCATATCCCTGGCGGCGCGCACGGAATCGGAAACGGCGGCGCGCTTCGGCGCCGCGGCGGATCCCGAGGCGCCCTCTCCGGACGGCCGCGCGGCCGAGCGGCGGACGCTGCTCGCCCGTCTCGCCGCGGCGCAGACGGCCGCGGCCCTGGCGACGCCCGAGGCGAGGCTGGCGCGCGAGGCCTCGGCGGGGGCGGCGGACCGGCCCTCGCCCGGGCTCGCCCTGTCGCTGGCGCTGGGCGGGGGCCTGATCCTGGGCGGCGCGCTGGCCTGGCTGCGCGAGACCGGGGACGGTCCGCCGCTCTCGGCCGCGATGGCCTCCGAGGATGCGGGCGCCCCGGCGCTGGCCGCGCTGCCGCGGATCCGCGGACGGGCGGACCCGGTGGCGATGGCGCGCCGGCGCCCGGGATCTCCGCTCGCCGAAAGCGCCCGGCGCCTGCGTCAGTCGCTGGCGGCGGGGGGCGAAGGCGGAGCCGCCTCGCAGGTCGTCGCGGTGCTTTCGCCCGGACCAGGCGAGGGCAAGTCCACCGTCGCCGCCCTGCTGGCCGAAAGCTGCGCGCGCGCCGGCCTGCGCACGGCGCTGGTCGACGCGGACGTGCGCGCGCCCTCGCAGGCGCGGCGTTACGGGCTGTCGGGGGCGACCGATCTGGTCTCGGTCCTGGCGGGCGAGGCGAGCGTGGCCGAGGCGATGCTGCGCCCGGTCGAGGGCGGGCCGTGGCTGCTGTCGGCCGATCCCGCCACCGCCCGCCGGGCGGAGCTGCTGGCCGGCCCTGCGATGGCCCGGCTGATCGCGGACCTGCGGCGGCGCTTCGACGTGGTGATCCTCGACACGCCGCCGGTGCTGTGCGCGGCGGAGGCGCGGGCGCTGGCCGGGCTCGCCGACCGCCGCCTGCTGGTGATGCGCTGGGGCGAGACGCGGCGCGGCGACCTGCGCGCGGCCGCCGACGCGCTGCGCGAGGCGCGCGCCCCCGCGAGCGGTCTCGCGCTGAGCGCCGCGCCGCGTCGTGGCGGCCCCGATCCCGCCGCGGCCCGCCCCCGCTACGGCGGCTTCCTGGAGGGGTTTGACGCGTAGGGCCGCCTCGGCGGCGAGGGGCGTATCCGGTTCGGCGCTCTCGCCCCAGGGATGGTCCTCCGTGGCTCCCCCCGGACGCGGCGGCTTGCTCCGAGTGCGGGGCGCGGCTATACCCCGCGCGGATCGCGCCCGGGCGCGGGTCGCGACTGCGCGGTCCACGCGCGGCGCGCATGGCGTGCGCGGCCCCGCCTCAGCGAGCGGCCGACGGAACCGAACATAGGCGCTTCGATGAAGATCAACGGCAACGAAATCCGCCCCGGCAACATCATCGAGCATGACGGCGGCCTGTGGGTGGCGGTGAAGACCGCCCATGTGAAACCCGGCAAGGGCGGCGCCTTCGCGCAGGTGGAGCTGAAGAACCTGCGCAACGGCTCGAAGCTGAACGAGCGTTTCCGCTCTGCCGACAAGGTCGAGCGTGTGCGCCTCGAGCAGAAGGACCAGCAGTTCCTCTACGAGACGGACGGCATGCTGACCTTCATGGACTCCGAGACCTTCGAGCAGATCGAGCTGCCCGCCGATCTTCTCGGCGACCGCCGCCCCTTCCTGCAGGACGGCATGACCGCCGTGGTCGAGTACTACGACGAAGAGGCGCTCTCGATGCAGCTGCCCGAGAAGGTCACCTGCACCATCGCCGAGACCGAGCCGGTGGTGAAGGGCCAGACCGCGGCCAACAGCTACAAGCCCGCGACGCTCGACAACGGCGTGCGCATCACGGTGCCGCCGTTCGTGGGCGAGGGCGAGCAGGTGGTGGTGAACACCGAGACCTTCGAATACGTGGAGCGCGCCTGATCATGTGCGCCGGCGCCGCCCCCTCCAACGGTCGTCCCGCCGCCGTTGCAACCGTGATGGTCGACAACGAGCGCGTGCGCGTGACCGAGTGGGTCTTCGCCCCCGGCGCCGCCACCGGCTGGCACACCCATGAGATGGACTACGTGGTCACCCCGGTGACCTCGCAGCCGATCGACATCGAGAGCGAGGGCGGCGGGATCGCCCGGACCCAGATGACCGCCGGCGTGACCTATTTCCGCAAGGCCGGCGTCTCGCACGACGTGATCAACGCCGGCGACGGCGAGCTGCGCTTCGTCGAGACCGAGCTGAAGTGAGCCCCACCCCGGGCGCGCGCGCCCGAAGGCCCCACCCCGGGCGCGCGCGCCCGAAGGCGGATCCGACCTGACCTCCGCCGCGCCGGTCTCCGGCGCGGCGATCCCGTTCCGCGGCCCCCGTTGCGCGGCCGCCTGACCTGACCGCGGCGCCGAGCGCTTCCCATCCGGGGGAACGCCGCGCCCGAGGAGAATTCGAGACATGTCCGCCAGCGGCTCCGCCAACCTCAACGTGATGATCAAGGCCGCCCGCAAGGCCGCCCGAGGCCTGCTGCGCGACTTCGGCGAGGTCGAGAACTTGCAGGTCTCCCGCAAGGGCGCGGCGGATTTCGTCTCGCGCGCGGACCTCAAGGCCGAGGAGACCATCAAGCACGAGCTGATGGAGGCGCGCCCCGCCTACGGCTGGCTCGGCGAGGAAAGCGACAAGGAGATCAAGGGCGCGGACCAGACCCGGCGCTGGATCGTGGATCCGCTCGACGGCACCACCAACTTCCTGCACGGGCTGCCGCACTGGGCGATCTCGATCGCGCTCGAGCACAAGGGCGAGGTCTCGGCGGCGGTGATCCTGGACCCGACCAAGGACGAGATCTTCGCGGCCGAGAAGGGCGCCGGCGCCTGGCTGAACGATCGCCGGCTGCGGGTCAGCTCGCGCCGGGACATGACCGAGATGCTGTTCGCCACCGGCATCCCCTTCGCCGGGACCGAAGGCCTCCCCGCTTCGCTGCGCGACCTCTCGAAGCTGATGCCGCGCTGCGCGGGCGTGCGCCGGTTCGGGGCGGCGGCGCTGGACCTCGCCTGGGTGGCCGCGGGCCGCTACGACGGGTTCTGGGAGCGGGGGCTGAAGCCCTGGGACATGGCCGCGGGCCTGCTGATGGTGCGCGAGGCGGGCGGCTTTGCCGAGGCCCTTTCGGACCCCGAGCGCAACCCGTTCGAGACCTCCGACGTGGTTGCGGCCAACGCCGAGATCTTCGAGAAGTTCGCCGGCCTGCTGCGCAGCTGACGCCGCCCGGCCCGCGGGAGCGGCCCGCGGGCCGGGCCAGCGCCCTGGACAACGGGTCAGCCGGGGCGCTTGTCGAACACCGCGAGCCCTTCGGCGACCTGGTGGAAGGGCTGCCGGTCGCAGGCGAAGATCGCCATCGTGGGGGAAAACACCGACGGCTCGTCCAACGTGCCGACCTTGATCACGGTCAGCGGCGCGCGGGAGAGCTGGGTGGTCATGTGGGTTCCGCAGGTGGGGCAGAACTGCCGGGTCACCGGCGTCTCGAGATCGCTGCGGGTGAAGTCCTTCGGCGCGCCCTGCACATAGCGAAAGCCCTCGCGCGGGAACATCATGAATGTGTTGGGGGCCCCGCCGGAGATATACTGGCACTCCCGGCAGTGGCACTGCGCCTGCAGCACCGGGTCGCCCTCGATCTCGTAGCGGGTCTCGCCGCAATAGCATCGGCCGGTCAGTTTCATCGTCTCGCCTCCCCTGCCGCGCCTGGGCGTGCCGGCGCGTGTCCTGATTGCGCGCCAGTGTGGGCCGCCCCTGCGGCCGGGGCAAGGCGCAGCCTCGGGGCGCCGCCGCGCCAGTCCTGCGGGCCGCGCGTCGTTCCGCTGCGAACCGGCGCCGGTTTCGAGGCAGAAGTCGCGCCGCCGCGGCGCCAAGAATTCGCGCCGCGCCCGCTCAATCCTGTCCGAGATGTCCGTCCATGACCTCTTCCGACGCCGCCACGCCCCTCGAGCCTCTGGCCGCCGACCCGGCTGCGGCCCCGACCGCCAATCCCGCCGAGGCGCCCCGCCTGCTCGAAGCGCCGGGCTGGACCTACCTGTTGCAGGAGTTCGAGAGCGTCTATCGCGCGGGCGGCTCGGCCGGCGGCAGCAAGGCGATCCGCAGCCACCGCAAACGGGTGCGCGAGACCCTGTCCGCCGCGATCGACGCCAATCCCGCGATCGTGGCGCGGACGCCGGTCGAGATGCCGGTCACCGCCTACCTGCCGCGCGCGCTCGACGTGGGCGAGCGGGGCGCGATGGCGCCGCTGGCCCGGGCCCTGAGCCGGGTCGCGCCCCTGCTGACCTGGGAATACGGCTACGCGCGCCCGCCCCGGCACCTCGCCCGCCGCTACGCCTATTGCGAGGTCCTCGGGCCGCAGGGGCCGGTCCGTTCCGACCGCCTGATCCTGGGGTTCGTGCTGCTGGCGCCCAAGACCACCTATCCCCAGCACAGCCACAAGGACATCGAGGAGAGCTATCTCTCGGTCGCCGGCGCCTGGTCGGAGAACGACACCGCGGTCTATGCGCCCGGCTCGCTGATCCTCAACCGGCCCGAGCATGAGCATCGCATCACCACCGGCGACCTCGAGCCCTGCCTGCTGGCCTACGCCTGGACCGGGGACGCGGGACGGCTCGCCGCGCCGGGGATGAAGCTGTCGACGACGCGCAGGGCGCGGGTGGCGCAGGGGATCTGAGCCCGCGAGCGGTCAGCGTTCGGTCAGTTTCAGCTCGATGCGGCGGTTGCGGGCGCGGGCCTCGTCGGTGTCGGCGGGGTCGATGGGCTGATATTCGCCAAACCCGTTGGCGGCCAGGCGCTCGGGCGGGAAGCCCTGGGCGTCGGCGAGATAGCGGACCACAGACAGGGCGCGGGCCTGGCTGAGCTCCCAGTTGTCGCGGTAGCGGCCCGAGCCGGTCAGCGGCACGTCGTCGGTGTGGCCGTCGACGCGCAGCACCCAGGGCAGCTCGTTGGGCAGGGCGTCCTGCACCTCGCGGAACAGGCCGGCGAAGTCGTCCAGCGCCGCGCGGCCGTCGGCGCCGAGTTCGGCCGAGCCGGGGCCGAACAGCACCTCGGACTGGAACACGAAGCGGTCGCCGACCACCTCGACGCCCTCGCGGCCCTCGATCGCCTCGCGGATGCGGCCGAAGAATTCCGAGCGGCGGGCCTCGAGCGACTTCTTCTCGGCCTCGAGGCGCGCGACCTCCTGGGCGTTGCGCTCGGCCTCGCGACGCTTGAGCTGCAGTTCGCGCGCGAGCGCCGAGTTCAGCTGCTGGCCAAGGTTGGAGACCTGCACCTTCAGCGTGTCGTTGCGCGATTCCTCGGCGTCGAGCAGTTCCTGCAGGCCCGAGAGCTGGCGGCGCAGCTCCTGGGCCTGGGAATTCAGCAGCGCCACGCGGCGCGCCTCGTCGGCGGCGGCGGTCTGCTCCTCGGTCAGGCGGCGCTGGGCGGCCGACAGCAGCGCCTCGCGCTCGGTCATCTGGGCGCGCGCGGCGGCGAGCTCCTCCTCCGTGGCATCGACCCGGCCTTCCAGCTCGGCCTTCGCGGAGTTGGCGGCGGCGAGCAGGGTCAGCGTCTCCTCGGCCTTGCGGCGCTGTTCCTCGAGGGCGAGCTCCATGGCGGTCAGCTCGTCCTGGCCCTCGGCGAGGCGCGCGCGCAGGGCCTGGGCTGCGGCGGCCTCGGCAGCCTGCTGGCGCTCGGCCTCGGTCAGGTCCTGCTGGAGGGCGACGAGGAGCTTTTCCTTCTCGGCCTCGGTGACCTGCAATTCCAGAAGTTCGGTCTGCGCGGCCTCGCGGGCGGCCTCCTGCTCGGCGCGGGCCTGTTCGGCGGCCGCCACGTCGGAGGTCAGGGCGGCGATGGTCTCGTCCTTGGCCTCGGCCGCGCGGGTGCGTTCGGCGAGGCTCTGCAGGGTTTCCGACAGGGTGGCCTGGGTGGCCTCGGCCTCGGCGCGCAGCTCGGCGGCCATCGCCTCGAGCGCGTCGGTCTTGGCGGCGGCGAGGCGGGCGGCCTCCTCCTGCTCGGAGATCTCCTCGCGCATTCGGGCGAGCGTCAGCCGCATCGCCTCCTGCTCGGTGATCGCGCGGGTGCGCGCGGCCTCCAGCTCGTCGATCGAGGCGCGGGCCTGGGTCAGGTTCGCGGAGAGGTCCTCGGCGCGGGCGGCCTCGGCGTCGCGCTCGCTCTCCACCGTCTCGACGCGGGCGGTGAGGGTTCCGATGCGGTCGCGGGCCGCGCCGATGTCGTCCAGAAGGGCGGCGACGCGGGCCTCGTAGTCGTCGTTGCGTGCGGCGGCGGCGTCCCGTTCGGCGCGCAGGGAATCGGACAGGGTCGAGAGGCGCTCGATCTCCGAGCGTTCCTGCGCCAGCGTGGCGGTCAGCGTCTCGATCTCGCCCGACAGCCGTTCGCCGCGGGAGCGTTCCAGCGACAGGACCTGCGCCACCTCGGCGAGCTGGGCGGTGAGATTGTCGAGCTCGGCGTCCTTGCCCGTCACCAGGTCGCGCAGCACGAACTGGATGATCATGAAGATCGACAGGACGAAGATCAGCACCAGCAGCAGCGCGGTCATCGCATCGACGAAACCGGGCCAGACATTGCCCTCGTAACGCTGGTTGCGTCGCGACAGCGCCATGGATCAGCCCCGCTCGCCCGAGACGGCGCGGGTCAGGCGGGCGAGGTCCATGCGCAGCTCGGCCGTCGCCTCCTGGCGGCCGGCGGAGACTTCCTCGAGCAGGCGGGTGATCTGGAGGTCGATCGAGCGCAGGCGCTGCCGGCCCTCGTCCGTCTCCTCCTTTTCCTGGGCCTTTTCCAGCAGATGGACCACCCGCTCCTGAGCGGCGGCGAGCCGGTCGAGGCGGCCGGTGAGGTTGGAATCGTCGAAGGCGACGGCGGCCTCGGGCGCGGGGGCGCGGGTCTCGCGCTCCTCCTCCAGGGCGCGGACCAGGCCCGACAGGCCGTTGGCCAGCGTCTCGAGCCGGGCGTCGGCGGCGCGCTGGCGGTCCTCGGCGTCGCGCAGGGCGACGACGAGGGATTCGATCTGCTCGGCGTTGCGCTCCAGCGCCTCGGCGGCGAAGCCGGCGGCCGAGCCGTCGCCCTCGCCCCCGCCCAGCGAGATGCGCGAGATCGAGGAGAGCCACTCCTCCAGCTCGCGGTAGAAGCGGTTCTGTCCGTGGCCCGCAAACAGGTCGAGCAGGCCCACCACCAGGCTGCCCGCAAGCCCCAGCAGCGAGGAGGCGAAGGCGGTGCCCATGCCGTCGAGCTGGCTGTTCAGCCCGGCCATCAGGTTCGAGAACACCTGCATCGAATCGGTGTTCGCGTCCTGGGTTCCCGACAGCGAGCGCATCGTCTCGACAATCCCCGGCACCACCTGGCTGAGGCCCCAGAAGGTGCCCAGCAGGCCCACCAGGATCAGCATGTTGATGATGTAGCGGGTGATGTCGCGCTGTTCGTCGAGCCGCGTGGCGACCGTGTCGAGCAGCGAACGCGAGGAGGTCGCGGTCAGCGCCTCGCGCGCGCGCCTGTCGCGCAGCAGCGAGGCCAGCGAGGTCAGCAGGCGCGGCGGATTGACGAATTCATGCCCCGGCCGGTCGATGGCGAAGCCTTCCAGCCAGTTCACGGCGCGCACCAGCGACAGCGCCTGCCAGAAGCAGGTCAGCACGCCGATGACGAAGACCGCGGCGATGAAGCCGTTGAGCCAGACGTTGGCGCTGAACACGGCCTCGATCGGGCCGAGGAGGAAGAAGATGCCGACCGCCACCAGGGCCAGGACGACGATCATCAGCACGATCTGCCTGACCGGCTGCGAGAACTCGATCTTTCGGTCCTGAACGATGGCCATCCGCGGCTCCGGCCCCCCAGTTGCCCCATGTGGTCGCGCGGTCCGCGCGGGCGGCCGCGGCGCAGGCGTGTCGGCGCCGCGGGCCTCAGTTCAGTTAACAGAGCACGGCAGGCCGGGGAAGCGAAGAGCGTTGCGCGCCCGGGCGAGGTTTCTTCGGCATCCCTCTAAAAACAGAGAGAAGTCGCCCCAGCGTGGGACGGCTCGCTAAGACCTTCTTCAGAGTCGTCGGGCTAATCGGGTGCTGCGGCCCCAAGGGGTGGGCCGGCGCGGCGGGTCGAACGCCCGATGCGCTCCGTCAGAAAGGCGGTTCTCTCCGGCCGGCGGAAATCTCCGGTCGGTCTGTAAACAGCGACGCCTCTGCGTCGCCAGCTTTGGGAAACGGAGCAAATGGCCAGCATCCTCACCAACTCCAGCGCGATGGTTGCGCTGCAGACCCTGAACTCGACCAACAAGAATCTGAACCAGATCCAGGAGCAGATCTCGACCGGCAAGAAGGTCGGGTCCGCCAAGGACAACGCCGCCGTCTGGGCGATCTCCTCGGTCATGCAGTCGGACGTGAAGGGCTTCAAGGGCATCAGCGAATCGCTGTCGCTGGGCGCCTCGACCGTCGAGGTCGGCCGCCAGGCCGCCGAGACCGTCACCGAGCTGCTGACGGACATCAAGGGCAAGATCGTCGCCTCGCAGGAGGAGAACGTCGACCGCGCCAAGATCCAGACCGACATCAAGGCGCTGCGCGACCAGATCAACTCGGTGCTCGGCGCCGCCCAGTTCAACGGCAAGAACCTGGTCGACTCCTACGAGCAGACCTCGGTGCTGTCCTCGCTCGACCGGTCGGGCAACGGCTCGGTCTCCTCGTCCTCGATCTCCTTCAACGGCCAGAACCTGACCTCCGAGGCCGGCACGGTCGAGACCGCGACCGCCATCGACCGCATCGGCACCGTGGCCGATGACGGCACCTACACCGTGGGCGCCGGCGCCACGCTGTCGAACGCGGCCAACGACGCGACGATCACCATCGCCACCGACATGGCGGACGGCGACACGCTGTCGATCGACTTCGGCGACCAGCAGTTCACCTTCACCAACAACACCGGCGCCGCGATCGTGGTTGCCGACCTCGACGACATCGTCGCCGCGGGTCTGGCCAACCTCGGCGTCGAGGGGGTGACCACCGCCGTGAGCGGCGCGGGCGAGGTTACGGTCTCGTCGACCAACTCGTTCGAATCGATCACGATGCAGGGCTCCTCCACCGGCGCCACGACCTTCGTGGTCGACCCTGACGCCGGCGGCGCTCAGGTGGCCGGCGCGGCCGGCGCGGCGGGCACCCTGACGGCCCGTGCCGAGACCGTGTCGCTGGGCGGCGCGGGCAACACCGGCGGCGTGGTCAACGAGGGCGACGGCTTCCGGATCTCGCTGGGCGGTCAGAACTTCGACTACACCGCCAAGGACGGCGACACGCTCAACGACGTGGCGACCGGTCTGAAGCGGGTGATCGACGCCGGTGGCGTCGACGGCATCACGGTGCAGGTGAACCTGTCGGACGATCCGATCTCGCAGCCCCCGACGCTGCAGATCGACAACGACAACGCCTCCACCGTGGCGCTGACCGTCGATGACGGTTCGGGCGGCGTGGCCTCGGGCGGCCTGGTCGGTCTCGACGGCATCGACGTGTCGACCGCCGACGGCGCCGCCAACGCGCTGGCCAACATCGAGTCCCTGATCCAGACCTCGATCGACGCCGCCGCCGAGTTCGGTTCGGTCCAGGGTCGGATCGACATCCAGGCCGACTTCGTGAAGTCGCTGTCGGACTCGCTGACCTCGGGCATCGGCGCCCTGGTCGACGCGGACCTGGAGGAGGCCTCGGCCCGCCTGCAGGCCCTGCAGGTGCAGCAGCAGCTGGGCATCCAGGCGCTGTCGATCGCGAACCAGGCGCCGCAGAGCGTGCTGTCGCTCTTCCGCTAAGGAAGACGAGGGGGAGGCCGGGAACCCGGCCTCCCCCGCCACCGCCCCGCGCCCCGTGCGGAAGGCGCGCATTTGTTGCGCGCCGCTGCAGGGGAAGGGGGCGCACGGGATTACACGGCGAGACGCGCAGCCAGGCCCTGAATCGCCGGCGCCGGCCCTCGCCAGACCCAGGAGCCGCCATGACCGCCGCCGCGCTCTCTCCCTCCCGTTCCGGTCTCGGCCGCGGCGCCGACCGCCGTCCGGCCTACGGCGACGCCGCCCACGCGGCGCTGACGCCTCGACAGGCCGAGTACCGGGTCTTCGCCCGCGTCACCCATCGCCTGAGCGAGGCCCAGGCCGCCATCGAGGCCGGCGAAACCGGCGCCTACGGCCGCCTCGCCTCGGCCGCCCACGACAACCTCCGCCTCTGGCTGACCCTTGCCGCCGATCTGGCGGTGGCGGACAACGGCCTGCCCGACGCGCTGCGCGCGGGCCTTCTGTCGCTGGCCGCCTATGTCGAGCGCGAGACGCCTCGCCTCGTGCGGCGCGAGATCTCCTCGGCTTCGCTTGTGGACATCAACGCATCGGTGATGAAGGGCCTTCGCGGCCAGGTCGAGGGCGTCTGAGATGCCGGGCCTGATCCTCAAGCTCGGCCCCGGCGAGCGGGTGATGGTGAACGGCGTGGTGATGGAGAACGGGCCGCGCCGCACGCGGATCAATATCCTGACCCCTGAGGCCAACGTCCTGCGCCTGCGTGACGCCATCCACCCGCACGAGGTCACCACGCCGGTGCGCCGCGTCTGCTACGTCGCCCAACTGGTGCTGGCCGGCGAAGCGCAGCCCGCCGAGGCCCGTCGCCAGATCCTCGCGGGGATCGAGCAGCTGTCCCAGGTCTTCGAAGATCCCGACAGCCGCGCCCGCCTGACCGAGGCGACCGAACATGCGATCGCCGAGCGTTTCTACCAGTCCCTGAAAACCCTGCGCACGCTGTTGCCGAGGGAGGAACGGCTGCTGGCCGTCTCCTCCGCCGCGACAGCCGCGCAATAGAGGCCTCCTGGCCATGGCTTTTGCACCCCTCCTGCCCATCGGCGGCGTTGCAGGCTGGTCTCTCCTTCAGCGGATCGAGGAGCAGCAACGCCAGACCTTCGCGAAATCGCCCGAGATCACTCGGGCGACGACGCATTTCGAGGTGGCGATCAACACCGCCGTCACGGCGGAGGACCTGGTCAACGATCGTCGCCTGCTGCAGGTCGCACTGGGCGCTTTCGGCCTGGAGGATGAGCTCGACAAGCGCGCCTTCATCCAGAAAGTGCTCGAGAGCGATCCGCTCGACTCGAAGTCGTTCGCCAATCGCCTCGTGGACCCCCGCTATGGGGAAATGGCCAACGCCTTTGGCTACGGCAGCGTCCTCGGGCCCCGTGTGGCCGACGTCGGTTTCGCAGGCGAGATCACCAGCGCCTATAAGGAACGACAGTTCGAGGTCGCGGTCGGCGACGCGGACTCGGACCTGCGCCTGGCCCTGAACGCCCGGCGCGAGCTTGCCAAGCATGCCGCCACCGCGGAAGCGTCCGGCCGCGACGGATCCGCCTGGTTCGAAGCGCTGGGAGACCGGCCGCTGCGGTCGGTAATCGAGAAAGCCTATGGTCTGCCGACCGCCTTCGGGCAGATCGATCTCGACCAGCAGCGCGACACGCTGCGCACCAAGACCCGCGAATTGTTCGGTGACGAGTCGATCGCCGTCTTTAGCGATCCCGAGAACGTCGAGACGATGATCCGCCGCTTCCTTGCCCGTTCCGCGGCGGAGCAGGGCGCGAGCGGATATGTTCGCGGGCAGGGCGCGATCACGCTTCTCCAGGCCGGCGCGGCTGGTTTCGCAAGTCTTGTGCAGTCCCGCTTCGGCTGACAGCGAGTGGCTTCTGTTTCCGTGCGGCTGGCAAGAGACGCTCGGTCGATAGTTCCCAGTCGCTGGTGACATGCAGCGCAGAGAGCAGCCTTCCGCTGTTCGCCGCAGGAAATGCGCGAATAGCGGAAGGCTGCTCTCTGCAGGAAGCGCGCGATCATATTTCAGCCACCAAGGCGGCGTCCTCACCCTCCGATAGCAATATTGAACTTTCCCGCCTTCACCGGAGGCCCGAGCTGTCAAAGGATCGGACCTCGTGAACAGAAAGATTCACAGGACGAGGCCATAGCCGGCCAGTTTCGCGGGCGGGCGGTGCAGATGGTCGCCGACCATCTCGAGGGCTACAGCAGTCTGACGGCGGCGGTGCGAGATATCGCGCAGAAGCTGGGGTGGTCCCCGGACAGTCTGCGGGTCTGGTACAAGCAGGCCCGGCGTGACGCCGGCCAGGAAGCGGGGCCGACGAGCGCGGAGAAGGCGCGCATCCGGGAGCTGGAGCGCGAAGTGCGCGAACTGCGCCAGGCGAACGAGATCCTGAAGAAGGCCAGCGCCTATTTCGCCCAGGCGGAGCTCGACCGCCCGTTCCGCAAATGACCGCCTTCATCGACGAGTTCCGAGGGGAGTTCGGGGTCCAGCCGATCTGCCGCGTGCTGCCGATCGCCCCGTCCACCTGCCCCCAGCGCAAAGCCGCCGAGCGGAACCCCTCCCGCGCGTCCGACCGCGCGCGGCGCGAAGACGGGCTGCGAGAGAAGATCCGCAAGCTGTGGTCGGACAACCGCGGGCTCTACGGGGCCCGCAAGGTCTGGCATGCCCTGCGGCGCGACGGCGTCGATGTCGCGCGCTGCACCGTGGAGCGGCTGAAGCGCGAGATGGGGCTGCAGGGCGCGGTGCGCGGCCGGAAGATTGTCACGACGGCTCCCGACGCCGCGCGGCCCTGCCCTGACGACAAGGTCAACCGCGTCTTTCATGCCGAGCGGCCGAACCGGCTTGGGTGTCGGACTTCACCTACGTCGCGACCTGGTCCGGGACGATCTACGTCGCCTTCGTGATCGATGTCTTCGCGCGCGTTCGACATGGCCTCGAACCAGTGGCGGCTCATGCCTCACCGTCGGCTGGTGGATGTCGACCTCGATGACGACGCAGTTCGTCCTCGACGCGCTGGAGCAGGCGCCCTGGAGGAGAAAGCCTCTTGGGACCAAGAGTTTGATACATCACTCCGACCGCGGGTCTCAGAGCGGTCTCAACCGGTCGTCGCAACGCCCTGTCATGGGAGATTGCGATGACGACGAGAAAGAGGCGGTCGGACAGATCCGGACGTGCCAAACTCCATTCTCCCGGTCGCCCCGGTGCGTCGCGACGTGAGGCTTTGACGACGTTCTGGGCGGCGATCGCGACCGGCGCATCCAGCGAAGCTGCGGCGTCTGCGGCAAGCGTGTCGCAAGCGGTCGGCTCCCGATGGTTCCGGAGGTCTGGCGCCATGGCGCCGACGCATCTGGCGGTTTCGGCGCCGCAGCCGACGGGTCGACACCTGTCCTTCGCTGAGCGCGAGGATATCGCGCTTGGATGTGCGAAGGGGCTCGGCGTGCGCGCCATCGCGAGGCGGCTGAGCCGCGCGCCCTCGACGATCTCGCGGGAGATCCGGCGCAACGCCGCGACGCGCAGCGGCGGCCTGGAATACAGGGCGACCTCCGCGCAATGGCACGCCGACCGCGCGGCACGGCGGCCCAAACCTGCGAAGCTGGCGACGAATCCGGCCTTGCGCGCCTATGTCGAGGATCGACTCTCAGGCAAGATCTCGCCGCTGGAAGGCCCCTCACTCGACGGCCCGGCGACGACATGGACGGGTCGTCGCCATGGTCGCCGCCAGCCGCGCCGATGGGCGCGGGCATGGAGCCTGGAGCAGATCTCGCACAGGCTGCGCCACGACTTTCCCGAGGATCCGTCGATGCGCATCTCGCACGAGGCCATCTACCAAGCGCTCTACGTTCAGTCCCGTGACAGGCTGCGGCGCGAGCTGACGACGTGCCTTCGGACGGGTCGCGCTCTGCGCGTGCCGCGGGCGCGCCTTGTCGGGCGCGGCAAATCCTTCGTCACTCCAGAGATCATGATCAGCGAGCGCCCGGCCTAGGCGGAGGATCGGGCGGTCCCAGGCCACTGGGAGGGCGACCTGATCATCGGCCTCAGGCGCTCGGCGATCGGGACGCTGGTCGAGCGCGCTACCTGCTTCACGCTGCTGCGGCGCCTGGCGCCGATGGAGGGACATGGGCGAGAGGCCGTGGGCAAAGAACGGGCCGGCGACGGCGGGCCATGGCGCCGAGGCGGTCCGGGACGCCATCGCGCGCGTCATCGTCACGCTGCCGCATCAGCTCCGACGCTCGCTGGCCTGGGACCAGGGCGCGGAGATGGCGCGGCACGCCGAGTTGAAGATCCTGGCTGGCCTGCAATTCTACCTCTGCGATCCTCACAGCCCCTGGCGGCGCGGCACGAACGAGAACACGAACGGGCTGCTGCGCCAGTACTTCCCGAAAGGCACGGGCCTCGCCGCTCACGGGCCGGAAGAACTCGAGGCGGTCGCTGCAACGCTCAACGCGCGGCCGCGAAGAACGCTGGGATGGCGGACACCGGCGGAGGCGCTGGACGAGGTGTTGAGAAACGTCGAAGCTGATGGCGTTGCGACGGCCGGTTGAGACCGCTCAGTATCTTTCCATCAAGTGCGCCGGTCGCCTCGCCGACGCCGACATCGACCGCTCGGTCGCGACGGTCGGGGATTCCTGCGACAACGCGCTCGCGGAGAGCGTGATCGGACTGTTCAAGACCGAGGTCATCAAGCGGCTTGGCCCGTGGAAAACGATGCAGGGCGTCGAATGGGAGACCATGCACTGGGTGGACTGATACAATGAACATCGCCTCCTGAGCTCGATCGGCTACATGCCGCCGGCAGAGGCCGAGCGACGCCACTTCGAACGGGCAGAGCCCACAAGCGACGTCGCCTGAACCGACGAACGAAATGCCGTCAGGTGAAGTTCGGCGGTTCAATACCGCTGCTAAGCGCCGTCGAGTCTGGGCCCGTACTCAGGCGCGGCGACTGCGGCCAGGACGAGACCCGGCCACCGGTTCTCCGGACCGATCATAGCCGACCTGTTTTCGCGCTTTCTCATGTTGCGCCAGTTCGCGGCGCGCTTCCGAGGCGCCCTCCAGCAACGCCGATAGCAGTCGCCGATTGCGCGTAGCGGCTGCCCGGATGCGTTCCAGCTCCCGCTCTGGCGTCTCGCCGGCCGGCGGAGTCGAAACCAGGTCATCCAGCGCGGTGCGGCTGCGGGCGGCATGCCCCGCGAGAGCCTTGAGGTCTCCGCGCAGGATCAGCTCACGCTCCTCCTCCAGCAGTGCGCGGACCTGTCGGGCGCGTCCGCGCCACGCTGCGCCGCGCAGGGCGGCGCCGATCCGACCGCCCCCCTCGCCGCCGGAGGCGGCGCCGAGGCGCGCATCGTTCCAGGCATTCTCGGTCATTGCGTTTCTGCTCCCGCGACAAGGGACTGGTAGATCCGTTCGGCCAACCCGATGCCGCCCTGCTCGGCCAAGAGCCGCGCCTGCTCGCGGACCAGCAGGCTCGAGAACGCTTCCTCGCCCACGCCGCCGCCGAATCCTTCGGGCGTGCGGCCCAGGCCGGCGCCGCTCAGCGCCTCGGCCAGGAACATTGTCTCGAACTCCACCGCGGCCTTGCGCAGAGCGGCGTTCTCGACCCCTGCGGGCGCCCCATTGCGTAGCGGCGCCAAGGCGACCGGGCCGGTCGGCAGCGGGAGGGGGAAGGCGGCGTCAGGCATCATGGATCTCCTTGTCGCCCTCGATACGCCCGCGCCGGTAAACGTTGAGTAACGATTCGCAGCGATGCTGCCCGCCAGACCCTGAGCGGAGCAGAATGCGCCCATGCCTCATTTCGATATCCCGGACGGCCCGTCCCGTCCTGCTGCGAGCCCGCTCCGCGGCCGCGCCGTCGTCGAGGCTGGTGGAGACGCGAGCACGAATGTGGCGAAGCGCGGAGCCATCGCGTTCGGCGCCGCGAGCCGACGGCTTGAGGGGACGGGATCGGCCGAGGCGCCCGATGAAACGGTCGCTCCGCTTGCAGAGCTGGGATTCGATCGGGCGTTCGAAGCGACCGCGGTGTCCTCGGAGGCTCCGCCCATCGTCTCGCAGGTGGCGTCAGCGCCCCCGACGCAGACCGGGGCGGAAGCCGCTTGGGCTCCGCGGATAGCGCCGACCTCGGCGCCGGCAATGTCGCCCGCTCCGGATGTCTCGGCTGGCCATGCCTCCGAGACGAGCGAAATCGCCGTCCCGCCTCAGCGAGCGACGCGCTTCGGGTCGGCGGAGACCCTTGTAGCGGCGCCTGAGCGCACGCTCGCCGCTCCGGCCGCAATGCCTCGGGAGCCGGGTCGAGACGGCACGGTCCCGGTCGCCGCGCGCGTAACGGCGCCGACCTCATGGGGCAGGGAGGCCGCGACCGCCCCCCGCGAGGCTCCGCAGGCTCCCGGCCGCATTCCGCCCGACGTCGAGGCTTCCGCCTCCAGCCCGGCGACGCGCCTCGTTGGGGATGTCGCCACGACGCGACAGGGCCCGGCGGCGGATCTCTCGCGGACCGCGGCCGCTCCGGTCGCGCAGAGGCCTGATCCGGTTCATTCGGCCGACGTGCAGCCAAGCTTGCCGCGAACCGCGGGCGCCGCGGTGCAGGACGCGCGTCTCGTGGCCGAGGCGGTTCCGAACCGTGCCGAAACCAGCGAACCGCGAGAGGCGCGCACGCCGCCCCTCGCGGCGGCGACGACAGCTGTCGCGACTCAGTTCGCCGCAGCGCCGGTGTCCGCCCGCCCGGGGCTGTTGGAAACCGTCAGGCCCGGCGCAACCTCGCCGACAGAACAGCGCGCCGGCCGCGCGCGTGCCGAGCGGGGCGAGCCGGTCGGCGTGCAACCGGCGGATTTCGCCACGGCGCCCCCCCTGCGCGCCGCTTCGGCGCCGCTGGCGTATTCGGGACCGGTCGTCGCGCAGGGCGGCCCCGCCGGAGCCGCGGCGGCGACGGTCCAGCCCAACGGATCCGTCGCTTCCGGACGAGAGCAGGCCATCGCCGGGGATCCGACGGGCGAGATCCGCGGAGGGGAGACGGGTGTCCCCGCGTCCGTTGCTCAGGCGACGCCGGGGAGCTCGGCGCCGCAGCTCTCGACCGTTGCGCCCGGCGTCGCGTCTGCGCCCCCGGCCGCCCAGGCGGTGGCCGAACAGGCCGTGCGGCTCGCGCGGCGCGACACGCCCGGAGAGGTCGAAATCCGGCTCGACCCGCCCGAACTCGGGCGCGTCCGCCTGTCGTTGTCGCGTCAGGACCACGCGCTGGTGGTTTCGGTCGTCGCCGAGCGCCCGGAGGTCGTCGATCTTCTGCGTCGACATGCGGACATGCTGGGCCAGTCGCTGGCCGATGCGGGACATTCCCGCGTCGATCTGCAGTTCGGGCGCGGCGGCGGCCAGGGACACGGAGCGGGGGGCGATTCCGGTCTGCCGGGCGAGCTTGTCTCAGACGATGCCTCGCCGAGCCTCTCGCCCCCGGCGGCCGGGACCCGCGGCCTCGACCTGAGAGTCTAGGAGGATGACATGACCGACGTCGCGACCTCTCCGCTGACCGGCCCGGCCGGCGCCCCGCCGCCTGCGGCGAACAAGCCGCCCCAGGACGCCTCCGCCGCCGCCACGGCCGCCGGCGACTTCGAGACGTTCCTGAAGCTCCTGACCACCCAGATGCGCAACCAGGATCCGCTGAAGCCGGTGGAATCCACGGAGTTTGTCGCCCAGCTGGCCAGCTTCTCGGCGGTCGAACAGCAGATCCGCTCCAACGACCGCCTCGACTCGATCCTCGCGGCGCTGGGAGGCGACGGCTCGGGCCTCGCCGAGTGGATCGGCAAGGAGGTGCAGTCCGCCGCCGCCACGCCGTTCGACGGCGACCCCGTGACCATGGAGGTCGCGCCGGTGGAGGGGGCCGAACGCGCCATCCTGGTGGTCGAGGACGCCGCCGGCGCCGAAGTCGCGCGCCAGTCCGTCGATCCCGCCGCGCAGAGCCTGTCGTGGTCCGGAGAGACCGCAACCGGCCCGGCGCCGGCGGACGCCTATCGCTTCTCGGTCGAGTACCTGGGCGCGGACGAACTGCTCGAGACCCGCCCGGGCCGGGTCTACGCCGAGGTGATCGAGCTGCGCCTGGGCGGAGACGAGCCGCGGCTGGTCCTCCAGGGCGGCGAGGAGATCACGGCCGACGAGGTCACCGCGATCCGGGCCGGCGGCGTCTGAGGAGGCAGCGGCGCCTAGCGTTCGCCCCGTCGATAGGGCGCCATCAAGGCCTCGGGCGCGCGGCCTCGCCGCGCCACGGCGATGAGGGCCACGATCGACAGGACGTAGGGCGCCATCAGGAACAGCTGGTAGGGGAGGCCGTCGACCACATGCTGCAGGCGCAGCTGATAGGCGTCGAAGAAGGCGAACAGCAGCGCGCCGAGCAGGGCCTTGCCCGGCCGCCAGCCGGCGAAGACGACCAGCGCGATGCAGATCCAGCCCCGGCCCTGCACCATCTGCGGGAAGAAGCTGTTGAACGCCGCCGTGGTCAGGAACGCCCCGCCCAGCGCCATCAGGGCCGAGCCGACGACCACCGCGCCCGTGCGGATCGAGAGCGGGTTCAGCCCCTGCGCCTCGACCGCGTGCGGGTTCTCGCCCGCCATGCGCACCGCGAGGCCGAGCGGCGTTCGGGTCATCACCCACGCGGTCAGGGCGACGGCGGCCAGCGCCGCATAGGTGGGCCCCATCTGGGCGAACAGGATCGGCCCGACGAAGGGCAGGTCCGACAGCCCCGGGATCGCGAGCGGCTGGAACGGCTCGATCGTGGGCGGCGAGTCTCCGACCACCACCACCAGCCGATAGACATAGTAGGTGAACGACGAGGCGAAGAGCGTGATGCCCAGCCCCGAGACATGCTGCGAGAGCCCCAGCGGCACGGTCAGGAACGCGTGCAGCAGCCCGAAACAGGCCCCCGCCGCCGCCGCCGCGGCCAGCGCCACCCACAGGTCCGCGCCCTGGTAGGCGGCCAGCCAGGCGATCATCGCGCCCAGCGTCATGATCCCCTCGATCCCGAGATTCAGCACGCCCGAGCGCTCGCAGATCAGCGCTCCCAGCGCGCCGAAGATCAGCGGTGTGGCGATGCGCAGCACCGCGGCCCAGAGGGAGGCGGTGGTCAGGATCTCGAGCGCTTCGATCATCGCGAGCCTCCCCGCACAACGGCGCCGGCGAAGCGCCCGGCGCGCCAGCGCCCCGGCACGCGGGGGCTCGACGCCCCCGTGGGACGGCCCCCCTCTCCGATCGGCGTCGCGGGCCTCATCGGCGCACCCGGTAGGTTGCGAAAAGCAGGGCGACCAGCATGGTCAGGAGAGAGACCGCAACGATCACGTCGGCGATGAAGGTCGGCGCGCCCAGCGCGCGGGACATCGCGTCGGCCCCCACGAAGACCACCGCCACGAAGACCGCGGCGACGGCGACGCCCAGGGGCTGAAGCCCGGCCAGCATCGCCACCACGATCCCCGAGTAGCCGTAGCCGGGCGAGAGGTCGGTGGTCACATAGCCCTTCACCCCCGCCACCTCGATCGCCCCCGCGAGCCCCGCCAGACCGCCGGAAATCAGCGCCACGCCCAGCAAGGTCCGCGCCAGCGGCACGCCGGCGAACTCGGCGGCTTCTGCGGACAGGCCCGCCGCCCGGGCGCGGGCGCCGAAGACGGTGCGGGCGAGCATCAGCCAGACCAGGCCCGCAACGGCCAGCGCGATCAGAAGGCCCACGTGCAGGCGGGTGCGCTCGATCAGCCTGGGCAGCATCAGCTCGTTGGCCACCGGCACGGACTGCGGCCAGCCGAAGGCCAGCGGATCCTTCAGCGGCCCCTCGACCATCATGCCCACGAACAGCATCACGATGAAGTTGGTCAGCAGGGTCGTGACCACCTCGTCCACGCCAAAGCGCACGCGCAGAAAGGCCGGGACCAGCAGCAGCAGCGCGCCCGCGACCATGCCCGCGATCATCACCCCAAGGATGCCCAGAACGGGCGGCAGTCCGGCCAGCGCCTCGGAGCCCAGCCAGGCGGCGGCCAGGGCGCCGACATAGAACTGGCCCTCGCCGCCGATGTTCCAAAGGCGGGCGCGGAAGGCGACGGTGGCCGCGAGGCCCGTCAGGATCAGGGGCGTGGCGCGGGCCAGCGTCTCGGTGATCGAGAGGCGCGAGCCGAAGGCGCCGCGCAGCATCTCGGCATAGGCCTCGAGCGGGTTCACGCCCGCCAGCGCGATCAGCCCGGCGCACAGGACCAGCGAGGCGAGCACCGCCGCGAACGGCGCCGCGACAGCGATGGTCAGCGAGGGTTGGGGGCGGCGTTCGAGGCGCATCACGGGGCCTCGACCGGCACGGACCGCTCCGCCTCGTCCCAGGCGCCGGCCATCATCAGGCCGATGCGGCGGGCGTCGGCCCGCTCGGCGGGGATCGGGCGCGACAGGCGGCCCTTCACGATCGCCTGGATGCGGTCCGCGAGCCCCAGGACCTCGTCGAGATCCTCCGAGATCAGCAGCACCGCGGCGCCGCCCCCCCGGGCCGCCAGCAGTTCCGCGTGGACCGCGGCCACCGCGCCCTCGTCGAGGCCGCGGGTGGGCTGGTTGGCGAGGATCAGCCGCGGCCCCTGCGCCAGGTTCCGCCCCAGGATCAGTTTCTGCATGTTGCCCCCCGACAGCAGGCGGGCGCGAGTGTCGGGCGCGGCGCCGCGGATGTCGAATCGGCGGATCAGCTCGGCGGCGTAGGCGCGCGCGGCGCCCCGGCGCACGAAGCCGCGGGCCGAGAAGGCGGGGTCGGAGAGCCGCTCGAGCGTCGCATTCTCCCACACCGTCATTTCGCCGACGACGCCCTGCGCATGGCGATCCTCGGGAATGCGGCCGACGCCGGCCGAAACGCAGTCGGCGGGCGTCATGCGGCCAAGGTCTTCGTCGCCAAGCAGAATCCGGCCCCGTGTCGGCCGCGCCAGCCCCGACAGCAACCGGCCGAGCGTCGCCTGGCCGTTGCCCGCGACGCCGACAATTCCGAGGATCTCTCCGGCGTGGACGGTGAAGTCGGCCTCGTCCAGCAGGTCGCGGCCCTCCCGCGTGACCGTCACGGCCGAGGCGATGCAGACCGGCGCGCCGGGGGCCTGGGCCTCGCGCACCGGGCGGGCGACGCGGCGGCCGACCATCAGCTCGGCAAGCTCGGGGGCGGAGGTCTGCGCGGTGCGCCGCTCGGCGACGACGCGGCCGCGGCGCAGCACCACGACGCGGTCGGAGGCGGCCATCACCTCGTGCAGCTTGTGGGAGATGAAGATCAGCGACAGGCCCTCGGCGGTCATGCCGCGCAGCGTCTCGAACAGGCGCTCGGCCTCGGGGCGGGCGAGAACGGCGGTGGGCTCGTCCAGGATCAGGATCTTGGCTTCGCGATACAGGGCCTTGAGGATCTCGACCCGCTGCCGCTCGCCGACCGAGAGGTCGCCGACGCGGGCGTCGGGGTCGACGGCAAGGCCGAACCGCTCGGACAGCGCGCGCAGGCGGCGCCGGGCGGGGGCGGTCGAGGACATCAGGCGGGAAAGCGGCTCGGCCCCGATGGTCACGTTCTCCAGCACCGTCAGGTTGCCGGCCAGCGTGAAATGCTGGTGGACCATGCCCACGCCGGCCTCGATCGCCGCGCGGGGGCGGCCGGGGGGGAGGGGGGCGCCGAAGACGCGCACCTCGCCCGCGTCGGCGGTGTAGTGGCCAAAGAGGATGTTCATCAGCGTCGTCTTGCCCGCGCCGTTCTCGCCCAGCAGGGCCAGGATCTCGCCCTGGCCGAGCGACAGCGAGACGTCCTCGTTCGCCACCAGCGGGCCGAAGCGCTTCGTGACGCCGTCGAGTTCCAGGACCGGGCTCATCGCAGGTCCTCGGGCAGGTCGGCGAGGCGCGGGAAGGGGATGGCGGGGGCGGCGTCCTCGATGCGGGAGGCGAGCGCCAGCAGGGCCCGGCCGGCCCCGAAGGGAGCGATCATCTGGAAGCTGCGCGGCAGGCCGCCCGCCATGCCGAAGGGGACCGCCAGCGCGGGGAAGCCCGAGACGTTGGCGACGGCGGCGCCGGGGGCTGCGGCCGCCATCCGCGCGTGGTGGGCCTCGAGGTCGGAGCTGGCGAAATCGAAGGCCCCGACCGGGGGCGGGCCGTCGGCGAGCACCGGGGTCAGGATCACGTCGGCGCTCGCGAACACGTCCCACAGAGCATGGGCGATGGCTGCGGCCTCGCGCGTGGCGGCGAAGAAGGCGGGGGCGGGCAGGGAGCGGCCGTGGCGGGCGGCGGCCGCGGAAAGGGGTGTGATCTCGGCCTCGGTCAGCCCCGCCGCGTCCACCCACTCGGCCAGCGAGACCGCGAGCACGGTGTCGGCCACCGCTGCGGCGCGGGCGCTGAGCGTGGCCCAGGCGGCGGGGTCGAGGGTCGAGACCGGCCCGCCCAGCGCCTCGGCGGCCTCCCGCACCGGGCGGGCGGCGGCCTCGGAGACGCCCGCCGGCAGGGCCAGCGCCACGCGGGGCGTGGCGGGGATCGAGCGGAGCGCGGGGTCGGGGACCGGCCCGCGGGCGTCGCCGGTGATCGCGCCGAAGGCCGCGGCCACGTCGCGGACCGAGCGGGCGAGCACCCCCTCGCCGACCAACCCGTTGAGCCAGTTGTGAAAGCCGGGCCCCATCGGCGTCGCCCCGCGCGAGGGTTTCAGCCCCACCAGCCCGCAGCAGGCCGCCGGGACCCGGATCGAGCCGGCGGCATCGGTGGCATGCGCCATCGCCACGATCCCCGAGGCGACCGCCGCCCCCGCCCCGCCCGAGGAGCCGCCGGGCGACAGCTCCGGGTTCCAGGGATTGCGGGCGGGCGGGGCGCCGGGGGGCTCGGAGGTCAGGGCGGCGCCGAACTCGGGGACCGCGGTCAGGCCGAAGGCGACCAGGCCGGCGCCGCGGAAGCGGGCGAAGAGGGCGTCGTCGCTCTCCGGATCGGGCGTGCGGGCCCGCAGCGCCGCGTTGCCCCCGCAGGCGGCGAGGCCCCGGCCCGAAGCGCCGAGATCCTTTCCCAGGAACGGCACGCCGCGGAACGGGGCGGAGGCGGCCGCCCCCCCCGCCGCCAGGATCGCGTCGGCGCGCGCCGCGCCGGCGCGGCCCAGCTCGGGGGCGACGCGGGCAAGCGCGCCCAGGGAGTCCGTCTCGGCGGCCAGCAGCGCGGCCTCCATCGCCGCGGCCGCGGTCAGGCGGCCCTCGGCGATGGCGCGGGCGAGCGCGGTGGCGTCTCCGCCGATGGGACCGGACATGGGCGCCCTCTCCGGGGTCAGGCGGGCTCGGATTCGTCGATCGGCACGTCGAACTCGCCGGCCTTGATCGCGGCCTGCTTCGCCTGCATGGCCGGCAACGCCGAGGCGGGGACCATGTCCTCGACGAAGACCAGTTCGTTGCCGCCGTGCTTCATGAAGGAATACTCGGTGTAGTCGCGGCCGGTGGCTGCGCCCTCCGCGATGTCCTTGACGATGGCCTCGACCGTGGGGCGGTAGTTCCACAGGGCGTTGGCGAAGACCGTCTCGGGGTAGCGGGGGGTGTAGTCGATCAGGGAGCCCACGGCCTTGATCCCGGCCTCCTTGGCGGCGTCGGCGGTGCCGATGCGCTCGCCGAACAGGATGTCGGCGCCGGCGTCGATCTGGGCGAGCGCCGCCTCCTTGGCCTTGGCGGGGTCGAACCAGGCGCCGATGAAGCCGTTGAGGAACTTCGCGTCAGGGTTCACCTCGGCGACGCCGGCGCGGAAGGCGTTGATCAGCATGTTGACCTCGGGGATCGGGTAGCCGCCGACGGAGCCGAAGGTCCCGGTCTGCGACATCTCCGCGGCCAGCATGCCGGCGAGGTAGGCGGCCTCGTGGTTGCGGGTGCCGAAGACGCCGAAGTTGTCGCCCTGCGGCCCGCCCGAGGAGCCCATCAGGAAGGCGGTGTCGGGGTAGTCGGTGGCCACCGAGCGGGCGTCGCGCTCGACCGCGTAGGACTCGCCCCAGACCAGCTGCGCGCCGGCCTCGGCGTATTCGCGCATGGCGCGGGGGTAGTCGGTGGCGCTGACGCCTTCGGAGAATTCGTAGGTGATCAGCCCGTCGGCGGCCGCAGCCTGCATGGCCGAGTGGATGCGCGAGTTCCAGGCGTTCTCGACCGGCGAGGCGTGGACGCCCGCGACCTTCACCGGGTCGGCGGCGCGGGCGCGGCGGGCGCGCAGGATCGCGGGCGTGGCGAGCAGCGTTGCAGCGCCTGCGAGAAGCTGACGGCGGGAGGGCGTGAGGGGCATGGCGTGTTCCTGTCGGGAGGCTCCGGCCTTTGCGGCCGTTGTGGGGAAAGCGGCCGGGACCGCCGGACGCAGCGCCCGGAGGGGCGCGGAATTCTTGACCGATCGGGAAATGAGACGGGAGAAATCACGCGACTGTCAACAGGCGGATGCCGCGGCGCCGCAAAACTCTGGAGGCGGCCTTCCCGCCGGCCTCGGCCCCCAGCCCTCCACCCTCGGCCCTCAACCCTCGGCGGCCGGCGCGTAGGCGGCGGGGTCGACCTGGGCCGCGCGGCCGGGGAGGGAGAGGGCGGCGACGCGCTCGGGCGTCTGCGCGACGATCCGGCCGGCCTTGACCACCGCGAGGCGGGTGGCGCGCAGGCGGACGGCCTCGATCTCGTCCCGCGCCTGGAGGAGGACCATGTCGGCGGGCGCGCCCTTGCGCAGGGTCGGATCGGGCAGGCCCATGGCGAGGCGGTTGTTGACCGTCACAGCCGTGTGGGTCCAGGCCATCGCCTCGCGCGAGGTCATCGGCACGGCGTGGACGGCCATGTGGGCCACGTCGAGCATGTCGCCCGAGCCCAGCGGATACCACGGGTCCATGGTGCAGTCCTGGCCCAGCGCCACGTTGACGCCGGCCGCGCGAAGCTCGGGGATCCGGGTCAGGCCGCGGCGGCGGGGATAGGTGTCCGAACGGCCCTGAAGGGTGATGTTGATCAGCGGGTTGGGGATTGCGTGCAGCTGCGCCTCGGCGATCAGCGGGATCAGTTTCGAGGCGTAGTAGTTGTCCATCGAGTGCATCGAGCTCAGGTGGCTGCCCGCCGCCCGCCCCTGCAGGCCGCAGCGCAGGGTCTCGGCGGCCAGCGTCTCGACATGGCGCGACATCGGATCGTCGCTCTCGTCGCAGTGCAGGTCCAGCATCAGGCCGCGGTTGGCGGCGAGCTCGGCGAGCTCCCGGACCGAGGCCGCGCCGTCGGCCATGGTGCGTTCGAAATGCGGGATGCCGCCGACCACGTCCACGCCCATGTCGAGCGCGCGCAGCAGGTTCGCGCGGGCGGTGGGATCGCGGTAGAGCCCGTCCTGTGGGAAGGCCACCAGTTGCAGATCGATGTATGGCGCGACCTGCTTCCTCACCTCCAGCAGCGCCTCGACCGCGGTCAGACGGTCGTCGCAGACGTCGACATGGGTGCGGATGGCGAGCAGGCCCTGCGCGACGGCGAGATCGCAGTAGCGCAGGGCGCGCTCGGCCACCGCCTCGGGGGTCAGCAGGGGCTTGAGCTCGCCCCACAGCGCAATCCCCTCCAGCAGCGTGCCCGAGACGTTCAGGCGGGGCAGGCCCAGCGACAGGGTGGCGTCCATGTGGAAATGCGGGTCGCAGAAGGGGGGCGACAGCAGGCGGCCGCGGGCGTCGATCACCCGCTCGGCCTCGCCCTCGATCGCGGGCGCGATTTCGGCGATGCGGCCGTTGCGGACCGCCACGCTCAGCGGCGCGCTCCCCAGGCCGGAGGCGGCGGGCAGGCGCGCGTTCTCGATCTTCAGCTGCAGCATGGGTCGCCTCCGTTTCCGCCGGTCGCGGGCAGATCAGCATGCGCGCGGCCCCTTGCGCAACGCCCAGGCCGTCGCGGCCCCGCCCTCGCCCCCCTCCGGCGGAGGCTCCCCACCCGCCCGCCCTCGCCCCCGCCGGAGGGGGGCGAGGGCGGGGCCGCTCCCGACCGAGGCGGGGCGTGCCGCGCATGGGGCTCGCGAGGCGGCGCCCGGCTTCCCGCCGCTTCGACCGGCCGCACGGTTGACCCCGCCCTCGGGTTCCGGTGGAAAGAGGCGCCGGCCCCGCGCCGGTCAATTCCGCCGGCCCCCCGCGCCGGCCAACGCCCCGGAGGACACATGCGCGATCTCGAAGGACTGCTGGTGGTGGCGGTGGAGCAGGCGGTCGCCGCCCCCTACTGCTCGGCGCGCCTGGCCGACGCCGGCGCCCGCGTCATCAAGATCGAACGCCCCGAGGGCGATTTCGCCCGCGGCTACGACCGCATGGTCGAGGGGCAGAGCGCCTATTTCGTCTGGCTCAACCGCGGCAAGGAGAGCCTGCGGCTGAACCTCAAGGACCCCGCCGACCACGCCCTGCTGGGCCGCCTTCTGGACCGCGCCGACGTGTTCCTGCAGAACCTCGCGCCCGGCGCCGTCGGCCGCATGGGCTACGGGATGGAGGCGCTGCGCAGGAAGCGCCCGGACCTGATCACCTGCTCGATCTCGGGCTATGGCGAGGACGGGCCGCGGCGCGACCAGAAAGCCTATGACCTGCTGATCCAGGCCGAGACGGGGCTCGCCTCGATCACCGGCTCGCCGACCGAGGAGGCCCGCGTGGGCGTCTCGATCTGCGACATCGGCGCGGGGATCACGGCCCATGCGGCGATCCTGCAGGCGCTGATCGGGCGCGGACGCACCGGGCAGGGCCGCCAGATCGAGGTCAGCCTGTTCCACGCCATGGCCGACTGGATGAACGTGCCCTACCTGCAGGCCCGCTATGGCGGCCGCCCGCCCCAGCGCGAGGGCCTGCGCCACCCGACCATCGCGCCCTACGGGGTGTTCCCCTGCGCGGACGGGGCGATCCTGATCTCGATCCAGAACCAGCGCGAGTGGCGGATGCTGTGCGAGCAGGTATTGGGCGACGCCGGCATGGCCGACGACCCGCGCTTCCACGACAACACCGCGCGGATCGACAACCGGGCCGAGCTCGACGCCCGCGTCGCCGATCTGTTCCGCCAGCACGGGCGCGAGGCGCTGGCCGCCAAGCTGGACGCCGCCAAGATCGCCTACGGTCGGCTGAACGGCATGGCCGACCTGATGGAGCATCCCCAGAACCGGCTGATCTCGGTCTCGACCGACGGCGGCCCGGTGGAGCTGATCGCCCCAGGCGCCGTGGTTGCGGGCGAGACGCCCAGCTACGGCAAGGTCCCCGGCATCGGCGAGCATGACGCGGACATCCGCGCCGAGTTCGGCTGAGGCTCAGAGCAGGCCGGCGGCCCCGCTCCAGATCAGCCGGGCCGCCAGCAGGCACAACAGCGCCGTGAGCGCGCGCTTGAACAGCGCGTCGTTGCTTCGCATCAGCGCGCGTTTGCCGACCAGCGTGCCGAGAAATCCCGCCGCGGCCATCAGCGCGATGGGCGCCAGCCACGGCCCGAAGGCGAAGCCGAGGAAACCGAAGGCGATCACCTTCAGCAGGTGCTGGGCGGTCATCATCGCGGCGTGGGTGGCCACATGCTCCATCCGCCCCAGCGCCAGCGTCTTCACATAGGCCGCCACGAACGGCCCCGTGGCCCCGAAGAACATCGAGAGCAGCGTCGAGACGAAGCCCGCCGGCCCCGCGCCCGCGCGCATCGCCCGGGGCGGGGCGAACAGCGCCGCCCACAGCACGAACAGGCCGATGCCGATCTCGACCGCCGCCGGCGGCAGCGCCACGGCGACCGACCCTCCGGCCGCCGCCCCCAGCGCCGAGCCGACCAGGAACGGCGCCAGCGGCCCTCGCTGCACATGGCCAAGCAGCATCGCGGCCCGTCCGGCGTTCGAGGCGAACTGCACCAGCCCGTGCACCGGGATCAGCGCGGCCGGCGGCAGCAGCGAGGCGAGGATCGCCAGCATCGCCACCCCGCCGCCGATCCCGAAGGCCGCCGTGACGAAGGACGTGCAGAACGAGGCCGCCGAGACCAGCGCCAGCGTCGCGGCGTCGAGCTCGGCGGGGAGAAGCGGGACGAGGTCCATCGGGGTCCCCCGGTCGGGCGAAGAGGCTCATGACTGCGCCGGGAGGATCGCGGCGTCAAGCGCGCTGCATGCGAGTGTATGCATTGCGGGCCCGCCCGCCCGCCGCCCTCTCCTTCGGGAGACCGGGCGCCGCAAACGGGCGATGCGGAACTTCGCTCCGCCCGCGGGGGCGCCGCCCTGGCGTCACAGCACCGGGATCTCCGGCCCGATGCGGGGCGAGAGGAACTGCGGCCCGTTCTCGCGCACCACGATCACCTCCTCGTGCACCATCATCCGGCCCGGACCGAGCGGCAGCGAGGGCTCCAGCGTCAGCACCATCCCCGCCGTCAGCGGCGTGAGGTCGGCCGCGATCAGCGAGGGCGGCTCGGTCAGCTGCATCCCCAGCCCGTGGCCCAGCCGCCCGACATCCGGCGCCCCGCCCCCCAGAACCGCGCGCATGGCGTGGAACAGGTCGGCAGGCGTGGCGCCGGGGCGAGCGAGGGGGGCGGCGACGTCCACGGCCTCGACGAGGCGGGCGTGGGCCTCGGCGACCTCGGGCGCGGGCGGGCCGAGCGACCAGTTGCGGTCGAAATCCGCGAAATAGCCCTCGCGCGAGAGGCCGGCGTCGAGCATCGCCACATCGCCCGCCGCCAGCGGCCGGTCGTCGGCGGGCGAGATCACGTCGCCATAGCCCCCCGGCGCCGCGCCCCCCGCGAGGTAGAGGACCTGATCGGCGCCTTCCTCGAGGCACAAGATCTGGAAGCGGCGGAACACGTCCGACAGGGGGCGGCCGGGGCTGAGGAGTCCGGGAGCCCGGGCGAAGGCGCGGCCGGCGACGGCGCAGGCGGCGGCGATCTTCTCGATCTCGGCCTCGGACTTGACCATGCGCAGGGCGCGCATCAGCCCGCGATCGTCGCGAAACCGCCGGCGCCCGATCCGCTCGCCAAGCGCCTGCCAGTCGCCCAGCGGCATGCGCAGCAGCGTCTCGCGCCCCATCGGCACGCCGATTTCGGCCGCGGCCGGGGTCAGCTCGGCCAGCGTGGCGGCCAGCAGCGAGACCCCGTCGTCGGCATAGTCGGGCGAGGACCAGCTCCGCACGTCGCGCAGCCAGGTCCGGCCCATCAGCTCGGCCCCGATCGAGGGCGCCACGGCGACCGGCGCGCCCTGCGCAGGCACGACCAGGAACCAGGGCCGTGTCGGGCTCTCCCAGAAGCGGGTGAGGAAGCCGGAGAACCAGCGGATCTCGGGCTCGGTGGTCAGCAGCAGGGCCTCGAGGCCCTCGGCGGCGAGCGCGGCCTGAGCCAGCGCCAGTCGGGCGCGATGCTCGGCCTCGGGGAAGCCGCGGGGAGGCGGGCGGGTCATGGGCCATGAGCGCACGAGGCGAGGGCGGGCGTCAATGCGGGAGGGGGCGCGGAGCAAGGCGGGCGTGACGGCGACAGACAGCGCGGCGCGGTGGAGATCAGAGATTGACGCAGCGGAACGCATTGGCGCAGGCTTGTCCGCAGGGGGCGCGATTTTCGCCCCCGGCTTTCGACATGGGAGATTTCTATGCCCACGATCCTCGACGGGGTGCGCCTGTTCCGCGAGACCGACGCCGACTGGCCCGCCCGTTTCCGTTATCTGATCGACCCGACCCTGCGGTTCCTGCCCTTCGCCGACCGGATGCAGCGCGAGGCGCGCGAGAAGAACCGCGAGTATGGCTGGTACACCGCCCGCAGCGGCCGCGACGACAGCCCGATGCTGATCCAGGTCGCCGAGGAATTCCAGCACCTGGGACCGAACTCGCAGAGCTTCCACTCGGAATTCTGGCCGACCCGGATGCGCGAGAAATTCGACCTCTCCGATCTCGTCTACCACCATGTGCACGGCAATTTCAGCGTCGAGCCCAGCGGCACGGACCGCCATCTGGCCCGGGCGTTGAACGACGCCAGCCCGCCGCTGTGGTTCGCCCAGCACGGGCAGGCCGAGACCGGCGGCGAGGTCTACAGCCACCTCTACGGCGTCGAGGCGCTGTTTCCGCCGCGCGACGACCAGATCTCCTAGCCCTCTCGACCTGCCGGGACGGAGCGGCGCAGCCGAGGGCCAATCGTCAGGAGCCCCTGCGGCAGGCCTAGGCGCGCGTTTGCGCCAGCAGACCCTCGACCAGGCCGTGGTAGCCGCCGCCGAACAGGCGCAGGTGCACCAGCGCGGGCCATAGCTGATAGATCGGCCGCCGCTCGGCCGCGCCGGGCTCCAGCGGGCCGTAGCCCTGCGCGAGACCGGGGCCCGGCGAGCCGAACAGCGCCAGCATCGCCAGGTCCGTCTCGCCGTGGCCGTAGGCGCAGGCCGGGTCCACCAGACCATGCGGACGGCCGGCGGCGACCAGCAGGTTGCCGCTCCACAGGTCGCCGTGACACAGGCCCGGGAGGGGGCGGCGGGGCAGCCGTTCGGGCAGGGCGGCGGCCAGACGCTCGAGCGAGCGGGCGAGGTCGAGGGGCAGGCGCGGCGCCTCGGCCAGCAGCCGACGCTCGGCCCAGAAGCTCGGCCAGTCGAGCGCGGGGTCGGCGTTGGCCGGGATCGCCACCTCGCCGAAGGCATAGGGCGCCGGCCAGCCGTAGGCGGGGCCCGGCGTCTCGTGCAGGCGGCGCAGCATGGCGCCCAGCTCCCGCCAGCCGGTGGGCGAGAAGCCGCCCTCGTCGGCCATCGCCTCGAGCGCCAGCACCGTGTCCGAGGCCCCAAGCACCCGCGGCGTCGGCGCGCCGGCCGCACGCAGGGCGGCGAGCATCGCGGCCTCGGTCGCCGGGTGGGGCCCGGTCTTGGCCACGATCTCGCGCCCGTCGTCGAGCGTCGCGAAGACCACCCGGTTCAGGTCGCCCCCCGGCAGCCGTCGCCAGCGCGTCGCCTGCGCGCCCAGCAGCGTCGCCGCGGCCTGCGCCAACGAGCGTCCGCCCGGTCCCGCCCGGCCCGAGTCCGAGCCCCCGGTCACCGGCGCGTCCCGGCCTGGCGCCCTCCCGGCAGGCGTCGCGGCGGAGGGGGGCGCAAGGTGGGTCGGCTTGTCAGGACATTCATTCAATAACCGCCGGGCGTCCGGCCGACGCCGCTCCAGGATGTGATCATGGCTCGAAGCCGTCGGGACGACCGATCCCGCGGCAAGCCGCTCTCGGGCGACGGGCTGCGACCTGGCCGAGGGAGGGGGCGCGGCGGGCGCGAAGGGGTGCGCGATCGCCGTCGGCAGGTTGGCGACGATCCTTGGGGCTTTCGGCCCTTGGGGCAACCGTACAGTATCGGATTGCTACGATTTGTCCCTTTGGGTGGGACGCCGTCTCATTTTCCGGCCAGGCTTGGGCCCCGGGTGTCGGGCAGAGGCGCGCCCGGGTCGGCGGGGTCGCGGCGTCTGTCGCCGTGCCCGTCCGCGCCGGCGACGCGGTCCCTGCAGCGGCGACGCGGTCCCTGCAGCGGCGGCGCGGGGCCTCAACGGTGGCGGCGACGCTCGCCCTGCTCGTCGGGGCCGCGGTTGGGCAGCAGGGTCTGCAGCGTCTGGTTCATCGCCCTGGCAAAGCCCGCGTCGCTCGGCCCGCGGGTGGCGGTGCTGCGCACCAGGACCGAGCTCAGCTCCCGCGCGCCGCGGCAGTAGGCCACCAGCGCGTTCAACGAGCCGTCGGCGCGGCCGGCGCCGGTGGTGGCGGGGGCCCGGCAGCCGTCGAGCCGGTTGGCCGGGTCGAAGGCGATCACGATCCGGCTCTCCTGCGCGAGGTCGCGGCCCAGCTCGAAGGGGCTGGCGCCAAAGCGCGCGGGCAGGGTCATCCCCGCGGCCACCTGTGCGGGCGAGGCGCCGTCGGGCGGCGTCCCGCGAACCTCGAGCGGCATCGGCACGCCGTTGAAGATCTGCCGCGGGTCGTAGGCGGTGTCGTACATCGGCGTGGTCACCGAGGTGTGGCCGGCGTCCCCGGCCCCCGGCCCGCCGGCGCATCCCGCCAGCAGCGCCGCCGCGGCCAGGAGGATCCCGGCGCGCCGGGCGGAGGCCTTGGCGCCGAACGCGCCCCGCACGGGCGCCCCGGCGAGGGCCGGAGCGTGAGCGCCGGGCGCCCCGATCGGGGCGGCGGCGCCCGTCGCCGAGGACGCGGCGCGGGCAGCCAGGGCGCGAGCGGTTCGGGGGCGGTCGGGTCGGGGGCAGGCCATGGGGCTGGGGTCCTTCCTGCGAGGCGGGAGGGGGTAGCGGCTTCGGCGCAAGCCTTCAGCCCTGGGCGCCGCCGGGGCGGAGCACGGCGTCGAGCAGCTCGGTCAGCGTCGAGGACACCCACGCGGCGTCGAGGTCGCCCGAGCGGCGGGCCCGGATGCGCCCCTCGGCCAGCGCCTGGCCGCGCAGACACAGGGCGAGCGTGGCCTCGTAGCGGTCGGCCTGCGGCGGGTCGGCGGGCAGCGGCGCCTCGGCCGCGCACAGCGCGTCGCCTTTCGGCGGCGTTTGCGGGTTGAAGATGATCGCCAGCCGCAGCAGCCGCCCGTGCTCCGAGCGCGCCCAGCCTCCGGGCGCCACCGGCGGCAGGTCCAGCGCCTGGGGCAGCCCCTCGGGCAGGCGGATCAGCCCCGCGACCTCGGAGGGGATCATCCCCGGCAGGGGCGCGTTGTGCGGTTCGGCCGCCACCCGGCCGGGGCGCAGGAGGGAGTCGTCGTATTCCGGCTGCAGGGCCACCGCGAAGATCTCGACGTCGGCCGCCTCGCTGTCGCAGCCCGCCGCCAGCAGCGCGGCAGCGAGCGCCGCGGCCGGCGCGGCGCACCGGCGGGAGCGTGACGGCAGGCGGGTCTCAGACATCCAGATCTTCGGCGAAGCGCGCGTTCTCCTGGATGAACTGGAAGCGCAGCTCGGCCTTGCGGCCCATCAGGCGTTCCACCAGCGCCGAGGTCTCGCCCTGCTCGCCGGGCTCGTCCTCGTCGATGGTCACCCGGATCAGGGTCCGGGTCGTGGGGTCCATCGTGGTTTCCTTCAACTGCCTGGGCATCATCTCGCCCAGGCCCTTGAAGCGGCCCACGTCGACCTTGCCGCGGCCCTTGGAGAACACCGTCTCGATCAGCTCCTCGCGGTGGGCGTCGTCGCGGGCGTAGAGCGTGCGGGCCCCCTGGGTCATCCGGTAGAGGGGCGGGGCGGCCAGGAACAGGCGCCCCGCGTCGACCAGCGGGCGCATCTGGCGGAAGAAGAAGGTCATCAGCAGCGAGGCGATATGCGCCCCGTCCACGTCGGCGTCGGTCATGATGATCACGCGCTCATAGCGCAGATCCTCGAGGTTGAAGCGCGAGCCGGGGGACACGCCCAGCGCCTGGCACAGGTCCTGCAGCTCCTGGTTCTGGGCCAGTTTCTCGACCGAGGCGTTGGCGACGTTGAGGATCTTGCCCCGCAGCGGCAGCACCGCCTGGGTCTTGCGGTTGCGCGCCTGCTTGGCAGAGCCGCCGGCGCTGTCGCCCTCCACCAGGAAGATCTCGGAGTTGTTGCGCGCGCTGTCGGAGCAATCGGCCAGCTTGCCGGGCAGGCGCAGCTTCTTGGTGGCGGTCTTGCGCTGGGTCTCCTTCTCCTGCCTCCGCCGCACGCGCTCCTCGGCGCGCATCAGCGCGAAGTCGAGGATCGCGCCCGCCCGCTTGGGGTCGGCGGCGAGCCAGGTGTCGAAGCGGTCGCGCACGGCGTTCTCGGCCAGTCGCGCGGCCTCGGTGGTGGCCAGGCGGTCCTTGGTCTGGCCGACGAACTCGGGCTCGCGGATGAAGATCGATATCATCGCGCAGGCGGCGCCCTGCACGTCCTCGCGCGTCAGGATCGCGGCCTTCTTGACCGAGGCGAGCTCGCCATAGGCCCGCAGGCCCTTGAGGACCGCGGCCCAGAAGCCCTGCTCATGCGTGCCGCCCTCGGGCGTGGGCACGGTGTTGCAGTAGGAGGAGACGAAGCCGTCGCGCGCCGGCGTCCAGTTGACCGCCCATTCGACCGAGCCGGCGGTGTCGGCGCCGAATTTCTCGCCGAAGTCGACCTTGCCCGCAAAGGGCTGCTCGGCGCAGCAGGGGGCGCCGGCGAGGGATTCCGCGAGGTAGTCGGCCAGGCCCCCGGGGAAGTGGAACGTCGCTTCGGCCGGCGTGTCGTCGCCGTCCCTGAGCATCGCGGGGTCGCATTTCCAGCGGATCTCGACGCCCGAGAACAGATAGGCCTTCGAGCGGGCCATCTTCATCAGCCGCGCGGGCTTGAGCATGGCGCGGGCGCCGAAGATCTCGGGGTCGGGGTGGAAGCTGACGGTGGTGCCGCGGCGGTTGGGGGCCTGGCCGGCCTGCTCGACCGGGCCCAGCGGCTTGCCCTTCGAGAACTGCTGTCGCCACAGGATTCTGTTGCGCGCCACCTCGACCGTCACCGCGTCCGACAGCGCGTTGACCACCGAGATGCCCACCCCGTGCAGACCGCCCGAGGTCTGGTAGGCCTTGCCGCCGAACTTGCCGCCGGCGTGGAGCGTGCAGAGGATGACCTCGAGGGCCGATTTCTCCGGGAAGCGCGGGTGGGGATCGACGGGGATGCCGCGGCCGTTGTCGCGCACGGTGCAGGTTCCCTCGGCGGCGAGTTCCATCTCGATGCGGCTGGCGTGGCCGGCGACGGCCTCGTCCATCGAGTTGTCCAGCACCTCCGCGACCAGGTGGTGCAGGGCGCGCTCGTCGGTGCCGCCGACATACATGCCGGGGCGCTTGCGGACCGGCTCCAGCCCCTCGAGCACCTCGATCGAGGAGGCGTTGTAGGACTCGTCGGCGTCGTTGGCGGCGAAGAGGTCTTCGCCCGCTGTCTTGCCGACGGTCTTGCGCGCGGGCTCGGCCATGGCGGGGGTCCTGCTCGGTTCGTGTCGTTGGGGGCGGAGTATCGCGCGCCGCGGCGGCCGAATTCAATGGGCGGCGTGGGCGCAGGTCCCGCATCTGGGCGGGAGTCGCGCAAATACCGCGAGATATAGGGGCGGCGCGACGACGGGTCCGCGCCCGGGCGTTCCCGGGCGGGCCGGCGCCCCGAGCTTGACCCGGGGCCTCCCGCGGGCCGCGGGCGTCGGCGTCAGGGGCCGGGGTGACGGTCCAGAAACGCCTCCAGCGCCGCGTCGAACGCCTCGGGCCGCTCGGCGTTGATCGAATGGCCGCCCTCGAGGTCCACGACCTCGAGATGCGGGATCCCCGCGCGCAGGGCGGGCAGGTGGGTCTGGAAGCGCTTCTCCCAGCGCCCGTTGATCAGCAGGGTCGGCAGGCGCAGCGCCTCCAGCCGGTGCATGGCGCCCGTGCCGGCCACCGTCACCTCCATCGCCAGCGCCATCGCCTCGGGGTCGAGGCGCGCCGCGTCCTGCATCAGCCGCGCCAGGGTCTGCGGCGGGTAGCGGGTGGCGCGCGAGGGGTGCACGCGGGCCTCGGGCAGCTTCTCGCGTCCGCCGGCGCGGATCGCGGCGGCGGTGGCGCGCCGCTCGGCCACCTTCGCGGCGTCGGCGGGATGGGTCATCACCGCGCCCGAGTTGGTGAAGGCGTGGGCGATCACCGACTCCGGCCGCGCCAGCGCGTAGGAGACCGAGATCCCCGCGCCCAGGCTCTGCCCGCACAGATGCCAGCGCCGGCCGCCCAGCCGCTCGCGCAGGGCCTCGAACGCGTCGATGTAGCGGGCGACCTCGTAGGCCGCGGGATCGCGCGGCGCGTCGGAGCGGCCGTGGCCCAGCAGCTCGACCACCGCCACCCGGCGGCGGCGCGACAGACGCGCGAGGTTGCCGTGCCATTGCGCGCGACTGGCCATGAAGCCGTGGACCAGCAGCAGCGTCGGCGCCGGCGCGTCCGCGGGCCCGTGCAGGTCGACATGCAGCCCGTGCAGGCGGAGGGACTGGCCCGCGCTCTCCTCGGAGCGCGGAGGGGCGTCGGGCGCGCAGCGGGCGTCCTGCATGAGATCTCCCTGTCCTGGGTCGCGGCGCGCCTCAGCCGGGGGGCAGGGGCGCGGCGTCGGGTTCCAGCGCGCCGATCGCCAGCGGGGGGCGGATCTCGCGCAGCAGCTTGCGCTTCATCGCGCGGGCATAGTCGCGGTAGTCCTCGGCCACCTCGGCGAAGGCGCCGGGGCCCTTGACCACCATCTTCTCGAAATAGCGCACCAGCTGCGGGCGCGCGACGCCCCCCACCACCAGCGCGTTCACGGTGACGTCGTCCATGGGAAAGCTGGCGTAGGCCGAGGGCGGCTCGAACCCGTCGTTGTTGGCGCCGTCGCCCGAGACGTCCAGCACCCGCCGCTCGCAGTCGCGCACATCCTCCAGCAGGCGGGCGCCGAAGCCGATCGCATGGCCCAGCGCGGTGGGATAGTCGGAGTGGCTGCGCGCCGCCGTGCGCACCCGCGCGGCCAGCGCGTCGACCGCCTGGGGGCTGGTCATCGGGCGCCAGTCGGCCACCAGCGCGTGCTGCCAGCGACCCGACCATTCGTAGACGGCGATCCGCACCTCTCCCGTGCCGGGATCGAGCAGCGCCTCCTTGACGTCGGCGTCCTCGAGCGCCTCGGCCAGGCCCTGCGCCTGAAGGGCGTATTCCGTCTCGTCCACCGAGGAAGAGACGTCGAGCGCCAGCGCCAGCCCCAGCGCGCAGGCGGCCGAGGCGGGGCCGGCCCCGGTCAGGGTCGCGAACAGGACGGCGAGCGCGCCCGCCCGGCGCCTCCCCCGCCCCGCGCCGCGGACCGGCGGCGCCTCTGGCCCCGCGCCGCGCACCGGCGGCGCCTCTGGCCCTGCGCCGCGGACCGGCGGCGCTTCCGGCCCTGCGCCGCGCACCGGCGGCGCTTCCGGCGCTGCCCCGCGCACCGCGGGCCCCCCCCGACGAGCGGGGAGGAGCGGAGCGGGCAGGCGGGGCAGGGCGCGGGTCATGTGCGGGTCACCAGCTTCCGGTGTTCTCCATGCTGGCCCAGGGCTCCTGGACCGGCTTGGCCTCGCCCATCTGCAGCAGCTCGACCGAGACGCCGTCGGGGCTTTTCACGAAGGCCATGCGGCCCTCGCGCGGGGGGCGGTTGATGGTCACGCCGGCGGCCTGCAGCTTCTCGCACATCGCGTAGATGTCCTCGACCTCGTAGGCGAGGTGACCGAAGTTGCGGCCCGAGCCGTAGTCCTCGTCCGAGCCCCAGTTGTGGGTCAGCTCGACCTGCGCGGCCTCCTGGCCCGGGGGGGCGAGGAACACCAGCGTGAACTTGCCGGCCTCGTTGTCGATGCGGCGCACCTCCGTCAGGCCCAGCAGGTCGCAGTAGAACGCCTTCGAGGCGTCGATGTCCTTCACGCGAACCATGGTGTGGAGGTATTTGATCTGCATCTGGGGGTTCCTTCTGTCTTGGGCGCCAGATATGGATGGGGGCGACTCGGCTCGCGCCGAATGCCGCTCGTTATGCCTCGGGGAGAACTTATGACGCTCAGCCCGGAACAACAGGCCGAAATCGACGCCGCGCGCGCCGAGACGCGTCCGACGCTGCGTCCGGTGTCCGAGGGGATCGAGGCGATGCTCTATTCCGCGGTCCCGGTTCTGGACCACGGGTTCGTGCGGGTCGTGGACTACATGGGCGACGACGCGGCCATCGTGCAGGCGGCGCGGGTCAGCTACGGGGCGGGCACGCGCAAGGCCCGCGACGACCGCGGGCTGATCCGCTACCTGATGCGGCACTGGCACTCGACCCCCTTCGAGATGTGCGAGATCAAGCTGCACGTGAAGCTGCCGATCTTCGTCGCCCGCCAGTGGATCCGCCACCGCACCGCGAACGTGAACGAATATTCCGCCCGCTACTCGATCCTGGACCGGGAGTTCTACATCCCCCAGCCCGAGCAGCTGGCCGCCCAGAGCAGCGCCAACCGGCAGGGGCGCGGCTCGGTCCTGCAGGGCGAGGAGGCGGAGGCGGTGCTGCGCCTGCTGCGCGAGGATTCCGGGCGCGGCTACGACAACTACCAGTGGATGCTGAACGAGGGGCCGGACGGCGCGCCGGTGGATCCCGAGCGCGCGGGGCTGGCGCGAGAGCTGGCGCGGATGAACCTGACCGCGAACGTCTACACGCAGTGGTACTGGAAGATCGACCTTCACAACCTGTTCCACTTCCTCCGGCTGCGCGCCGATCCCCACGCGCAGCACGAGATCCGGGTCTATGCCGACGCGATGTGCGAGATCGCCAAGGCCTGGGTCCCCGCCGCCTACGAGGCGTTCGAGGAATACAGGCTGGGCGGCGTGCAGTTCAGCGCCTCGGCCATCGCCTGCCTGAAGCGGATGCTGGCCGGCGAGCAGGTCACGCAGGCGACCAGCGGCATGAGCCCGGGCGAGTGGCGCGAATTCCAGGCCGCGCTGGCCGACTGATCCCCACGTCCCGCGCACAAGAGCCGTGCAGACGCCCGTCTGCACGACGCCCCGCGGTCCCAAGCCCTCGCGAAGCGCCGGGTGGCTGGCGAGTCAGGAGCGCAGACCGGCCTCTCAGGGCATCGCCGCCTGAATGGCGCGCGCGGCCGCCGCCGGATCGGCGGCCTGCCACACCGGCCGCCCGACCACGATATGGTCCGCCCCCGCCTGCACCGCCGCGCCTGGCGTCGAGATGCGCTTCTGGTCGTCGGTCGCGCTGCCCGCGGGCCGGATGCCGGGCGTCACGATCAGGCGGCCCTCGCTCTGGCGCAGGGCGCGCAGGGCCCCGGCCTCCTGCGCCGAGGCGATGACGCCGTCGGCCCCGGCCTCCCAGGCGCGGGCGGCGCGCTCGGCCACCAGCTCCGAGAGGTCGCCCCCCCGGATCAGCGCCGCATCGAGGTCGCCGCGGTCCGAACTGGTCAGCACGGTCACCGCAAGGATCTTCATGCCCGAGCCCGCCGCCCCCTCGGCCGCGGCGCGGACCACGCTGGGATCGCCGTGCACCGTCAGGAAGTCGAGGTCGAAGGTCGCGAGGCGGCGCACCGCATGCTCGATCGTGGCGGGGATGTCGAACAGCTTCAGGTCCAGGAACACCCGCTTGCCCTGGTCCTTGAGCTCCATCGCCGCGGCCAGCCCGCCGGTGGTCAGCATCCCCAGACCGATCTTGTAGAAGGTGACCGCCTCCCCCAGCCGCCCGGCCATCGCCATGGCGCTGGCTCCGTCGGGCACGTCGAGCGCCACGATCAGGCGGTCGCGAGGGTCGGGTCCGGCTGCGGGCGTGCGCGCGGGAAAGGCTGCGACGGACATGGCGCGGCTCCTGATAGGGGGTCTGGCAGGGTTCCCCCGCGATACGCGCGCGGGCGCGAAACCGCAAGCTCAAGGTCTTGTGAGGCCCCGGTTCCCCGCCCATATCCTTCTCAAATCGGGGCGCGCCGGATGGGCGTCTCGATCACACATCACAGGCCGGTCCGGGCGCGCCTCAGAGAGGGCGCCGAGGCGAGCGGCGCTGAAAGGAGAGCGAGCATGAACTTGGAAAAGTTCACCGACCGCGCGCGCGGGTTCGTGCAGGCGGCCCAGACCATCGCGATGCGCGAAAGTCACCAGCGACTGACCCCCGACCATCTGCTCAAGGCCCTGCTCGACGACGACCAGGGGTTCGCGACCAGCCTCATCGCGCGGGCCGGCGGCGACGCGCAGGCGGTGCGCACGGCCAACGACCTCGCCGTCGCCAAGCTGCCCAAGGTGCAGGGCGGGCAGGTCTATCTCGACCAGTCCTTCGCCCAGGTGATCGACCAGGCCGAGCAGCTGGCCAAGAAGGCCTCCGACAGTTTCGTCACCGTCGAGCGGCTGCTGACTGCGCTCGCGATCCAGAAGTCCGACGCCTCCAAGGCGCTGGGCGATGGCGGCGTCACGCCCCAGGCCCTCAACAAGGCCATCGAGGACACGCGCAAGGGCCGCACGGCCGACAGCGCCTCGGCCGAGGACAGCTTCGAGGCGCTCAAGAAATACGCCCGCGACCTGACCGAGGCCGCCCGCGAGGGCAAGATCGACCCGGTCATCGGCCGCGACGAGGAGATCCGCCGCTGCATCCAGGTGCTGAGCCGTCGGACCAAGAACAACCCCGTGCTGATCGGCGAGCCCGGCGTCGGCAAGACCGCCATCGCCGAGGGCCTGGCCATGCGCATCGTCAACGGCGACGTGCCCGAGAGCCTGCAGGACAAGAAGCTCCTCAGCCTCGACATGGGCGCCCTGATCGCCGGCGCGAAGTATCGCGGCGAGTTCGAGGAGCGTCTGAAGGCCGTGCTGAACGAGGTGACCTCCTCGAACGGCGAGATCGTGCTGTTCATCGACGAGATGCACACGCTCGTGGGCGCGGGCAAGGGCGACGGCGCGATGGACGCCTCGAACCTGCTGAAACCCGCGCTCGCGCGCGGCGAGCTGCACTGCGTGGGCGCCACCACGCTCGACGAATACCGCAAGCATGTGGAGAAGGACGCCGCGCTCGCCCGTCGCTTCCAGCCGGTGTTCGTGACCGAGCCGACGGTCGAGGACACCATCTCGATCCTGCGCGGCATCAAGGAGAAGTACGAGGTCCACCACGGGGTGCGCATCTCCGACGCCTCACTGGTCTCGGCCGCGACCCTGTCGGCGCGCTACATCGCCGACCGCTTCCTGCCCGACAAGGCCATCGACCTGATGGACGAGGCGGCCTCGCGCCTGCGCATGGAGGTGGACAGCAAGCCCGAGGAGCTCGACCAGCTCGACCGCGACATCCTGCAGAAGCAGATCGAGGCCGAGGCGCTGAAGAAGGAGAGCGACCAGGCCTCCCAGGACCGGCTGGAGAAGATCACCGGAGACCTCGCCCAGCTGCAGGAGCAGTCGGCCGCGATGACCGCCCGCTGGCAGGCCGAGCGCGACAAGCTCCAGGGCTCCCGCGACCTGAAGGAGAAGCTCGACGGCGCAAGGGTGGAGCTCGAGAACGCCAAGCGCCGCGGCGACCTCGCCAAGGCCGGAGAGCTCGCCTACGGCGTGATCCCCGACCTCGAGAAGCGCCTCGCCGAGGCCGAGAGCCAGGAGCAGAGCGACGTGATGGTCGAGGAGGCGGTGCTGCCCGAGCATGTGGCGGCCGTCGTCTCCCGCTGGACCGGCGTGCCGGTGGACAAGATGCTGGAGGGCGAGCGCGACAAGCTCCTGCGGATGGAGGAGGTGATCGGCGCCCGCGTGGTCGGCCAGGAGGACGCGGTTCACGCCGTCGCCAGCGCGGTGCGCCGGGCGCGGGCGGGCCTGTCGGACCCCAACCGCCCGATCGGCAGCTTCCTGTTCCTGGGCCCGACCGGCGTCGGCAAGACCGAGCTGACCAAGGCGCTGGCCGAGTTCCTGTTCGACGACGACCAGGCGATGGTGCGCATCGACATGTCCGAGTTCATGGAGAAGCACGCCGTCTCCCGCCTGATCGGCGCCCCTCCGGGCTATGTCGGCTACGATGAGGGCGGCGTGCTGACCGAGGCGGTGCGCCGGCGTCCCTACCAGGTGGTCCTGTTCGACGAGGTCGAGAAGGCGCATCCCGACGTGTTCAACGTGTTGCTGCAGATGCTGGACGAGGGTCGGCTGACCGACGGCCAGGGCCGCACGGTGGATTTCCGCAACACGCTGGTGATCCTGACCTCGAACCTGGGCTCGGAGTTCCTGACCTCGCTGCCCGACGGGGCGCAGGCCTCCGACGCGCGCGAGCCGGTGATGGGCGCGGTGCGCGCGCACTTCCGGCCCGAGTTCCTCAACCGCCTCGACGAGATCGTTCTGTTCGAGCGGCTGAGCCGGGAGCACATGGACGGCATCGTCACCATCCAGCTCCGCGGGCTGGAGGGCCGGCTGGCGGATCGCAAGATCCACCTCGAGCTTGCGCCCGAGGCGCGCACCTGGCTGGCCGATCGGGGCTACGATCCGGTCTACGGCGCGCGTCCCTTGAAGCGGGTTATCCAGAAGGCCCTGCAGGACCCGCTGGCCGAGCGTCTGCTGGCCGGCCGGATCCGCGACGGCGAGGTGGTGCCGGTGGGCTGCGGCCCCGAGGGGCTGGTGATCGGCGACCGCGCCCGAGGCGCCTCGGCCGAGGCGGGGGCCACGCTGCACTGACCTCCGGGCCCGGCGGGCGCGTCTGGCCAGACCCGGACCGAAAGCGGGGGCGAGTCGGGCAACCGACTCGCCCCCGACTCGTTCACGGGCCGAAATCGGCTGCGGCCGCGACGTCACCCCTGCCGCGCCGCAACGCAAGTCGACGCCCGCCTCGGGGATCGGAGGGGGCGCCGAGGGCCGGTTCCGCCAGGAACGCAACGTCACACGATTTATTCCCGACATCCGAAGACGCGATTCCCCTCCGGATTCGGCCCGATTCAGGGCGAAATCACCCGATTCCGGGGGGCAGGGCGCGCGGCTGGCCGGGCCATCCCCTAACATGACGCAGCGCACACAATGCCTTGGCCCCTCCCCCGTGTCGTGACAGTTTTCTGACGGGGGCCTGTTGACGCCATCTTCGAAACCCCCTAGATAGCCGCTCACCGACGAGGCGCTGCGGCGCACCGTTTGGTTCAGCG